>CAMFLK010000335.1 GCA_945957135.1 uncultured Rhodospirillales bacterium
GCCGCCGGTGAGGGTGGCGCGACGCGGGTCGCCGCTGGCGAAGGCGGCGCGATGCGCGTGGCCGCCGGTGAAGGTGGCGCGACGCGGGTCGCCGCCGGCGAAGGTGGCGCGATGCGCGTGGCCGCTGGCGAGGGCGGCGCGATGCGGGTCGCCTCGGCCAAGGGCAAGCCCGTCCGGATGTCCGCCACCGACATGCTCAATCAGAAGGAGCTGGAGCGCGTTACCGGTCGGCCGGCCCAGTAAGCCCCGACAGCGTTTCGACATCCGCGTGTGCGGCCGGCGGGTCCTCCCGCCGGCCGTATTCGAATCCGGCCAGCTCCTCCCGCACCAGCCCCCGCAGCCAGCGATGCGCGGCGTCGCGCCGGCGGGATTCGTGCCAGACCATGTAGATCGGCATCGGCGGCAGGGGCAGCGGCACCGGCAGCACCTGCAGGCCCATCCGCTGTTGCAGCAGCGGCGCCATGCTCGCCAGGAACAGCCCGGCCAGGTCGGTGCTGGACACCACGGTGGGAATTTCCAGCAGCTCGCTCACCCACACCGCGCCGCGCAGGCCGAGCCGCGCGATCTCGCGCACCGCCGGCGGCCGGTGCCGTTCATCCCGCCGCGCATGGGGCAGCACGAATTCCACCTGCTGCAGATCCGCGACGGTGAGGCCGGGCCGCAGCACCGGGTGGTCGCGCCGGGCGATGACCACCAGGCGGTCGTCGAACAGCCGGGTGTTCACGAACGGGTCGAGATCGATCGTCAGCCAGTCCACCGCCAGGTCCACCACCCCGTCGCGCAACTCCTCCTCCAGCAGCGGCGGCAGGCTCATCGTGTCGAAGCCGAGCGAGACCAGCGGCGCGCGGCTGGCGGCGGCGGCGCGCAGGGCCAGGGCATGGAACGGGCCCATCGGGTGCGGAATGGTGATGCGGAACCGGCGGCGGGCGCGGGCGGGGTCGAATCCGCGCGCCTCGGACAGCGTGGCGCGCAGGGTTTCCAGCGCCTCGCGCACCGCGGGATACATCCCCTGGGCGACCGGCGTGGGCGCCAGCCCGCGCGCGGTGCGCACGAACAGCTCGTCGCCGCAGGCCTCGCGCAGCCGGGCCAGGGCATGGCTGGTCGCCGACTGGCTGAGCGCCAGCCGCTCGGCGGCGGCGCTCACGCTGCCGGCTTCGCAGATCGCCTCGAACACCGCCAGCAGGTTGAGATCGAGGCTGCGCAGGTTGAACCCGGACATGATCGGCCCTACCGGCCGGCGGCGGCGCGGGACCGTCGCCGGGCTTTACACGATTCCGACCCTGGAACGGATACTGATTTCATGAATGATATCAACGAATTAAGCGATATATGCATGCTTCTGCCCCCCTGCCGGATGTACGGCTGATTTTACATCTGTTAACAAATTTCGGGATAATCGATTGATTTACCAATAGAAAATATCTGGCATGGCGTTTGCTGATCCTCCAGGGCTTTTTCGATCAGTCGTATGGAGCGTGCCATGACATTCCGTTTTCTGCTTGCGGCCGGCGTCGCCTGCCTTGCCCTCAGCGCCCCCGCGCGCGCGTCGATCGTCGATTTCGAGGACCAGGTCGGCAACAGCGTGTTCGGCGCCCCGGCCCAGACGCTGACCTACAATTTCGGATCGCTGACCGTCACCTTCTCCGGCGGCGTGATCCTCACCAACACCACCAACCTGCCGGCCGATGAGACCAGCGTGTATGGCACCGCGTCCTTCGGCGCGACTTACACCAACCCGCTGACCATCACCTTCAGCGAGCCGGTCAACAACTTCTTCGTCAAGATCCTGAACGGCAACAACGTCGCGGAATCGTACACGATCGCCGACGATATCGGGAATTCCTCCACCTTCGTCATTCCGCCCAACCTCAGCGGCGGCCTGCAATTCTACAGCCTGGCCACCACCGGCTCGATGATCACGCTGACCAGCGCCGCCACCGGCGGCTTCTTCGACTTCTTCATCGACGACGTCGGCTTCAACCAGCCCACGCCGAACGTGCCCGAACCCGCCTCGCTGGCGCTGCTCGGCGCCGGGCTGGCCGGGCTGGGCCTGCTGCGCCGCCGGCGCTGAGTCCGTCCTGGCGGAAGGTCCCCGGAGCCGCCCGGCTCCGGGGCCTTTCGTCAACGATCGGTGAACATCCCGCCTGCTTCGGATTGTTGCAGTCCGAGATTAGGACAATCGAAAGCACGATTATGTGACCCTGGCGCCATCGATCGCCAGGGACATCGCATATCATGCTTCGCACCACGCTCGCCGCCCTTCTCGCGGTCCCTTTGCTGGCGCAGCCTGCCCACGCCACGCTGATCAGCTTCGAGGATCGCACCGGCCCCACCGGCTTCGGCGCGCCCAGCCAGACTCTCGTTTACACCTTCGGCAGCCTGACCGTGACCCTCGCGGGCGGCACCGTGCTGACCCATACCGTCGGCCTGCCGGCCGACCAGACCAGCGTGTACGGCTCGTTCCTCGGCCTCAACGCCAACCCGGTCACGATCACCTTCAGCGAGGCGGTGAGCGCGCTGTCCTTCACCCTGCTGAACGGCATCTATGCCGACGCGCTCTACACCATCGCCGACAACGAAGGATATTCCGACAGCGTCTGGCTCCCTTCCGGCGGCGAGGGCGGCAGCCAGCGGATCAGCCTGGCCGCGCCGGGCACGCGGATCACCGTCACCGCCGGCACGGAATCCGGGTTCTGGGACTTCTTCCTCGACAATATCCGCTTCGACCCGCCGCGGCAGAAAGTGCCGGAACCCGCCTCGCTGCTGATGATCGGCATCGGGCTGGTGGGGCTGGGGGTGCTGCCGCGCCGGCGCTGACTTGCCGCCCAAGCGGTCCCGGCCGCATGATCGGTGCGGGGAGGACACGATCATGACCGGATGCAGCTCGCCGCCTTGCCTGCTGCCGGAGATGGCTGATCCGGCGGCGGAGGACGTCATCCGCATCGGCGGCCTCGCCATCCGTTTCCTCCAGGACCGCCACGCCACCGGCGGCGCGCTCGACCTGTTCGAGATGACCGTGCAGCCCGGTGGCGCGATGCCCGTGCCGCATTTCCACGAGAGCTGGGAGGAGACGATCTACGGCCTGTCCGGCGTCTCCACCTGGCGCGTGGCCGGCGAGGACATCGCGGTTCAGCCCGGGCAGAGCCTGTTCATCCGCCGCGGCGTGGTGCACGGCTTCCGCAACGACGGGGCGGCGCCGGCCGGCTGCCTGTGCATGCTGACGCCGGGCGCGCTCGGCCCCGCCTATTTCCGCGAAATGGCCGCCGCCCTGGCGGAAGGCCCGCCGGACCCGGCCCGGCTGGGCGCGATCATGCGGCGCTACGGGCTGGTTCCCGTTGTGTGAGTTCCGGCGCCCGTCACTTCATTTCGATGACCATGGCATCGCCGCCCAGGCTGAGCATCAGCCCCTCGCGCTTGGCGTGCAGATGCATGATGACGCCCTGCTCGTTCTGCATCCACAGATCGCCGCCGCTGCGGTTGCCCACCGCGAAGCCGTAGCGGCCCTGGGCATAGGCGCCGGGAAACATGGCGGCGGAGTCGAGCTTATAGACCTCGCCCTCGGCCTGGAGGGAGGAGGCGCCGATGCCGCCGATGCCCACGCCCCCCACGGTGAACGGATAGCGGCGGCCGCGGAAGAACAGCGTGCCCTGGCCGGCGGTGCCGCTGCCGATATAGGCGGCCTGCACCTCGTGCATCTCCACCGTGCCGGAGGGCGACAGGCCGGCGATGGCGGAGGGGCCGAGTTCTACCCCGCCGCGATCGGCGCAGCCGGCCAGCAGCAGCAGGGAAACGGCGGCGCAGGCGCGGCGGGGAAGGCTCATTGATGCGACTCCGCAGAGGATTCGTTGCGAGATTGGCGCGCACGCTAGAAGCTGCGCGCGGTTTTGCCAAACCGGGCGCGGCGCGCTGATGGAACTGCTCCACGCCGCGCTCATGGGCGTCTTCTACGACCTGCTGAGCCCGGCGGTGGTGGTGCCCGCATTCGCCCTGGGCTGGCTCGCGCGCCGCGCCTGGGTGGTGGTGGCCGGCGCGGCGGTGATCGCGCTGATCGGCTTCGCCGTCTCGCTCATGGCCCCGCTGCCGGAGGGCGCGGTGCGGCTGTGGGGCCTGGCGCCGCTGGGCATCGTGGCGCCCCTGCTGTGCGCCTGTCTCTTATACACATCTGACGCTGCCGACGAACTCT
>CAMFLK010000336.1 GCA_945957135.1 uncultured Rhodospirillales bacterium
CACCAGGGCCGGCTCCACCCCGGCATCGGGAGGGATGTCCGCGGCGAGCGGCCAGCCGGTCTGGATCATCATCACCCCGTCGCGTCCGGCCCGGCGGGCCAGCGCCACGGCCACGTCGGGCAGGCCGAAGCCGAGGGCCAGCTTGGCGGCGGTCACCCGGTCCGCCGTGTCCGGCATCAGCTCGTCGAGGCGCAGGAAGAACGGCGCGGCGCGGCGCGGCTCGTTCCAGCCCACCAGCAGGGCGGCGGCGCGGGCCAGGTCGCGGCCGGCGACATCCAGCGCGCGGGCGGCGTCGGTGGCCGGGTCGGCCTGGGCGGTGATGCGCTGGGCGAGGGCTTTCGGCGCGTCGCCGAGCGCGATGGCGGCGAGCTGGCCGTAGAAGGCGCTCGGCCAGGCGGCGGCGGCGCGGTATTCGGCGGCGGCGGCCGGTCCGTCGCCCAGCGCGCGGGCCAGCCAGTAATGTCCGCGCGCCTGGGTGATGACGGATTTGGAGGCGGCGATCAGCGCGCGGAAATGCTTGGCTGCCATCGGCCCGTCCGCCAGCCGGCGCAGCGCGATGAAGCCGGAGAGGAATTCCGCGTCCAGGAACGCCTCGCCGGAGGTCTGCGCGTGGCCGGAGGCGATGGCGTAGGCGCCCGCCCCGTCGCCGGCCCGCAGGCGGCGGCGGGCGAGCAGGTTGCGCTCCTCCCAGAACGCGGCCTGGCGGTCGGCGGGGGCGGCGCGCTCGGCGGTCTGGCCGCCGGCCTGCCACAGCGCCATCGCCTCGTCTTCCTTGCCGGCCCGGCGCAGCCAGCGGGCCTGTTCGAGGAACAGGATCGGGTCGGCTTTCTGCGCGGCGGGCAGGGCGTTCAGCAGGTTCGGCGCGTTGGGGTCGTCGCGGCGGAAGGCCAGCCGCACCTCGCCCACCGCGCGATCCAGCCCGTTGACGCGCTGCAGCTGGCGCTGGGCGCCGGCCGTGTCGGTCCAGGCGAGGCGGTTGAAGCGGCGCAGCTGGTCCTCGCGGCCGATGTCGCGGCCCCATTTCGCGAGGAACTTCGTCTCCCAGGCCGGGTCGGGCGGGGCGGCGAGCCAGGCGGCGCGGGCGGCGTTGCCGGCATCCGCCGTGCGGCCGGCCACCCGCAGGGCGTCGGCACAGCGCGCCAGCGCCGTGGACAGGGCAGGGTGCCCCTTGTCGCAGATCGCCAGCACGGCCGCATCGTCCGGGTCGGTGGCCAGCGCCTCGTCGCGCCGGCGCAGCAGGGCGGCATGGGCCGGCCAGTCGGGATTGGTGACCAGGAAGGCGGTGATCTCCGTCGCACTCGCCGCGCCCGGCGTCTGCATCCGCATCCAGCCCACCAGCTTGCCGGCCACGGGATCGGCATATTGCGCCGCCGCCGCATCCGCCTGCGCCCATTGCCCGGCGCGCACCGCCCCCATCACCTCCTGCGCACGCGCGAGGGTGGGGGCGAGCAGAACCAGGGCCGGCAGCAGGAGATGGCGGATGCGCATCCCCCACCTATATCGTCCGCAGCCTTGCGGCGCACCCCCCGCGGGCCTAGCTTGCGCGGTCTTAATGCTGTTTCGGCTCTGGAGGATGCGACCATGTTCAAAGGGTCTCTCGTCGCCCTGATCACGCCCATGCGCATGGACGGATCGGTGGACGAGAAAGCGTTCTCCGATTTCGTGGACTGGCAGATCAACGAGGGCACCCATGGCGTGGTCCCCGTCGGCACCACCGGCGAGTCCCCCACGCTGAACCATGACGAGCACAAGCGCGTGGTGGAGATCGCCGTCGGCGTCGCCAAGGGCCGCGTGCCCGTCATCGCCGGCGCCGGCTCCAACAGCACGGCCGAGGCCATCGACCTCACCCGCCACGCCAAGAAGGCCGGGGCGGACGCGGCGCTGATCGTCACCCCCTACTACAACAAGCCCACCCAGGAGGGGATGTACCTCCACTTCAAGGCCATCGCGGACGCGGTGGACCTGCCCATCATCATCTACAACATCCCGCCGCGCAGCGTGATCGACATGAGCGTGGAGACCATGGCGCGGCTGGCCAAGCACCCCAACATCATCGGCGTGAAGGACGCGACGGCGAATCTGGCCCGCCCGCTGCACACGCGCCGGGCGATCGGCAAGGGCTTCTGCCAGCTCTCGGGCGAGGACCACACCGCGCTCGCCTTCAACGCCGCCGGCGGGGTGGGCTGCATCAGCGTCACCGGCAACGTCGCCCCCCGCCTGCTCGCGGAGATGCAGACCGCCTGGGCCGAGGGCCGCACCGACCAGGCGATGGCGATCCAGGACCGGCTGGTGCCGCTGCACGACGCGCTGTTCAGCGAGACCAGTCCCGGCCCGGTGAAATACGCCGCCAGCCTGCTCGGCCACACCAGCGAGCATTGCCGCCTGCCCTTGGCCCCGGTCGGGGACGCCACCAAAACCCGCGTCCGCACGGCGATGACCGAGGCGGGCCTGCTGAACTGAGCCCCAGGTGATCCGAACATGGCGGAAACCAAGCGCAAATCCGGCCTGATCAGCCACGGCATGGCCGCCCAGAACCGCAAGGCCCGCTTCAACTACACCATCAAGGAGACGGTGGAGGCGGGGCTGGTGCTGAAAGGGCCGGAGGTGAAAAGCCTGCGCCACGGCCGCGCCACGCTCAGCGAGGCCTGGGCCGGCGAGCGCGACGGCGAGCTGTACCTGTTCAACGCCTATATCCCCGAATACCAGGGCGGCGTGCTGTCGCGCTTCGAACCCCGCGCGCCGCGCAAGCTGCTGGTGCAACGCAAGCAGATGCGCCAGCTGCTCGGCGCCGTCAGCCGCGACGGGGTGACGCTGGTGCCGCTCGACATCCATTTCAACGCCCGCGGCATCGCCAAGGTGCAGCTCGGCCTGGGCGAGGGCCGCAACAAGGCCGACAAGCGCCAGGCCATCGCGGCACGCGACTGGCAGCGCGACAAGGCACGGCTGATGCGGGAGAAAGGGTAGGGCGCCATGCCTGCTGACGATCCGCCGGGGGATGAGCCCGCGGATTTCAATGCGAAACTCATCGCCCGCAAGCAGGAATGGGCCCGCGACGGCCGCCTGCTGACCGGCACCACCGCCGACCCCGCCCGCGACCGCCTGCCCCCCGGCCAACGCCTGGTGAAGGACTGGCCCGTCCTCGACCTCGGCGCCCAGCCCGACATCACCCCAACCCGCTTCCGCCTGGATATCGACGGCGCCGTCCGCCGCCCGATCAGCCTGCGCCTGGACGAATTCCTCGCCCTGCCGCAGCAGGACAGCCTGTCGGACATCCATTGCGTCACCCAATGGTCGCGCTACGACAACCACTGGCGCGGTGTCGCTTCCCGCACCCTGCTCGACCTCGTGGAACCCCGCGAGTCCGCCCGCCACGTGCTTTTCCACGCCCATGACGGCTACACCACCAACGTCCGCCTGGACCAGTTCGCGGCCCCCGACGTGTTCCTGGTCCACCAATGGGAAGGCCACCCGATCGACCGCCGCCACGGCGGCCCCGTCCGCGTGCTGATCCCCCGCCTCTACTTCTGGAAATCCCCCAAATGGATCCGCCGCATCGAACTCACCACGGCGGACCGGCCGGGCTTCTGGGAAACCCGCGGCTACCATAACAACGCGGACCCCTGGGCGGAGGAGCGATACGGGTAGGGAGGGAAGGGGAAGGAAGAGCTTCTTTTTTGCAAAAAAGAAGCAAAAAACCTCTACTCGTTTTCGCACCACCGGTTCGGGCATCACTGCCGTCGCATCCCTCGTCGGCCGTACATGCGTCATCGCCTCGGGAATCACCCAAGGTTTTGAAAAATCCAGGGTTTTCGGGGTCAGGCCCAGCCAGGGTCTTCCCACCAACGCGCCCTGACGATGCGGCGCGGGTGGGGTTGCAGGCGATCCCAGGTGAGGATAGGCGCGGGGTGAGAGGGAACCGCGGGGCGCGGCATCGCGCGTTCCTCCGGTTCCTCCTGTAGGGGCATGACGGGAGTCCGGCCTTCGCAAGCCTGGTCGATCAGCTCGGCGAGCCAGTTCTTGCGGCGGGGACGGCGAGGGGAATTGCGCTTCGCGCGATGGACGGGCGTCACCGGAGGCGGCGGCAGAGTGCCGGTCTTCCAGCGGTGGAAGAGGATGTCGAGTTTGGTGACGAGCCAAAGCATATAGGCGTGGACC
>CAMFLK010000337.1 GCA_945957135.1 uncultured Rhodospirillales bacterium
TCTTCCAGGACCCCTACGCCTCGCTCAATCCGCGCATGACCGTGGGCGACATCCTCGCCGGCCCGCTGCGCCTGCACGGCGTGGTGGCGGACGGGCCGGCGGCCGCGGCGCGGGTGGCGGAACTGCTCGACCTCGTCGGCCTGCCGCGCGCGGCGGCGGGCCGGCATCCGCACGAATTCTCCGGCGGCCAGCGCCAGCGCATCTCCATCGCCCGCGCCCTGTCGGTGCGGCCCGATTTCGTGGTGGCGGACGAGCCGATCTCGGCGCTGGACGTGAACATCCAGGCGCAGATCATCAACCTGATGGTCGATCTGCAGGAGCGGCTGGGGCTGACCTACCTGTTCATCGCCCACGACCTCGCGGTGGTGCGCCATATCTGCGACCGCATCGTGGTGCTGTATCTCGGCCGGGTGATGGAGACCGGGCCGGCGGCGCAGCTCTTCGCCCGGCCGCTGCACCCCTACACGCGCACGCTGATCGCCGCCGCCCCGGTGCCCGACCCGCGCCTGGAACGGCAGCGACGCGGCCCGGCGCTGAGCGGCGAGCCGCCGAGCGCCCTGGCGCCGCCCAGCGGCTGCCGCTTCCGCACCCGCTGCCCGATCGCCGAACCCGTCTGCGCGGCGGAGGTACCGCCGCTGCGCGCTATCGACGGGGCCGGCGTGGCCTGCCATTTTCCCGGCAGGCTGTGATTTCCGAAAGCATCGCGATGACCGCTCCCGCCTGGTCCACCCGCACCCTGCTCGCCCAGGCGCTCGGCCATGTCGATCCCGCCTCGCGCGCGGTGGTGCCGCCCATCCATGTCGCCACCACCTATATCCGCGACCCCGACAACCAGTATCGCAGCGGCAACATCTACGGCCGGCCGGACAACGAGACGGTCCGCGAGGCGGAGGCGATCATCGCCACGCTGGAGGGTGCGGCCGGCGCGATGGTGCTGGGCTCCGGCATGTCCGCCGCCACCGCCGTGTTCCTCGCCTTGTCGCCGGGCGACCACGTGGTGGCGCCGGAGGTGATGTATTGGGGCCTGCGCAACTGGCTGATCAACGAGGCACGGCACTGGGGGCTGAATGTCGAACTCGTCGATACCTCGGACATCGAGGCCGTGCGCGCGGCGGTGAAGCCTGGCGTCACCAAACTGGTCTGGCTGGAAACCCCGTCCAACCCGCTCTGGGACCTCGCTGATATCGCCGCCATCGCCGCCATCGCGCGGCCGGCCGGCGCCAAGCTGGCGGTGGATTCCACCTGCGCCACGCCGATGCTGACGCGGCCCCTGGCGCTGGGCGCCGATATCGTGATGCACTCGGCCACCAAATATCTCAACGGCCATTCGGACGTGATCGCCGGCGCCCTGGCGACGGCGCAGGAGGATTCGTTCTGGACGCGCATCCGCCGGGTGCGCGCCACGCTGGGGCAGATTCTCGCGCCGCTGGAAGCCTATCTGCTGATCCGCGGCATGCGCACGCTGGACATCCGCGTGAAATCGGCCTGCGCCAACGCCATGGAGCTGGCCACCCGCCTGTCCAACCACGCCGCCGTGGCCAGCGTGCTGTATCCCGGCCTGCCCACCCATCCCGGCCACGCGCTGGCCAGACGGCAGATGCAGGGCGGGTTCGGCGGCATGCTCTCCATCCGCCTGCGCGGCGGCGAGGCGGCGGCGATCGCCACGGCGGCCAAGCTGGAATTATGGAAGCGCGCGACCTCGCTGGGCGGGGTGGAGAGCCTGGTGGAGCATCGCGGGTCCATCGAGGGCCCCGGCTCGCCCTGCCCGATGGACCTGCTGCGCCTGTCGGCGGGAATCGAGGATGTCGAGGACCTGTACCAGGACCTCGACCGCGCGCTCCGAGCCGTTTGAGAAAGGCGTTGCCGATGACTCTCCCGTTCGAACTCTCCATGGACACGCTGCGCAACAAGCGCGGCATCAAATGGGGCAAATACCCGGCCGACGTGATCCCCGCCTGGGTGGCGGAGATGGATTTCACCGTCGCCCACCCGATCGGCCGCGCCATCGCCGAGACGGTGCGCGAGCAGGAATTCGGCTACCCGCAGCGCGAGGGGCGCGCCACGGAGGCCGTGCTGGCCGACGCCTTCGCCGCGCGCATGCAGGAGCGGTTCGGCTGGGCCGCCGATCCGGCGCTGGTGCAGCCGCTATCCGACCTCGTGCAGGGCACCTTCGCCGCGGTCTGGGCGTTCTCCGACCCCGGCGACGGCGTCATCCTCCAGCTGCCGGCCTACCCGCCCTTCCACATGGCGATCCACGACACCGGCCGCCGGCTGATCGACCACCATCTGCGCAGCGACGGCGAGCGGTTCGTCCAGGACCTCGACGCGCTTGCCGCCCAGGTGGACGCGCGCACGCGCATCTTCCTGCTGTGCAACCCGCAGAACCCCACGGGGCGCGCCTTCACCCGCGCGGAATTGCAGGCCATCGCCGATTTCGCGGCCGCGCGCGACCTCATCATCCTCTCCGACGAAATCCACGCCGATCTGGTGCATGACGATCACGCGCATATCCCCATCGCGGCCCTGGGGCCGGAGGTGGCGGCACGCACCGTGACGATCACCTCGGCGACCAAGAGCTTCAACATCCCCGGCCTGTCCTGCGGCGTGATGCATTTCGGCACGCCGGAATTGCAGCAGCGCTTCCACGCCCGCATCCCCCACCGCATGCTCGGCCACCCCTCGGTGATCGGGGTGGACGCCACCGTGGCCGCCTGGCGGCACGGACAGGCCTGGCTGGACGAGGTGAAGCCGCATCTGGCGCGGATGCGCGACAAGGTGGACGCCTTCCTCACCGCCGAACTGCCCGCCCTGCGCTGGCACAAGCCCGAATCCACCTATCTCGGCTGGATCGACTGCACCGCGCTGAACCTGCCGGGCACGGCGCACGACTTCTTCCTCGAGCGCGCCCGCGTCGGCTTCAGCCCCGGCGAGGCGTTCGACCCCGAAGGGGGGCGCGGCTTCGCCCGCATCAATTTCGCCACATCGCCACGCATACTCGACATGATTCTCGAGCGCATGGCCGAGGCCGTGCGCTCCCATAACCGGGGGTAAACGCCGATGCGAGGCTTCGTCGATTCCAGCGCCATCGTCGCCGACGGCGCGGCCCTGGCCGCGCGCATGGACCGCGACGGCTACCTGTTCCTGCCCGGCCTGATGCCGCCGGCCGCCCTGGTCGAGGTGCAGCGGGCGGTGGGCGAGATCGTGCGCGACGCCGGCTGGCTGCGCCGCGACCGGCCGGTGGAGGCGGCGGTGGCCGACCCCGCCGGGTTCTGCGTCGATCCCGAACCGGCCTATCTCGACGTGCTCCGCCGCATCAACCACCTGGAATCCTACCACGCGCTGAAGCACCACCCCGCGCTGGTCGGCCTGTTCGAACGCATGCTCGGCGCGCCCATCCTGGCCCACCCGCGCGTGCTGATGCGCAACATCTTCCCCGCCCGCGCGGAATTCACCACCAAGGCGCACCAGGACTTCCCCAACGTGCAGGGCAGCACCGAGGTCTTCACCGCCTGGATGCCGCTGATCGACTGCCCGATGGAGGTCGGGCCGCTCCAGGTGGCCGCCGGCACGCATCACGACGGGGTCTATGACTTCCACATCGGCGCCGGCGCCGGCGGGGTGGAGATCGCCGACCCGCTCGACGGGCGCTGGGTGTCCGGCCCGTTCCGCCTGGGCGACGTGCTGATCTTCCACAGCATGACCGTGCACAAGGGCGTCGCCAACACCAGCGACCGGCTGCGCATGTCCATGGACGTGCGCTACCAGTCGGTCCACGAACCCTTCAACCCCGACAACGCCAACGCCGACGGCCAGCCGCTCGCCTGGGACGACATCTACGCCGGCTGGGCCTCCGACGAACTCAAATACTACTGGAAGCGCCTCGACCTGACGCTGAAACCCTTCGACCGCCAATGGTTCGACAAACGCGACACCCTGGCCTTCGAACTCGGCGCGGCCGGCGACGCACGGGCGCGCTCCGTGCTGCAACGCATCGTGGCGCGTGATGCCGATCAGGAGAAACGGGCGCGGGCGCAGGCGTTGCTGGATCAGTTGCAGTAACGGGGCAGGAAGACAGGAAGGGTCTTCTTTTTCTGAAGAAAAAGAAGCAAAAAGACTTTTATCCGTTATTCTTTGG
>CAMFLK010000338.1 GCA_945957135.1 uncultured Rhodospirillales bacterium
TACACCCTAGAGTTCGTCGGCAGCGTCAGATGTGTATAAGAGACAGTTCGCCCACCCCGCCAACACCTTCGTCGCCGGCTTCGTCGGCAGCCCGGCGATGAACCTGCTGCCCGCCACGGCGGAAGCGCGCGGCGGCGAGGTGGTGCTGCGCGGTGCCGATGGCTGGGTGGTGCCGCTCTCGCCCGAGAATGCCGGTCGGGCGCGCAAGGCCACCGGCCCCGCCGTCATCGTCGGCGCCCGCCACGGCACCATCGCGCTGCATCGCGAGATCGTGCCGGACGGCATTCCCGGCCGCATCTACACGGTGGAGCCGACGGGGGACATCACCTACGCCTATGTGGCGCTCGGCTCGGCCACGCTGGTGGTCAGCGTGGCCCCCAGCGTGACCCTCGCGCCGGACGATCCCGTGTGGCTGACGCTCGACCAGGCGCGGCTGCATCTGTTCGACGGCCAGACCCAGCAGGCCCTGGCGGCCTGAGCCCTTCCGACACGAAACGCAGAGGACCACCATGAAGATCACCGATGTGCGCTGCGCGCTGTTCGGCCAGAACCTCGTCGTGCGCATCACCACCGATGCGGGGATTGACGGGCTGGGTCCGATCGAGCACACCAAGCCCTACATCAAGCCGCACGTGATGTATCTGCGCGAGGCGCTGGTGGGCGAGGACCCGACCAATGTGGAGCGGGTGATGCTGCGCATCCGCCAGCGCGGCGCGTTCAAGCCCTGGGGGGCGGCGATCAGCGCCGTGGAGATCGCGCTGTGGGACATCGCCGGCAAGGCGGCGGGGGTGCCGATCTACAAGCTGCTGGGCGGCAAGGTGCGCGACCGCGTGCGCATCTACAACGGCTCCATCCGCGAGCCGATGGCCCGGTTCGAGCCGGAGGATTTCGCCGCCTCCGTGCGCAAGATGAAGGCGCATCCTTACGGTTTCACCATGGTGAAGCAGGGCATCGGCTTCCATTCGGGCATGAAGGATGTCGGCCCGGAATTCCACTACGGCGACAAGCGGCCCAACCCGTTCCACAGCTGGGTGTCGCGCGGCATGTTGAGCGAGCGCGGGCTGAAGCACATCGTCGCCTGCGTCGCGGCGATGAAGGAGGAGCTGGGCGACGGCATCGGCCTGGCGCTGGATTGCGGGCCGGGCATGATGCCGCAGGACGCGCTGCGCCTGGCCAAGGCGGTGGAGCCGCTGAACGTGATGTGGCTCGAGGACATGATCACCGGCGACTACAGCCCCTATGTGAACGCCGACGTGTATCGCGACGTGACCATGGCCACCTCCACCCCGATCCACACCGGCGAGCAGATCTATCTGCGCCAGAACTTCAAGGATCTGATCGAGAAGCACGCCGTCAACATCATCGGCCCCGACCCCTGCGATATCGGCGGGCTGGCGGAGCTGAAATGGGTGGCGGAATATGCCGATCTGCACGGCATCATGATGGCCCCGCACGGCACGGCGGACGGGCTGATCGGCCTCGCCGCGCTGGTGCAGGTCTGCGCGGCGCTGCCGGACAACTACATCGCCTTCGAACTGCCCTCGGGCAAGCCGGATTGGTGGCACGACATTCTCGAAGGGCTGCCGGACCCGATCGTCAAGGACGGGTTCATCGATGTGTGGGACACGCCGGGCCTGGGCGTGCGCTTCAACGTGGACAAGGCGCGTGAGAAACTCGCCGAGGAAGACAAGGGCTTTTTCGACTGAAGGAGGCGGCGATGAGCAAGACCGTTCTGATCACCGGCGCGCGCGGCAATATCGGCACCAAGCTGCGCGCCCATTTCACCTCGCTGGGCTGGTCGCTGCGGCTGCTGGACGTGAACGCCGGTGGCGATTCCGCCGTTGCTGCCGCCGATCTTTCCAAATGGGACGAGGCCTGGGTGTCGCAGTTCGCCGGCGTCGATGCGGTGATCCACCTCGCCGGCCGGCCCTCGCCGCGCACCAGCTGGGCGGACGCGGTGACGTTCAATTTCGATCTCACCCAGAACGTCTATGAAGCCTGCGTGCGCCAGGGGGCGAAGCGGCTGATCTTCGCCAGCTCCAACTGGGCGGTCGCCGGCCATCGCTTCGACGACCTGGAGCTCACGCCGGATATCGAGCCGCGACCGGTCAATGCCTATGGCGTGTCCAAGCTGGTGGGCGAACGGCTGGGCCGGTCCTATCACGAGCGCGACGGCCTGTCCGTCATCTGCTTCCGCATCGGCTATCTGCAACGCGACGACAACCAGCCCGGCGCGCATATGGGCTGGGGTTCGTGGGGCCAACTGATGTGGCTGTCCAACCGCGATCTGTGCAACGCCATGGAGCGGGCGGTGCTGGCCGAGGGCGTGGGTTTCGCCGTGCTCAACCTGATGAGCGACAATCCCGGCATGCGCTGGGACATCGAGACCACGAAGCGCACCATCGGCTACGCCCCGCGCGACGGCGCCGCCCCGGTGATGAGCGACGCGGCGAAAGCGGACGAGGCGGCGGCGCGGGAGATCGCGCTCTCCACCCACGAACTGCGCGAGGTCGCCGACACGCGCCGCTGGTGAAATGACCGCCCTCGTGTGTTAGACTTGGCAAAACGCACGGGGGAGGAGTCCATGCTGGGCAGGCGGCGGATGATCGGCGCGGGGGCGGCGACGATCGCCTTCGCGCGCGGTGCGCGGGCCGAGACGGCCACCTTGCCCTTCGCCAATGGCGAGCGGCCGGTGATGCGCTATCCCGGCAAGCGGCCGATGATCGTGCTCACCCAGCGCCCGCCCCAGCTGGAAACCCCGTTCGGCGTGTTCAACGACGGGCTGCTGACGCCCAACGACGCGTTCTTCGTGCGCTACCATCTGTCCGACATTCCCACGGAGATCGACCCGGTCACCTACCGCGTCGCCGTGAAGGGGCTGGTGAACCGGCCGCTGTCGCTGTCCCTGCAGGATCTGCGCGCCATGCCGCAGATCGAATTCGTGGCGGCGCATCAATGTTCGGGCAACAGCCGCGGCTTTTTCGAACCGCGCATCGCCGGCGGCCAGCTCGCCAACGGGGCGATGGGCAATGCGCGCTGGCGCGGCGTGCCCCTGAAGGCGGTGCTGGAGCGGGCAGGGGTGAAGGCCGGCGCGGTGCAGGTGGCGTTCAACGGGCTGGATGGCCCGGCCGCCCCCTCGGTGCCCGATTTCGTCAAGGCGCTGCCGATGGACCATGCGCTGGACGGCGAGGTGATGCTGGCGACCTCCATGAACGGCGCCGAGCTGCCCTGGCTGAACGGCTATCCCGTGCGCCTGGTGGTGCCCGGCTATTTCGGCACGTATTGGATGAAGCACCTGTCGGAGATCGAGGTGCTCGACCATGTGTTCGACGGATTCTGGATGAAATCCGCCTATCGCATTCCCGACAACGATTGCGCCTGCACCGAGCCGGGCAAGGCGCCCGCCAGCACCGTGCCGATCGGCCGGTTCAACATCCGCTCCTTCCTCACCAATCTGCAGGACGGCGCGCAGGTGAAGGCCGGGGTGGAGACGCCGCTGCGCGGCATCGCCTTCGATGGCGGCTACGGGATCAGCGAGGTGGCGGTCTCCACCGATGGCGGGCGCGCCTGGACCCCGGCGCGGCTCGGCGACAGCCTGGGCAAATACTCGTTCCGCGAATGGAAGGCCGCGGTGACCCTGCCGGCGGGGGCGCAGACCATCATGGTGCGGGCCAGGAACGCCTCGGGCGAGACCCAGCCGATGGAGGCGAAATGGAACCCGCCCGGCTACATGCGCAACGTGGTGGAAACCACGAAGGTGATGGCGGCATGAGCACGCTCCGCCTCGCCCTGGTGCTGACGCTGGCCGCGCCCGCCGCCTGGGCCGCGCCGAAAACCATCGCCCTGCCGGACGAAACGGCGGCCTTCCGCCCCGGCCCGGGCATGGATGTCGCGGAGGCCAATTGCCGCGCCTGCCATTCCACCGACTACGTCAACACCCAGCCGCCGAAGAAGGGCGCGGCGTTCTGGGATGCCGAGGTGCAGAAGATGGTCAAGGTGTTCGGCGCGCCGATCTCGGCGGAGGATGCCAAGGCCATCACGGACTACCTCGCCGCCACCTACTGAGCGGCTGTCACAACTCCGCGCTGGAACGGCGCGTCCGGGCTGGGCATTCTCCGGCGACGCACTCGCC
>CAMFLK010000339.1 GCA_945957135.1 uncultured Rhodospirillales bacterium
GGATGTGGTCGGCCTCGTAAAGCGGAGCGCTGGTGAAGCGGTGTGGATTGTTGTCGTAGTAGCGGCTGGCCGTCGTCGCGTCGGCCAGCGGCGTGCGCACCTCCTGGTCCGTCAGCGCGCGGATCAGCGCGTCCTCGGGCGTTTCCAGCCGGCCCTCGCCATCGGCCTGCTGCCGCGCGGCGATGCCCAGACGCCGGGCTTCCTGGAGCAGCAATTCACGGATCGCCAGTGCCCGCGCGGCGGCTTGCCAGGCTTCGGCGGGGGTGGGGGCCGGAAAATTCTGCACCTCGCTGGCGATCGTCGCGCGCGGGATGACGACGCCATTCACGGTGACCGGCCCCATCTTCACCGACTCGAGCGACGGCGCGGTGCCGCGCGGACGGGGCGCGTCGCCCCGCCTGGCGGCATGATCGATCACGATCGTCGTGGCCATCGCCCTACTCCGCTGGCCGGCGCGGCGCCCGATGGTGCGTCGGCCTCCGCGACGCGGACCGGCCGCGCACCACCTGGTAGCCGGGGCGGCCGAGATACCAGACCGGCGCGCTCCACACATGCACCAGCCGGGTGAACGGGAAGATCAGGAAGATGGTCATTCCCAGCAGCAGATGCGCCTTGAAGACCGGGCTGACCTCCTGGACATAGGCCGCCGCCGAGGGTTGCAGCGTCAGAATCCCCTGTGCCCAGCTCATGAACTTGACCATCTCATGCCCGTCCATGTGATGGAGGGAGACGAAGATGGTGGACAGGCCGAGCGTGAGCTGGACCCAGAGGATCAGCAGGATGGCGTTGTCGGCGAAGCTCGACGTCGCGCGGATGCGCGGGTCCAGGAAGCGCCGGTGCGCCAGCAGGGCGATGCCGACGAAACAGGCGATGCCCGCGAGGCCGCCCACCACGATCGCCAGGCCCTGCTTGAAGCCGTGGCCGATCCCCAGCATGTCGAACAGCTGGATCGGCGTCAGCAGGCCGACGAAATGGCCGAAGAAGATGACGAGAATGCCGACATGGAACAGGTTCGACCCCCAGCGCAGCTGCCGCCGCCGCAGCAGCTGCGACGAGCCGGTCTTCCATGTGTATTGCTCGCGATCGAAACGCAGCAGGCTGCCGAGCAGGAAGACGGTGAGGCAAAGATAGGGATACCAGCCGAACAGCGCGCCATTGATGTAATCCGACACGGTCCCGTCTCCCTAGCCGGCGCCCTGCCGGGCGTCGCGTTGCCCGGCGCGCATGCGGATGCGCAGCCGGTCCACGGAGCAGCCGTCGGCCGCCTCGCCGGGGCCGAACATGACGGCGGTTTCCTCCCACGCCGCATCCAGCGCGGCCAGGTCGTCCGGGCCGGGATCCGGCCGAGCGGGCTCGCCGTCGCCCGCGGCCATGCGATCCCCCGCCACGCCGCGGATCGCCGCGAACACGGCGGCATAGGGGGAGCCGCGTTCGGCCAGCCGGGCCTGCACGGCCGACAGGATGTGCAGTGTGTCGGCGAGCAGGCCGCGCGCCTCGGGGATCGGGCGGGTGGACAGGTATTCGAGGAACAGCGGCAGGAAATCGGGCAGTTCGTTGGCCGACAGGATCAGGCCGCCACGCTCGTACAGCGCGGCCAGATCCACCATGGCCTGGCCGCGGTCGCGGCTTTCGCCGTGCACGTGCTCGAACAGATGCAGGGACAGGCGCCGGCTTTTGTCGAACAGATCGACATAGCGTTCCTGCAGGTCGAACAGGTCGGCGGTCGCCAGTTCGTCCAGGAACGGCGCCAGCGCGGCCCGCGCGCGCCGGCCGACCAGATTTTCGGCCGCGATCGCCGCCTGGATTTCGCGGGCCGCCTGCTGAAGCTCCTCGCTCGGATAGGTCAGCAGGGCGGACAAGGCCTTGAACGTGGCGGCCATCACACCAGCTCCATCGGGTTGCGCGGCTTGCGGTGCGGCTTCGTGGCGAACAGGTTGGTGTCCGACGAGCCGCCCGAGCAGCCATTGCCGAACGAGAAGCCGCAGGAGCCGCGCAGGTCGAACGCGTCCTCGTTCCATTCCCGATGCGCGGTGGGAATGACGAAGCGGTCCTCGTAATTGGCGATGGCCATGGTCTGGTACATGTCCTCGATACCCGCTCCGCTGAGGCCGACACGCGCGGCGATGCGTTCGTCCAGCCGGCCATCGACAGTCTTGGCGCGCATGTAGCCGCGCATCGCCAGCATGCGTTCCAGGGCCAGGGCCACCGGCTCCTCCTTCCCCGCGGTCAGCAGGTTGGCGAGGTAGCGCAGCGGAATGCGCAGGGAACGGACATCCGGCATGTCGCCGTCCATGCCCATGTTGCCGGCGGCGGCGGCGGACTGGATGGGCGACAGCGGCGGCACGTACCAGACCATCGGCAGGGTGCGGTATTCCGGATGCAGCGGGAAGGCGACTTTCCATTCCATCGCCATCTTCCAGACGGGCGACCGGCCTGCCGCCTCGATCCATGCGTCCGGCACGCCATCGGCCCGGGCCTGGGCGATCACGGCCGGGTCCTTCGGATCGAGGAACAGGTCGAGCTGGGCCTGGTACAGATCCTTCTCGTCCGCCGTCGCCGCCGCGGCCTCGATACGGTCCGCGTCGTACAGCAGCACGCCGAGATAGCGGATGCGGCCGACGCAGGTCTCCGAGCAGACGGTGGGCTGCCCGGCCTCGATGCGCGGAAAGCAGAAGATGCACTTCTCCGATTTGCCGGAGTCCCAGTTGTAGTAGATTTTCTTGTAGGGGCAGCCGGAGACGCACATGCGCCAGCCGCGGCACTTGTCCTGGTCGATCAGGACGATGCCGTCCTCCTCGCGCTTGTAGATCGCGCCCGACGGGCACACCGCGACGCAGGCGGGATTCAGGCAGTGCTCGCACAGCCGGGGCAGATACATCATGAAGGTGTTTTCGAACTGGCCGTAGATGTCCTTCTGAACGCCCTCGAAATTGATGTCGCGGGACCGCTTCTCGAACTCGCCGCCCAGGATCTCCTCCCAGTTCGGGCCCCATTCGATCTTTTCGATGCGCTCGCCGCTGATCAGCGAGCGGGGGCGCGCGGTGGGGAACGCCTTCATCTCCGGGGCGGTGTGCAGGTGTTCGTAGTCGAAGGTGAAAGGCTCGTAGTAATCGTCGATTTCCGGAAGGTCCGGGTTGGCGAAGATGTTGGCCAGGACACGCCATTTGGCGCCCATTCTCGGCTCGATCCGGCCGTTGCGCTTGCGCCGCCAGCCGCCGTTCCACACCTCCTGGTTTTCCCACTCGCGGGGATATCCCACGCCGGGCTTGGTTTCGACATTGTTGAACCAGGCGTATTCAACGCCCTGCCGGTTGGTCCACACGTTCTTGCAGGTGACGGAGCAGGTATGGCACCCGATGCACTTGTCGAGATTCAATACCATCGCGATCTGCGCCCGGATTTTCACTTCGTGGATTCCTTTGCGTTCGCGGGCTCACGCGTCTCCTCCAGCCAGTCCACATGGGCCATCTTGCGCAGGACGATGAACTCGTCGCGGTTGGAACCGACGGTTCCGTAGTAGTTGAATCCGTAGGATTGCTGAGCATAGCCGCCGATCATGTGCGTCGGCTTCAGCACCGTGCGGGTCACCGAATTGTGGATGCCGCCGCGATTGCCGGTCATTTCGGAACCGGGCGTGTTCACGATCTTCTCCTGCGCGTGATACATCATCAGCATGCCCTGCCTGATGCGCTGGGACACCACGGCTCTCGCGGTCAGCGCGCCATTGGCGTTGAACACCTCGACCCAGTCGTTATCGACGATCCCGGCGGATTTCGCGTCGGTCTCGGAAACCCACACCACCGGCCCGCCGCGATTGAGCGTCAGCATCAGCAGATTGTCCGTGTAGGTGGAGTGGATGCCCCATTTCTGATGCGGCGTGATGAAGTTCAGCACGATCTCCCTGTTGCCGTTGGGGCGCGCATCCTTCACGGCGGCGATCGTCTTCAGGTCCACCGGCGGTTTCCAAGTGACGAACCCCTCGCCGAACGCGCGCATCCACAGGTGGTCCTGATAGAGCTGCTGGCGCCCGGTCAGCGTACGCCAGGGGATCAGCTCGTGCACGTTGGTGTAGCCGGCATTGTAGCACACCTTCTCGCTCT
>CAMFLK010000340.1 GCA_945957135.1 uncultured Rhodospirillales bacterium
CGCCATGACCGGCGCGCTGGCCGACGAGATCACCCGCATCGGCACCGCCTTCAACGCCTCGCAGAACGAGGTGGAGGTGCAGCCGGTGTTCAAGGGCACCTATCCCGAGACCCTTACCGCCGCCATCGCCGCCTGGCGTGCCGGCCAGGCGCCGCATGTCGTGCAGATGTTCGAGGTCGGAACCGGCTCCATGCTCGCCGCCGGCCCGGCGGTGAAGCAGGTCTGGCAGCTGTCGGAGGAGACCGGCATCAAGATCGACCCGGAAGCCTATGTCGGCGGCGTGCGCGGCTATTACAGCCTGGCGGACGGGCGGCTGGCCTCCATGCCGTTCAACTCCTCCACCGCGGTGATGTGGTACAACAAGGACGCGTTCGAGAAGGCGGGGCTCGATCCGGCGAAGCCGCCGGCCACCTGGGATGCGGTGGTGGCCGCCTGCCAGGCGCTGAAGGCCAAGGCCCCCACCCCCTCGCCCATGACCACGGTGTGGCCGGCCTGGATCCAGTTCGAGCAGTATGCCGCGATCCACAACCTGCAATACGCCACCAAGGCCAACGGGTTCGAGGGGCTGGACACCGAGCTGGTGTTCAACACCAAGCCCTTCGTCAACCATCTCCAGCGCCTGCTGGACATGAGCAAGGACGGCACCTTCAAGTATTCCGGCCGCGACAGCGCGGGCGACCCGCTGTTCCCGGCCGGCGAGGCGGCGATCAGCTTCAACTCCTCCGCCGCCCGCGCCAACATCGCGCGCGACGCCAAGTTCCGCTGGGCCTCGGCCCTGCTGCCCATCGACACGGCGGTGAACCCCAACCCGATCAACTCCATCATTGGCGGCGCCAGCCTGTGGGCCATGACGGCGCCCAGCCGCACGCCGGCGGAATACAAGGCGGTCGCCCAGTTCTACAAATTCCTCGGCCAGCCGGAGAACGACGCGCTGTGGGCGCAGCACACCGGCTACGTGCCCGTCACCCTGGCGGGGTTCGAGCTGATGAAGTCGCAAGGCTATTTCGAGAAGAACCCGGGCACCGACCTGCCGGTGATCCAGCTCACCCGCGGCAAGGTGACGGAGAATTCGCGCGGCTTCCGCCTGGGCCGCATGCCCGAGCTGCGCAACATCCTGCAGGAGGAGATCGAGACCGCGCTGCAGGGCAAGCAGACCGCGCAGGCCGCGCTCGATTCGGCGGTGGCGCGCGGCAACCGGGTGCTGCGCGCCTTCGAGAAATCGGTGAAGGGCTAGGCGCTTCCCCGCATGGAGCGGCGCACCATCTTCGAGGGGCGGCTGCTGCCGGCCGCCCTGGTGCTGCCGCAACTGCTGCTGACCTTCTTCTTCTTCCTCTGGCCGGCGGGGCAGGCGATCTGGACCAGCTTGTTCCGCCAGGACCCGTTCGGCCTGTCCGCCCAGTTCGTCGGGCTGGAGAACTTCGCCGATCTGTTCGCCGACCCGCTCTACGTCGATTCCATCCTGCGCACTTTGGTGTTCTGTGCCGCGGTCACGGTGCTCTCCATGGGCATCGCGCTCGGCCTCGCGGTATTCGCCGACCATGAGATCCGCGGCCGCGGCATCTACCGCACCCTGCTGATCTGGCCCTACGCTGTGGCACCCGCCGTCGCCGCCGTGCTGTGGGTGCTGATGCTGCACCCGCAGATCGGCACCTTCTCGCGCGTGCTGCACGCGATGGGCATCGCCTGGGACTACAAGATCAACGGCAACCAGGCGATGCTGGCGGTGATCCTCGCCTCTGCCTGGAAACAGATCAGCTACAACTTCATCTTCTTCCTCGCCGGGCTGCAATCCATCCCGCGCACGGTGATCGAGGCGGCGCGCATGGACGGGGCGCGCGGCTGGCGACGCTTCCGCACCATCACCTTTCCCCTGCTGGCGCCGACCACGTTCTTCCTGATCGTGGTGAACCTGGTTTACGCCGCATTCGACACGTTCGGCGTCATCCAGGCGCTCACCCAGGGCGGCCCCGGCAAATCCACCGAGACGCTGGTGTTCAAGGTCTATCAGGACGGGGTGGTGAATCTCGATCTCGGCTCCTCCTCGGCGCAATCGGTGGTGCTGATGTTCGGCGTCATCGCGCTGACCGCCATCCAGTTCCGCTTTCTCGACCGCAAGGGCAACACATGAACGGGCGGCGGGATTGGGCCGCCCACGCGGTGCTGCTGCTGGGCGTGGCGCTGTTCGTGCTGCCGATCTGGATCGTCTTCGCCGGCGCCACACAGGAACCCGGCGCCATCAATCGCGGCGAACTCTCGCTGATCCCCCGGCTCGACGGATTCTGGGTCTATGGCAGCGTGCTGACCCAGGGCGCCCCCGGCGTGGGGCCGGTCTGGCACATGCTGATGGTCTCGGCCGGCATGGCGCTGGCCATCGCGGTGGGCAAGATCGTCATTTCCGTACTCTCGGCCTACGCCGTGGTGTTTTTCCGCTTCCCCTTCCGCATGACCTGCTTCTGGACGATCTTCATCACGCTCATGCTGCCGGTGGAGGTGCGCATCATTCCCACCTATTCGGTGATGTCCGGCTTCCACCTCATCAACACCTTCACCGGCCTCACCATGCCGCTGATCGCCAGCGCCACGGCCACGCTGCTGTTCCGCCAGGTGTTCCTCGCCATCCCCGACGAACTCGTCGAGGCCGCGCGCATGGACGGGGCGGGGCCGCTGCGCTTCCTGCGCGACATCCTGCTGCCGGTCTCCTCGGCCAATCTCGCGGCGCTGTTCGTGATTCTGTTCGTGTACGGCTGGAACCAGTATCTCTGGCCGCTGCTGGTGGCCACCGACCCGCGGCTCGACACCATCGTCATCGGCATCGTCAAGATGATCGGCAACGAGAGCCAGACGGAATGGAACCGGGTGATGGCCACCGCCCTGCTGGCCATGCTGCCGCCGGTGGCGGTGGTGGTGCTGATGCAACGCTGGTTCGTCAAGGGCCTGACGGAAGGGGACAAATAAGTGGCCACGCTGGTCCTCGAGAATCTGCGCAAGAGCTTCGGCAACGTCCACGTGCTGCACGGCATCGACATGGCGCTGGCCTCCGGCGAGATGGTGGTGATCGTCGGCGAATCCGGCTGCGGCAAATCCACCCTGCTGCGCCTCGTCGCCGGGCTCGAAACCCCCACCGAGGGGCGCATCGTCCTCGACGGCGAGGACGTCGCCCGCCGCGACCCGGCGGCGCGGGACATCGCCATGGTGTTCCAGAACTACGCGCTCTACCCGCACATGACCGTTTTCGAAAACATGGCCTACGGCCTGCGGATTCGTGGCATGGCCAAATCCGAGATCACCCGGCGGGTGGACGAGGCGGCGGAGATGCTCGGGCTGAAACCGATGCTCGCCCGCCGCCCCCGCCAGCTCTCCGGCGGCCAGCGCCAACGCGTGGCGATGGGACGGGCGATCGTGCGCGAACCCAAGCTGTTCCTGTTCGACGAACCGCTCTCCAACCTCGACGCCAAGCTGCGCCTGACCATGCGCGGCGAAATCCGCCAGCTGCAACGGCGCATGGGCGTCACCAGCCTCTACGTCACCCACGACCAGGTGGAAGCCATGACGCTCGGCGACCGCCTTCTGGTGATGAACAAAGGCCGCCCCGTGCAACTCGCCAGCCCGATGGAGGTGTTCGAACGCCCCGCCGACCGCTTCGTCGCCGGCTTCATCGGCGCCCCCGCCATGAACTTCCTGCCCGCCACGCTCAGCCACGACGGCAGCCTCGCCACCCTGACCGACGGCACGACAATCCCCTTGCCCGGCCGTCGGCGCGACGGTCCCATCACGCTGGGCATCCGCCCCGAACACCTCGAACTCGCCCCGCAAGGCCTCGCCCTGCGCGTGCAACTTGTGGAACTGCTCGGCTCCGAAACCGTGGTGATCGGCCGCCTGGCCAACGGCGACCCCATCTCCATCCGCGTCCCCGGCCCACCACCCGCCGCGCTCGATGACACGCTGCACGTGACAATCCCCGGCACGGCCGCGCACCTGTTCGACGCGGAGAGCGGCGTGCGGGTGGAGTAGGGAAGAAGCGGGAAGGAAGCGGTTCTTTTTTGAAAAAAAGAACCAAAAAACCGCAGTGGCCGGGCACTTGACCCGGCCATCCACGCGG
>CAMFLK010000341.1 GCA_945957135.1 uncultured Rhodospirillales bacterium
GTCCAGCGCCGCCTCCGCCGCCTGCATGCGGCGCGGCCAGTCCGGCGCGGCGGCCCAGCCGTCGTCGATCACCAGCAGCACCGGCCCGTCGCCGGGCAGGCTGGCGCCGGCATCGAGCACCGGGCGGGCGAGGCCGAGGATGATCAGCGCGGCCGCGGTCATGCGCAGGGCGAGCAGCCACCAGGGCGTGCGGGCCGGCGTCTCCTCCGTGGCGCGCAGGCCCAGCAGCAGGCGCACGGCGGGGAAATGCTCGCTGCGCGGGGCCGGCGGCGTCACCCGCAGCAGCCACAGCAGCAGCGGCAGCCCGACCAGCGCCAGCAGCACCCAGGGCGTGGCGAAGATCATCGCCGCCCCTGCTCCGGCGCCAGGGCGGCATAGAGCGCCAGCAGCGCGGCACCCGGCGGATGGTCGGTGCGATGCACGGTGAAGCCCCAGCCGGCCGCGGCGCAGATCGCGGCGAGCCCGGCCTGCTGCGCCGCCAGCCGCTCGGCATAGGCGCCACGCACCCCCTCCACGCGCGGGATCAGCGTCTCCGCCTCCTGCTCCAGGCCGAGGAAGCGCACCCGCCCCTCATAGGGCAGCATCGCCTCCGCGGGGTCGAGCACCTGCACGATATGCCCGCTCGCCGGCGTGCCGGCCATCCGCCCGACGCTGGCCTGGATCTCCGCCAGCGGCGAGAGCATGTCGCCCACCAGCACCACCCGCGCGTGCCGCGGCAGATCGACCTCCGGCGGCAGCCCGCCGCCCTCCGGCAGATGCCCCATCTCGTCGGCGATCCGGTCCAGCCCCGCGCGCCCGGCGGCACTGCGCGAGCCGGAGCCGATCAGCCGCACCCGCTCGCCGCCGCGCAGCAGCAGCGAGGCCAGGGCCAGCGTCAGCAGCTCCGCCCGCTCGATCTTGTCCACCGTCGCCCCGCGCGAGCGCCAGCGCATGCTGGCCGAGCCGTCGCGCCACAGGCACACGGTCTGCGCCGCCTCCCACTCCGTCTCGCGCACGAAATGCCGGTCGGAGCGGGCGGATTGCCGCCAGTCGATGCGGGTGACCGCGTCGCCCGGCAGGAAGGGGCGGAACTGCCAGAAACTGTCGCCCTGCCCCACCCGCCGGCGGCCGTGCACGCCCTGGGCGACCGTCGCGGCCACCCGCTCCGCCGCCACCAGCAGCGGCGGCAGATGCGCGCCCAGCGCCTCGGCACGGCGGGCGGCGGCAGCGCTCATGCGATGCGCTCGACCAGCCGGTCGATGATGTCCGCCAGCACCACCCCGTCGGCCCGGGCGGAGAAATTCAGCGCCATGCGATGGCGCAGCACCGGCGGCGCCAGGGCGGCGATGTCGTCCAGGCTGGGCGCCAGCCGCCCGTCCAGCAGGGCGCGGGCGCGGCAGGCCAGCATCAGCGCCTGGGCGGCGCGCGGGCCGGGACCCCAGGCGACGTGGCGGCGCACCTGCTCGTCCTCGCTGGTCTCCGGCCGGCCGCCGCGCACCAGGGCAAGAATGGCCTCCACCACGCTCTCGCCCACCGGCACCCGGCGGATCAGCGCCTGGGCGGCCATCAGCTCCTCGCCGGTCATCGCCTGGATGGGCGGGATTTCCGCCGCGCCGGTGGTGGCCAGCAGCATCGCCCGCTCGGCCACCAGATCCGGATAGCTCACCTGGATTTCCAGCAGGAAGCGGTCGAGCTGGGCTTCCGGCAGCGGGTAGGTGCCTTCCTGCTCGATCGGGTTCTGGGTGGCGAGCACGTGGAACGGGCGCGGCAGGCGATGCTCCACGCCGCCGATCGCCACGCGCTGCTCCTGCATCGCCTGCAGCAGGGCGGACTGGGTGCGCGGGCTGGCGCGGTTGATCTCGTCGGCCATCAGCAGCTGGCAGAACACCGGGCCGGGCACGAAGCGGAAGCTGCGGCGGCGTTCGGCATCCTCGTCCAGCACCTCGCTGCCCAGGATGTCCGCCGGCATCAGGTCCGGCGTGAACTGCACGCGCTTGGAGGCCAGGCCCAGCACCACCGCCAGCGTCTCCACCAGCCGGCTCTTGCCCAGCCCGGGCACGCCCACCAGCAGCACATGTCCGCCGGAGAGCAGGGTGATCAGCGTCTGGTCCACCACCTCCTGCTGGCCGTGGATCGCCCGGCCGATCTGCGCCCGCACCGCCCCCATCCGCGCGCCCAGCGCCTCCACCTCGGCGAGCAGGTCGGCCCCTTGGGCGGGCGGCGGAAACGGCGTGGCGCTGGCGGACATGCGGATTCTCCGAGGGACCAACCACTCTAGATTGGTTCGCCGCGCGAGTGTGCCAGTTTTCGTGCCGGCTTACTTGTATGTCACAATCGAGTCCCGGATATCTTTCAAGCCGCCGCGGCGATCCCATATGCGGCTGGCACGGCCGATTCGGCGTGGGAGTGATCGACGTGGACGAGATGATGCAGGCGCGGTTGCGGGACTCGATTGTCGCTTCGCCGGCCGGCCGTTCGCGACCGGCGCGCGTTCCCGTCGAATGCGGCGACCTGCCCTTCCTCATCAAGCGCTGCGGCACCTGGATGTATCGCGGCAGCCCGATCGGGCGGAAGGAGCTGGTCTGCCTGTTCTCCTCCGTGCTGACGCGCGACGCGGCCGGCGAATATTTCCTGGAGACCCCGGCCGAGCGCGGCCGCATCCAGGTGGAGGACGTGCCCTTCGTCGCCGTGGAGATGGACTGGACCGGGGTGGACCGCGCCCAGGTGCTCACCTTCCGCACCAACACCGATGAGATCGTCACCGCCGGGCCGGATCACCCGATCCGCATCGCCCATGACGTGCTGACCTGCGAGCCCACCCCCTATATCCGCCTGCGCACCAGCCCGTCCGGCCAGCCCATCGAGGCGCGCATCGGCCGCGCCGTCTATTACGAGCTGGTCGCCCTGGCCGAGCCGGGGGTGGTGGCCGGGCGGCGCATGCTGGGCGTGTGGAGCGGCGGCCGCTTCTTCCCGCTGGGCGAGATGCCGAACTGCGAGTGGCCCGACTGCGAGTGCCCGGATTGACATTCTGATGACGGAAGCCGAGCTGCGGGCGCGCCTGGCGGCGCCCGATTTCCGCGCCGAGCCCACCGCGCCGATCGCCCGCACCACCACCATCGTGGACCCCCCTTCCATCGGCGCCGCCGCCGGCAGCGACGACGCGCTGGACCTGCTGACCGCCCCCCCGGTGCCCGCCGCCGTGCTGGTGCCCTTCCTCACCGGCACCGCGCCGGGCGTGCTGCTCACCTGCCGCGCCGCCCATCTCAGCAAGCATCCCGGCCAGGTGAGCTTCCCCGGCGGGCGCATCGATCCCGGCGACGTCGATGCCGAGGCCGCCGCCCTGCGCGAGGCGCGCGAGGAGATCGGGCTCGACCCCGCGCGGGTCGAGGTCACCGGCCGCCTCGGCGACTACCTCACCGGCACCGGCTACCGCATCACCCCGGTGGTCGGGCTGCTGCCGCGTGGCGCCGATCTCGGCGATCTCGGCCTGCGCCTGTCGGCCGACGAGGTCGATTCGGTGTTCGCCCTGCCGCTCTCCGTGCTGCTCGACCCCGCCGCCCCCACCCGCAAGCGCGCCCATTTCCGCGGCCGCTGGCGGGAGTTCTGGGTGTGGCCGCATCCGGAGCATTATATCTGGGGCGCCACCGCCGCGATTCTGGTGCATCTCGCGGAGCGGCTGCGCGCCTAGCGCGCGGGGCCGGCGGCGGCGAGAAGGGAGAGGGCCGAGGCTGGATGCTGCGCCTGGTCGAAATCGGCTGGTTCGTACTGCCCTTCGCCGTGTTCGGCCTGTGGCTGGCGCTGCGGCGGCTGGAGATGGCGTGGCCCGCGGCGGCGGTGGCGGCGATCGCGGGCATCGCCGCACTCGCCACCGCCACGATCTGGTTCGGCTTCCACCGCGCCGCCCCGCCCGGCTCGGTCTATGTGCCCGCGCATATGGAGAACGGCGCGGTGGTGCCCGGCATCGCGCAGCCGCCGAAGTGACCCTTCCGTGAAAGCGCCCGCCCTTTGTCGAGAGTGGCGGGGGGGGGGGGGGGGGGGGGGGGCGGGGGGGCGCGCGCCCCCCCGCCCCCCCCCCCCCCCC
>CAMFLK010000342.1 GCA_945957135.1 uncultured Rhodospirillales bacterium
GGCCACTGCGGTTTTTTGGTTCTTTTTTTCAAAAAAGAACGCGCTTCCTTCCTTCCCTATCTCCGCCGCGACTTACGAAGCGGTCGCGCTGGCCTTGCCCACCGGCTGGCTGTCGCGGCGCAGGCGGTTTTCGCCCAGCAGCAGCAGGATCGGGGCGGCGATGAAAATGGAGGAGGAGGTGCCGACGATGATGCCGAACAGCATCACCCAGGCGAAGCCTGCGAGGGTATGTCCGCCGAACAGGGCGAGGGGCACGCTGGCGAGGAACACGGTCATCGAGGTGCCCAGCGTGCGGTTCAGGGTTTCGTTGATCGACAGGTCGATCAGGTCGCGCAGCGGCATGGTTTTGTATTTGCGCAGGTTTTCGCGCATGCGGTCATAGACCACCACCTTGTCGTTGGTGGAGTAGCCCAGGATGGTCAGCAGGGCGCCGATCATCACCAGGTCGAATTCCAGTCGGGTGATGGCCAGGAAGCCGATGGCCTTGGTGATGTCGAGCAGCAGTGTCACCACCGCGCCCACGGCGAACTGCCATTCGAAGCGGAACCAGATATAGACCAGGATCATCAGCATGCTGAGCCCCAGCGCCAGCATGCCGTCGCGGAACAGCTCGGCCGAGACCGAGGCGCCGACGGCATCGGTGCGCAGCACCCGCGTGCCCGGTTCCGCCTGTTCCAGCCCGGCGCGCACCTTGGCGACGATCTGCTGGGTCGCCGCCTCGCTGGGCTGGGCGGGCAGGCGGATCAGCACCGCGCCGTCGTTGCCGGCGCTTTGCATGCCCGGTTCCGGCACGCCCTGGGCGGTGATGCCGGCGCGCAGCTTGCCGATATCCACCGGCCCCGGCGTGCGCGCTTCCATCACGATGCCGCCGGAGAAGTCGATGCCCAGATGCAGGCCGGGGTGGAAGAACAGGATCACCGAGGCGATGGACAGCACCGCGGAGACGATCAGCCCCGCATGGCGGCCCTTCATGAACTGGATCTTGGTGTGGTCCGGCACCAGGCGGAACAGCGGGCGGATGAACATCGGGGCGTCCTAGCAGGGGGCAGACAGAAGTAAGAAAGAATCTTCTTTTTTTGAAAAAAAAGAAGCAAAAAAACTTTTATTTATTGATCCGTACGTACGGCGCCAGCCATCGCACGGGTCAAGTATAAAAAGTTTTTTGGTTCTTTTTTTCAAAAAAGAACTCGCTTTCTTCTTCAAACCGGCAGCGTCGCCGGCCGCGTGCGGGCGTACCAGCGCACCATGAACAGGCGCACCAGCATGGTGGCGGTGAACAGGCTGGTGGCGATGCCCACGGTGATGGTCACCGCGAAGCCGCGCACCGGCCCGGTGCCGAACACGAACAGCATGGCGTGGGACAGGAAGGCGGTGGCGTTGCTGTCGATGATGGTGGCGTAGGCGCGGCGGAAGCCGGTTTCCATTGCGTTCAGCGGCGTGCGGCCGTTGGCCACTTCCTCGCGGATGCGTTCGTTGATCAGGATGTTGGCGTCCACCGCCATGCCCAGGGTGAGCAGGATGCCCGCCATGCCCGGCAGGGTGAGGGTCGATTCCATCAGCGACAGCACGGCGAGCATGATGAACAGGTTGGCGAGCAGGGCCACGTTGGCGAACCAGCCGAACAGCCCATAGAAGACGGCCATGTAGGCCATCACCAGCACGAAGCCGACGGCCAGTGCGATGGCGCCGGCGCGGATGGCGTCCGCCCCCAGTTCCGGCCCCACGCTGCGTTCCTCCACCACCGTCAGCGGCGCGGGCAGGGCGCCGGCGCGCAGCAGCACGGCGAGGTCGTTGGCGCTGGCGGCGTTGAAGCTGCCGCTGATTTCGCCGCGGCCGCCGGTGATCGGCGTGTTGATCACCGGGGCGGTGATCACCTTGTCGTCCAGCACCACGGCGAAGCGGTGGCCGACATTGTTGCGGGTGACTTCGGCGAAGCGGCGGGCGCCGGCGGAATCGAAGGCGAAGTTCACCACCCATTGGCCGGTCTGGCCGTTCTGGCCGGCGCGCGCGTCGGTCAGCGTCGCGCCGTCCACCTCCACGCGGCGGCGCACCGCCACTTTCTGCCCGCCGGTGCCTTCCATCTGGAGGAAATCGACGCCGGGCGGCGCGGTGGGGGAGGCGGGGTTGGCGTTCTCGTCCACCAGGCGGAAGGTCATGCGGGCGGTCTTGCCCAGCAATTCCTTGATGCGGTTGGGGTCTTCCACGCCGGGCAGCTGCACCACGATGCGGTTCTCGCCCTGGCGGGCGATGATCGGCTCCACCACGCCGGAGGCATCGACGCGGCGGCGGACGATTTCGATGGATTGCACCACGGCGGCGGTGGCGCGCTCGCGCAGGGCCACGGGCGAGAGGGTGACGGTGATCGAGCCGTCCGGCTGGGTGGAGAAATCGAGGTCCGGCCGCGCGGAAATGCCGGTGCCCGCGGCGGTGGCCAGTTCGCGCAGCGTGGCCAGCGCCTTTTCCTGCTGGGTGGCGTCGCCCAGGCGCACCAGCAGCCGGTTGTCGGCCTGCTGGGCGCTGACCACGAACTGGGTGATGCCGACGCGGCGCAGCGCCTGGCGCGAGGCATCGGCCAGGCTGTCGAGCCGTTCCTTGATCACCGCGTTCATGTCCACCTCGAGCAGCAGGTAGCTGCCGCCCTTGAGGTCGAGCCCGAGGCGGATGGTGCGCCAGGGCAGCCAGGAGGCCGGGGGGTTCATGATGTTGGGCAGGCAGAGCAGGACGCCCAGCAGCACCGTGCCCAGCACCAGCGACGCCTTCAGGCGGCTGAAGAACATCATGAGCGGGCGGCTTTCGCGGTCGGACTCAAGGCGGCGGCTCCATCGCAAGCGAACGCGCGGCCGTGTGGGGCACGGCCGGGCGGCGGCGGAGAATGGCGACAAGCCCCGTGCGGCGCAACCTGCCCCGTTGGCCAGTGCCGGGCGAGGGGCTAAGAGCCTGTTTGAAAACCAGGGAGGTTGGGTTGAGCGAGCGCATGCTGCGCGTGGGGGTGGCCGGGGCCGGGTATTTCGGCCGCATCCACGCCACCAAGGTGGCCAAGTCCGCCCGCGCCACCCTCTCCGGCATTTTCGACGCCGATCCCGCCCGCGCCGCTGCCATCGCAGCGGAGACCGGCAGCGCGCCGCGCGGCTGGGAGGAGCTGCTGGCGGGCAGCGACGCGGTGGTGGTCGCCGCCCCGGCCGAGGTGCATTTCGACCTGGCGGGCGCCGCCTTGCGCGCCGGCCGGCATGTGCTGGTGGAGAAGCCCATCGCGGCCACGCTGGCGCAGGCGGAGGCGCTGGGCGCGCTGGCGGCCGAGCGCGGGCTGGTGCTGCAGGTGGGGCACCAGCTGCGCTATTCCGCCGAGCACGAGGCGATCGCCGCGCGCATGCCCCGGCCGGTCTATATCGAGTGCATCCGCGTCGCGCCGTTCAAGCTGCGCGGCACGGATGTGTCGGTGATCCTCGACCTGATGATCCACGACCTCGACCTGGTGCTGACGCTGGTGGACAGTCCGGTGGCGGCGATCGAGGCGTTCGGGGCGCCGGTGGCGAGTGCCCATGAGGACATCGCCAATGCGCGGATCAGCTTCGCCAATGGCTGCGTCGCCAGCATCACCGCCAGCCGCATCGCGCTGAAGACCGAGCGGCGGATGCGCCTGTTCAGCCAGGACGGCTACCTCACCGTCGATTTCGCCGCGCGCAGGCTGACCATGATCGGCCGCGAGCGGGGCATGCCGGTGCCGGGGCTGGAGGGGGCGATGATGGAGACGACCGGCTGGACCGACCACGACGCGCTGGAGGCCGAGCATGCCGCCTTCGCCGCCTCGGTGCTGGACGGCGCGCCCGTGCTGGTCAACGCCGCCGCCGGCACCCGCGCGCTGGCCGCCGCGCTGGCGATCACCGAGCGGATGCAGGAGGCGCGGGCGCGGGCGGTGGCGGGGGGGCTGATCCGGTTGGATTGAGGTGCCCGCCTTCTGTTGCCCGCCTTCTGTTGAGGGTGGCGCCGGGGGGGGCGGGGGAAAGGCCCCCCAAGCACCACAAACCTGAACACAGGAGAGCGCGGCCCCCG
>CAMFLK010000343.1 GCA_945957135.1 uncultured Rhodospirillales bacterium
AAGACGTTCGTTTTTTCCGTTGACATCTGATCGGTGGTGAATTAGGTTCACCGCATGACCCCACCCAACCCTCACCCCCATTTCCCCTCCATCCAGTCCCCCCTCGCAGCCCGCCTCTCCTGGACCGTCCAGACCATCCGCGAGGCCATCGCCCGCGCGCGCTTCATCGACCCCGCCAAGACGCGCCTCATCGTCTTCGCCTTCTACCGCCTCGGCTTCCTCCTCAAACGCCTCGACGCAATCGTCGTGAAGTGGCAGGCCGGCACCCTGCCCACCCCACGGCCCGCACGCCCGCGCAAACCCCGCCCCGCCCCGCCGGACCCCGACACCCTCACCCCGGAACAGCGCCTGCGCCGCATCCGCCCCTGGTCCCAGGAGGGCATCACCCCCCGCGAACCCCGCGCCCAGGCCTGGCTCGTCAAGCTCTTCCAGCCCACCGGCATCGCCCACGCCCCCGTGGCGGATTTCCTCAACTCCCCCGATTGCCTCGCCCTGCTCCGCGACGCCCCCCAGGCCGGCCGCATCCTGCGCCCCCTCGCCCGCATGTTCGGCATCCAGCACGCCCTGCTCGACCTGCCCAAACGCGCCCGCAAACCCACACCCAAGCCCGAGATCAAACCCCAATCCCGCCCCCGCGACGCCCGCGACCTGCCGGGGCCCTGGCATGTGCCCAGGAAATGGCGCCTCGAAATCCCCAAGCGCAACTGGAATGGCGGGGATCGCGATTGGGAAAAGTCGGGATGAATACAAGGAAGAAAGGAAGCAAGCGCTTCTTTTTTGAAAAAAAATAAGCAAAAAACCGAAGTGGCCGGCCGCTTGTCCCGGCCATCCACGGAGTGAATTCAAAAAGGAAGAATGTTCTTTTTTGAAAAAAAGAACCAAAAAACTTTTTGACTTGGGCTTCGCCCGAGGAGGAGGCGCTTGTACGACGCCATGACTGCATGGCGGAGCCCCACGGCTGCCGCGACAAGAGGTCGCGGCGGGATGGCCGTGTCAAGCACGGCCATGACGGAATAACGATGCCCTTGGGCCAATTCCCGAAATGGTTCCGCCTGTACAAGGCAAAACGAATAGAAGTCTTTTTGCTTCTTTTTCTTCAGAAAAAGAAGACGCTTCCTTAAACCTCGACCCACCCCCCATCCCGCGCCCGCGACGCGATGGCGGCCTCCACGAAATCCATCCCCGCCGCGCCGTCCTCCGCCGTGGGGAAATCCAGTGCCAGCGGGTCGGCCGGCGTGCCGGTGATGCGGGCGGCCATGGCCTCGGCGGCGTCGCGATACAAATTGGCGAAGGCTTCGGTCAGCCCCTCCGGGTGGCCGCGGGCGATGCGGACCAGGCGCTTGGCGGGCGGCAGCAGGTCGGCATCGCCGCGCGCCAGGATCTGCCGGGGCTTCCCGTTCAGCGCCAGGACCAGGTGGTTGTTCTCGCGATGGGTCCAGGCGATATGGCCGTCGGCACCGAACACCCGCAGCGTGATGTCGTTCTCCGTGCCGGCCAGCGCCTGGCTGGCGATCAGCGTGCCGCGCAGGCCGCCGGCGAAACGCAGCAGGAAGGCGCCGTAATCGTCCACCTCCCGGCCGGGCACGATCGCGCCGAGATCGGCGGACAGGCGCTCGAGCTTGCGGCCGCTGACATGGCAGGCGAGATGGTGGGCATGGGTGCCGATATCGCCGAGCACCAGCGAGGGGCCGGACCGCGCGGCCGCCAGCTTCCAGCGCAGCTTGGCGGTGAGCGCGCCGGCCTCCACCTTCGTGCTCATCCCCGCCTGGAGATATTCCACCTGCACGGCGCGCAAATCGCCGATCGCCCCGGCGGCGACCATGGCGCGGGCCTGGCGGATCATCGGGTAGCCGGCATAGGCGTGGGTGAGGCAGAAGACATGGCCACGCGCCGCCTCCGCCAGCGCATGCGCCTCGGCCGCGCTGTTGGTCAGCGGCTTGTCGCAGACGACATCGAGCCCGGCGGCCAGCGCCTGCCGGCACTCGGCGAAATGCCGGTCGTTCGGCGTCATGATCGCCACCGCGTCCAGCCGCTCGGCGGCGAGCATGTGGCCGAGCGTGGCGTGGCCCGCGAAACCGAGCGCGGCGGCCGCCTGCACCGCGCGGGTGGGGTCGGAGGACAGCACGCCGGCGACGATCTCGAACCGGTTGTCGAGCAGGGCGGCGGCGCGATGGATCGGCCCGATGAAACTGCCCGGCCCGCCGCCGACCACGCCGAGGCGCAGCCTGCGGCCGAGGGTTTCGAAGGCGGTCATGCGCCGCGCTCCGGGACCGAGCCGGGATATTCGCCGTGCATGCCACCCTCCCCACGCCTCCGCCCAGCATGGCGCCGCCACGCGGCCTCGACAACACATTGGAAACACAGCAGGCTGCGCCCCCATTTTTCTGGCGTTCGCCGGCGGCGGTCCAGGTGACGAGGACGGAATGACTCCATGACCGGTTCGGATTCAGCGACGATCGATACCGCCGAACCGTCCAGCCCGTTTCCCGCGGAAGGGTTCGTCTCCTACGCCCAGAACGGCGAGGACATCCTGCTGTGGCGCACGCTCAGCCATGTGGGCCGGGGCTGCTACATCGATATCGGCGCTTCGGAACCGGAAGCGGATTCGGTGACCCACGCCCTCTACAAGCGCGGCTGGCGCGGCATCAACATCGAACCCGCGCCGGCGACCTTCGCGCGGCTGTGCGCGGCGCGGCCGGACGAGATCAATCTCAACCTGGCCGTGGGCAGCCAGAACGGCACCACCACGTTTTTCCTGGTGGATGGCGGCAACGGCCTGTCCACCGCAATCGCCGGGCAGGCCGAGACGCTGGGACGGCAGGGCTGGGCGGCGACGCAGACCACCGTTCCGGTCCGCACCCTCGCCTCGATCGCCGCGGAGCATGTGCGCGGGCCCGTGCATTTCCTGAAGATCGACGTGGAAGGCGGCGAACGCGCGGTGCTGGAAGGCGCCGATTTCACCACCTTCCGGCCCTGGATCATCCTGCTCGAGGCGACCGCGCCGAATTCGCGCAACCCGACGCATGGGGAATGGGAGGACCTGCTGATCGCGGCAGGCTATCGCTTCGCATGGTTCGACGGGCTGAACCGCTTCTATGTCGCGGCCGAGCACGAGGAGCTGACCCAGACGCTTCAGGTGCAGCCGAACATCTTCGACGGTTACACGCGTTTTCGGGAATTCCAGTCGGAGACGCAGCTGCACGAGGCGCGCGCCGAACGCGCCGCGATCGCGGCCCGGCTGGAGGAATCCACCACGGCGCTGAATGCGAGCCGGCAGGAACTGGCGGTGACGCGCGACGATGCCCACAGGCTGCAGGCCGAGCGGGACGGGCTGACGCAGGAGCGGGACCGGCTGACGCGGGAATTGCAGCTCGTCTCGGCCCGGCTGGCGGAGGCGGCGCAGGAATCCCGGCAGCGCGGGAACGAGATCGGAAAACTGCGCGGCGACCTGGCGGAGCGGGAGCGGCATCTTCAGGCGATGCACGCCAGCACATCCTGGCGGCTGACCAGGCCGCTGCGCGCCGCCGCCAGGCTGCTCGGGCGTGGATGAGGTGGTGAGCGCGGTGGGAATCGAACCCACGACCCCAAGATTAAAAGTCTCGTGCTCTACCGACTGAGCTACGCGCTCGACTCAACGCCTGATCTCCGGCGCGGACTTGAAGAGCATGCGCCCGCGCCGGTCAAGCCATGGCTGCGGATGTCAGCCCTTCACATCCGCCGCCACGCGCATCGACTTGATGCGGTCCGGGTTCTGCACCATGCCGTTGGGGCCGCCGCCGCGCTTGATCTTGTCCACGTTCTCCATGCCGCCGATCACCTGGCCCCAGATCGTGTATTTGCCGTCCAGGCTCGGGCCGGGGGCGAACATGATGAAGAACTGGCTGTCGGCGCTGTTGGGGTCGGAGGCGCGGGCGGCGCCGACGGTGCCGCGCAGGAACTTGCGCTGGTTGGTGAATTCGGCGGGCAGGTTGCCCATGCCGCTGCCGCCGGTGCCGGTGCCGGTGGGGTCGCCGCCCTGGGCCATGAAGCCCTCGATCACCCGGT
>CAMFLK010000344.1 GCA_945957135.1 uncultured Rhodospirillales bacterium
AAGACCCGTTCCCACAAGTCAGCGGCCAAGGCATCGCCGCCCTGCGGGCCGCGGCGCGGGCGCTGGAACGCCTGGTCCCCTCCGGCCCCAACCCGGCCGAACCGGCGCTGGCCGCACTCGGCCGGGCGGAGGAAGCGCTGGCCGAGGCGGAATCGCTGCTCACCCGCCTCGCCGAGGACGAGGAGGCCGACCCCCGCCTGCTGGAACAGGCGGAGGAGCGGCTGTTCGCGCTGCGGGCGGCGGCGCGCAAGCACGCCATCCCCGTGGTGGAGCTGCCCGCCCTGCGCGAGAGCCTGCGCGCCCGGCTCGCGGCGCTGGAGACCGGCACCGCGCGCATCGAGGCGCTGGAGCGCGAGGCGGCCGCCGCCCGCGCCGCCTTCACCGCCGCCTGCGCCAAGCTCACGGACTCCCGCCAGTCCGCCGCCGCGAAGCTCGACCGCGCCATCGCCCGCGAATTGCCGCCGCTGAAGCTGGAGCGCGCCCGCTTCGTCACCGACATCGCCCCCCTCGCCGAATCCGCCTGGAACGCCCAGGGCGCCGATGCCGTGCGCTTCCTCATCGCCACCAATCCCGGCCAGGCGCCCGGCCCGCTGGCCCGCGTCGCCTCGGGCGGCGAGCTGTCGCGGCTGATGCTGGCGCTGAAAGTGGTGCTGGCCGGCGCCTCCCCGGTGCCGACGCTGGTGTTCGACGAGGTGGATTCCGGCATCGGCGGCGCCACCGCCGCGGCGGTGGGCGAGCGGCTGGCGCGGGTCGCGGAGCGGGTACAGGTGCTGCTGGTCACCCACTCCCCCCAGGTCGCGGCCCGCGGGGCGGCGCATCTGCGCGTGCTCAAGCAGGTCGCGGCGAAGAACCGGGCGGAAACCCGCGTGGAACACCTGGCCGGCCCCGCGCGGCGGGAGGAGATCGCCCGCATGCTCGCCGGCGAAACCGTCACCGAAGCCGCCCGCGCCGCCGCCGACGAGCTGCTGGGGGCGGCATGAGCGACCCCGCCACCCTCACGCCAGCCGAGGCGGAAGCCGAACTCGCCACCCTCGCCGCCGAGATCGCCCGGCACGACCGCGCCTATCACGAGCAGGACGCGCCGCTGATCACGGATGCCGAATACGACGCGCTCCGCCGCCGCAACGCCGCCCTGGAAGCCGCCTTCCCGCTTCTGGTGCGCGCCGATTCCCCCTCCCGCCGCGTCGGTGCCGCCGCCGCCTCCGGCTTCGCCAAGATCGCCCATGGCGTGCCGATGCTCTCGCTCGACAACGCCTTCGGTGCCGGGGATTTCACCGAGTTCTGCGACCGCATCCGCCGCTTCCTCGGCCTGAAGGACGAGGCGCTGGAATTCGTCGCCGAGCCCAAGATCGACGGGCTGTCCATCTCCCTCACCTACGAGAACGGCGCCTTCACCCGCGGCGCCACCCGCGGCGACGGGCTGGTGGGCGAGGACGTCACGCCCAACCTGCGCACCATGAAATCCGTCCCCGAGCGGCTGAACGACCCCCATCCCCCCGCCCGCATCGAAATCCGCGGCGAGGTGTTCATGACCAAGGCCGATTTCGCCGCGCTGAACGAAGCCCAGGAAAAATCCGGCCAGAAGATCTTCGCCAACCCGCGCAACGCCGCCGCCGGCAGCCTGCGGCAGCTCGATGCCAGCATCACCGCCACCCGTCCGCTGTCGCTGTTCGCCTATGCGATGGGCGAGGCCAGCGAGAAAGTCGCGGACACCCATTGGCACTGGCTGAAACGCCTGGAAGACTGGGGCTTCACGGTCAACCCGCTGTCCGAACGCCTCGCCGGCGCCGAGGCCGCCGAGGCCTTCCAGGCCAGGATCGCCGCCGAACGCGCCGGCCTCGCCTACGATATCGACGGCGTGGTCTATAAGCTCGACTCCCTGGCCTGGCAGGCGCGGCTCGGCTTCGTCGGCCGGGCGCCGCGCTGGGCGATCGCCTGGAAATTCCCGGCCGAGCAGGCCACCACCGTGCTGGAAGCCATCCTGATCCAGGTCGGCCGCACCGGCGCGCTCACCCCGGTCGCCCAGCTCACCCCGGTCAATGTCGGCGGCGTGCTGGTCGCCCGCGCCACGCTGCACAACGAGGACGAGATCGCGCGCAAGGACATCCGCGTCGGCGACACCGTCACCCTGCAACGGGCCGGCGACGTGATCCCGCAGGTCGTCGCCGTGCTCACCGACCGCCGGCCGGCGAACGCCACCCCCTTCGTCTTCCCCACCACCTGCCCGGTCTGCGGCAGCCACGCCACGCGGGCGGAGGGCGAGGTGGTGCGGCGCTGCACCGGCGGGCTGACCTGCCCGGCCCAGACCGAGGAACGGCTGATCCATTTCGTCTCCCGCCCCGCCTTCGACATCGACGGGCTGGGCGAGAAATCCATCCGCGAATTCCACGCCGAAGGCCTGGTCCGCTCGCCCGCCGACATCTTCCGCCTGCCCGCGCACGAAGCCGCCATCGCCCAGCGCGAGGGCTGGGGCGAACTCTCCGCCCGCAACCTCTCGGCGGCCATCCGCGCCCGCCAGACCATCCCGCTCGCCCGCTTCATCTACGCGCTGGGCATCCGGCGCATCGGCGAGGCCAACGCCAAGCTGCTCGCCCGCCACTACGTCACCTTCGCCAACTGGCGCGAGCAGATGCGCGCGGCCGCGACGATCGGCTCGGAAGCCCGCAGCGACCTCAACAACATCATCCGCATCGGCCCGGCCATCGCCGACGAACTCATCGAATTCATGGCCGAGCCGCGCAACCTGGCGGTGCTGGACGACCTCGCCGCCCTGCTGACCATCGAGGACGCCGCCCAAGCCGCCGATTCCGGGGCACTGGCCGGCAAGATCATCGTCTTCACCGGCACGCTGGAAACCATGACCCGGCCGGAAGCCAAGGCCCGCGCCGAGGCGCTGGGGGCACGGGTGACGGACAGCGTGTCGAAAAAGACCGACCTCGTCGTCCTCGGCAGCGACGCCGGCTCCAAGGCCCGCAAGGCCGCCGAACTCGGCGTGCGCACCGTCACCGAAGCCGAATGGCGGGCCCTCGCCGGGATGGAATAAACCTTCCGGCGCGAATTCGGCCGGAAACGGTGTGATCTGTCTGGATTTATCAACGGTTTGTATAACAGACTGGAACAGATTTGCGCTGGCATCCCCTGGCGCGAGGCGTCACGTTGACTATCGTAAACGGATCGGACGTTATGGACTCAGGGATGGCCGGAGGGGAAAAAGTGGTCGGACCGGGACTTCAACGCGCGGGGGCGAAGAAGCCGGCGGACATCGTGCGGGTGCTGATCGTCGAGGACGTGCCGACCATCGCCGCCTCGCTGCAAGCCACCCTGGTGCAGGCCGGCATGGAATCGGTCATCGCCGTGAACGGCACGGAAGCGCTGGAACGCAAATCCAGCTTCAAGCCGGACGTGGTGCTGGTCGATCTGGAACTGCCGGACGTGTCCGGCCTGTCGCTGGTCAGCCAACTCGCCGCCTCCGGCGATTGCGGGGTGATCGTGGTCACCGCCAACGGCGCCGAAGCCACCCGCGTGGCCGGGCTGGAAACCGGGGCGGACGACTACGTGGTCAAACCCGTGCCCGGCCGCGAACTCACCGCCCGCATCATGGCCGTGCACCGGCGCATGAACCGGCCCCCGGCCTCCCGCCCGCAACGCATCTTCATCGACTACGCGCACCGCGCGCTGGTGAACGGCGACGGCCGACGCACCACCCTCACCGAAGCCGAACTCGCCGCCCTCGACACGCTGCTCGACGCGATCGGCGCCAGCGTCTCCCGCGAATGGCTCAGCCGCGTGGCCCTGAAACGCCCCCTGCACGCCGACGACCGCTCGGTGGACCAGCTGGTGATGAAACTCCGCCGCAAAGCCACCTCGATCGGCGCCCCCGACCGCGTGATCCTCTCCGCCCGCCGCCAAGGATACATGATCTCCGATCCCACCCTGTTCCGGCCACTGAATCCCGAACCGCCGAAACGGGTGGAGGCGTAGAGGGAAGGAAGCGTCTTCTTTTTCTGAAGAAAAAGAAGCAAAAAGACTTTATTCGTT
>CAMFLK010000345.1 GCA_945957135.1 uncultured Rhodospirillales bacterium
CTCCGCCACCGCCCGCACCCTGGCGGCGCGCGCCCGCTTCCCCACGCCCGCCGAAGCCGTCATCGACCCCGCGCCCCTCGACCCCGCCGCCCTCGCCGCGCTGATCCGCGCCATCGGCGGAGCCCCGCACGCCCCGCGCACCCGCTCCCTTACTGCCCTCGCGGCCAACCCACGCCCGGCCACGTTGGGCGGCGCGATCCTGGCGCGCGGCGGCGGCGGCCTGCGGCTGCGGCCGGAAACGGCGCGGCCAGCGGGGGGGGCGTGCTGCCCGGCGCCGTTCGTGGGGGTGGGGGAGGAAGAAAAGGGGAGAAAGAATGTTCTTTTTTGAAAAAAAGAACCAAAAAACTTTTACTGTTTAAGAAGATATTTAATATATGACGAAATATAAAATCCGTCATGGTCGTATTTGACATGGCCATCACATGCTGGGATGCCGTATTGGCGGTGATGAGCGCGTATAGAGCTGGGGAGCGCGTCCTGTTGCCCATGTTCCGCCACCGTCGGCACGCCACCGCGCCAGGGCGGTGGGGGCGCGCGCATGTCGGCGCCGGCGCACGGTTTCAGGAGTCGAACGTTTTTTGCTTTTTTTTCGAAGAAGAAGCGCTTCCTTTCTTCCTCCCACCCGCCATCTTTCCACAATGTTAGGCCCGCCGGGGATGCGCCGGACCGCCGGGCGACCTATGTTGTTTCCAGGAGCGCGGTTATCCACTACCTTGCCGGATCGGAAGGCAGCGGACCGGCGGCGGCCGTGCAATGGCAATGGGCCCTGACGGGCCAGGGAATGGAATGAGCAATTTCGGCCGAAACCTCGCCCTTTGGGTCATCATCGCGCTGCTGCTGGTGGTGTTGTTCAACCTGTTCCAGCCGGGCAGCACGCGGTCCGCGGCGACCCAGGTGGCCTATTCCGACTTCATCTCCGAGGTGAATGGCGGGCGGGTGCGCGACGTGGTGATCCAGGGCCGCACCGTCAGCGGCCAGCTCACCGACGGGCGCAGCTTCCAGACCTACACGCCGGAAGACCCGGCCCTGGTCTCGCGCCTGACCGACAAGGGCGTGCGGGTGATCGCCAAGCCCGAGGAAAGCGACGTCAACCCGCTGATCCACTACCTGCTGTCCTGGTTCCCCATGCTGCTGCTGATCGGCGTGTGGGTGTTCTTCATGCGCCAGATGCAGTCGGGCGGCGGGCGGGCCATGGGCTTCGGCAAGTCGCGCGCCCGGCTGCTGACGGAGAAGCAGGGCCGCGTGACCTTCGAGGACGTGGCCGGCATCGACGAGGCCAAGAGCGAGCTGCAGGAGATCGTGGAGTTCCTCAAGGACCCGCAGAAATTCCAGCGCCTCGGCGGCAAGATCCCCAAGGGCGTGCTGCTGGTCGGCCCCCCCGGCACCGGCAAGACGCTGCTGGCCCGCGCCATCGCCGGCGAGGCCAACGTGCCGTTCTTCACCATTTCCGGCTCCGATTTCGTGGAGATGTTCGTGGGCGTCGGCGCCAGCCGGGTGCGCGACATGTTCGAGCAGGGCAAGAAGAACGCGCCCTGCATCATCTTCATCGACGAGATCGACGCGGTCGGCCGCCATCGCGGCGCCGGGCTGGGCGGCGGCAACGACGAGCGCGAGCAGACGCTGAACCAGATGCTCGTGGAGATGGACGGGTTCGAGAGCAACGAGGGCGTGATCCTGATCGCCGCCACCAACCGGCCGGACGTGCTGGACCCCGCGCTGCTGCGCCCGGGCCGGTTCGACCGCCAGGTGGTGGTGCCCAACCCGGACGTGAACGGGCGCGAGAAGATCGTGCGCGTGCACATGCGCAAGGTGCCGCTGGCCTCGGACGTCGATCCCAAGGTGATCGCGCGCGGCACGCCGGGCTTCTCCGGCGCCGACCTCGCCAACCTGGTGAACGAGGCGGCGCTGCTGGCCGCGCGCATGGGCAAGCGCGTGGTGGCCATGGCCGAGTTCGAGCACGCCAAGGACAAGGTGATGATGGGCGCCGAGCGCCGCTCGCTGGTGATGAGCGACGCCGAGAAGACCATGACCGCCTATCACGAGGCCGGCCACGCGCTGTGCGCCATGCACCAGCCGGAATGCGACCCGGTGCACAAGGCCACGATCATTCCGCGCGGCCGGGCGCTGGGCATGGTGATGAGCCTGCCGGAAGGCGACCGCTACTCCAAGAGCAAGGCCAAGTGCCTCGCCGAACTCACCATGGCGATGGGCGGCCGCGCCGCGGAGGAGCTGATCTTCGGCTCCGACAAGGTGTCCAACGGCGCCTCGGGCGACATCAAGATGGCCACCGACCAGACCCGGCGGATGGTGACGGAATGGGGCATGAGCGACAAGCTCGGCATGATCGCCTATGGCGACAACAGCCAGGAGGTGTTCCTCGGCCATTCCGTGACCCAGGCCAAGAACGTGTCGGAGGCCACCTCGCGCGAGATCGACAGCGAGATCAAGGGCATCATCGACAACGCCTACGCCCATGCCAAGCGCATCCTGACCGAGAACATCGACCAGCTGCACGCGCTGGCGCAGGCGCTGCTGGAGCATGAATCGCTGTCCGGCGACGAGATTTCCACGGTGCTGCGCGGCGACAAGGTGGTGAAGAAGGTGGTGGACGAGCCGGCGCCGGAAAGCCGCCGCGCCTCGGTGCCCTCTGCCGGGCGCCCCGCCGTGCCGCCCGCCGGCGGCGGGTTCGGGCCGCAGCCGCAGCCGGGCTGATCAAGCCCGGCCTGGGGCGAGGGGTGCGGCGTGCGCGCTGCTGCCGTTTCACCCAAATCCCCTGACGCGATCAAGACAATCGTCATGGACGGGTCAAGCCCGTCCATGACGAAGAAAGAACCGTAAGAGGCTCAGTTTTCTCCTTTCTTTGCGCGCCCACCTTCGGATGTGCGAAATGGAGCTGATCGAACCGCTCGGCCTGCTGCATGGCGAGGCAGCCGAAAGCGCCATCGCCGCCGGGCTCGCCCGCCCGCTCGCCGGCGGCCCGGCCGCGTTCACGCTGGCCCGGCTGATCGGTGCGGGGGCCATCGTGCCGGTCGCCGCCGTGCCGGCGCGGTTCCAGGCGGCGCTGGCTTCGGTCGCGGCGCCGCGCCCGGGCTGGGCCGGGTTCCCGCCCGGCCGGCTGCTGGTGATGGGCATCCTCAACGTGACACCGGACAGTTTCAGCGATGGCGGGCGGATGGACCCGGCCGCAGCCATCGCCCACGGCCTGGAAATGGCGGAGGCGGGGGCGGATATCGTCGATGTCGGCGGCGAGAGCACCCGGCCGGGCGCGGCGGAGATCGAACCGGCGGAGGAGGGGCGGCGGGTGCTGCCGGTGATCGCCGCCCTGGCGCGCCAGGGCGTCGCGGTGTCGATCGACACGCGCCACGCCGCCACCATGGCCGCCGCGCTGGAGGCCGGGGCGCGCATCGTCAACGACGTCTCCGCCCTCGCGCACGACCCCGCCGCCGCCGCGCTCGCCGCCGCGCGCGCCTGCCCGGTGGTGCTGATGCACATGCGCGGCGACCCCGCGACGATGAACGCGCTGGCCAGCTACGACGATGTGGCGGTGGAGGTGACGCGCGAACTCGCCGCCCGCCTCGCCGCCGCCCGGGCGGCAGGGGTGGCGGACGTGGCGCTCGACCCCGGCATCGGCTTCGCCAAGCGGGCGGAGCACAACCTGGCCCTGCTGCGGCATATCGGCCTGCTGCACAATCTCGGCTGCCCGCTGCTGGTCGGCGTGTCGCGCAAGGCGTTCATCGGCCGGCTGACCGGGGCCAGCGACCCGCGCGACCGGGTGGCGGGCTCGCTCGCCGCCGCGTTGCCGGCGGCGCTGGCCGGGGCCACCGTGCTGCGGGTGCATGACGTGACGGAGACGGCGCAGGCGGTGCGGGTGTGGCGTGGGCTCGGGCTGGTCGGGTGAACCCAAAAAAAATTTCGCCGGTCGCGTTTTTTATGCTTGCCAACCGTTGATGGGCGTCGTAAATCACGCTCACGAACCATTTTGCAGGAGACCGCCCGATGACCCCGCCCAGCCCCTTCACCCAGATCGTGCAGATGCT
>CAMFLK010000346.1 GCA_945957135.1 uncultured Rhodospirillales bacterium
TCGTCGGCAGCGTCAGATGTGTATAAGAGACAGGTGATGGGCCAGCCCTTCCTGCAACAGCATCGCGGTCATGCCCCCAGCATGGCCCCGCCGGGTTACCGAAGCGCGAACACCGAAGCGTGATCGCGCCCGCCGCTGCTTCCCGCTACCGTTTCGCAACAACCATCCGGGCGGAACGATGGCGGACCTGATCAGCGGCTTGACCACGCGCGCGCAATTCGGCGCCGCCCCCGCCTGCTTCTTCGTCGATTGGGTGGCGTGGGACAGCCCGTTCCGCCCCGCCGGCCTGCGCCCCGGCGACCGCATCGTGGCCGTGGACGGCACGCCGGTCGCCCCACCGGCCGACGACCGCGCCCTGCAACGCTACAGCCAGGGCTTCATCGGCCAGCTGAACGAATCCGCCGGCTTCTCCGGCGCCCCGGTCCGCCTCACCATCCGCCGCCGCGCGCCGGCCAAGGGCTGGCAGACGATCGAGGTCACCGCCACCCCCACCCCGCGCGCCGTGTACACCAACGCCGAGGGCCGCCGCGCCCTGTCCCCCGACGGGCCGGACGAGATGGAGAGCGACGGTTTCTCCGGCAGCTGGGGCAGCTGGCTGGAGATCGTGGTCAACGCCATGCAGGCCATCCTTGCGCGCGGCTGGCAGGACCGCAGCTTCGTCAGCCAGGCCGAGCTGCACATGTTCCGCGACGCGCACGAATCCCGCATCGCCGCCCTCTCCGAAAAATACCCCGGCCCCTTCGCCGAGGCGATGAAAGCCGACTGCGCCGCCACCATCGCCCGCGCCGCCGGCGCCGAAATCCCCCTGCCGCCCGACGCGCTGGAGTTCCGCCGCCGCGGCGAGGAGCTGGCCGCCGCCGTGCGCGACGCCGCCACCGCCGCCTGGCAGGAAGCCCAGACCCGCGTGGCCGACAGCACCATCCCCGCCTTCCCCACCGGCCACCCGATCCGCGACGGCATGGCCGACAAGGCAGGCAAGCACGTCCTGCTGCCGCCGCTGGGCAACAGCGACTGGATCGCCGATACCGGCCGCACCTGGTTCGCCGCGAGCCAGAACGACGAATGGATCTTCATCGACGCCGAGGCCCCGCCCGCCCAATCCGTGCTGGAGGCCCAGCTGCGCTACCGCCGCCGCGTCACGCCGGATATCGGCGCATCCTGGCAGTTCCTCGCCCGCATCCTGCCGGAGCCGCGCCTGGGCATGATCGGCGAGGAAGCCCGCTTCGGCCTGCAGGCCGAGCCGGTCGCCGCCCTGGTGGGCGACGGCGCGATGTGCGTCGATCTCACCGCGCCCGGCGCGGCCTTCGGGCACGAGGGCGCGCCCGGTGCCCCCTTCGCCGGCGAGGCGGCGCTCGCCACCCGCATCCCCACCCCGCCGCCCGACGATGCCGACCCCGTTGCCGTGCTCGCCGCCCTGGTGGAGGCGGTGAAGCAGGACGATATCGACACCTGGCGCGCCCTGTTCGCCGATTGGTGGGTGGAAACGCTCGACGACGGCCGCGCCGTGGTCCACCCCCATATCGTCACCGTGCAGGACAGCTGGTTCGAGGACGCCCGCCGCTCCATCCTCGGCCGCGTGCTCGACGCCCGCCCGGTCTGGCAGGACGACATCCGCGTGGTGCGCGATGGCAGCGCCTTCGAAGGCGCCCTGCGCATCGAGGAAGTTCTCGTCGAGCTCGACCATGTCGGCGAATTCGACGGCGTCACCCGCAGCTTCAACGACGTCACCACCACGCGCTGGTGGACCCTGCAACGCGTCAATGGCGGCCCATGGCGCGTCGCCAACGGGGGAACCATCTGATGGCCACCTATGCCGCGCGCGGTGCCGAGCTGGAAAAACAGGTCAGCACCGCCGGCCTGCCGGACGAGGAACTCACCAAGCTCCTGCCCTTCCTGCGCGGCCTGCAGTCCAGCCGCGATTCGGCGCTGCAAGCCATGCTCGACGTGCTGGACAACACCACGCCCGACCAGATGCTCGGCGTGTGGAAGGACCGCGCCAACGCGCTGAAACAGGGCTATTACGATCCCCTGAGCAACATGCTCGGTAATTTCACCGCCCCCAGCCAGCTTCTGCTGCTGTGGCGGGAACTGACGGTGACGCGCGAGGCCGCCTGGCTCGCCGCGGTGAGCGACCCGAAATGGGTGATCGCGCGCGACGACATGAACCTGTTCCAGGCCAAACTCGCAGGGGTCACCAAGGACCTCACCGAAAAATGGTCGCGCCTGTCCGACGAGGACAAGCGGCTGGAACAGTCCGAAGCCGACGCCACCGCACGCATGACCGACGCGCTGCGCAAGGCGGTCAGCGACGGCACCGATACCGTCAACCGCGCTTCCGACAGCGCGCGCAAGGTGCTCGACGCGGTGGACGGGCTGCAACTGCAATTCGACATCTGGTTCGTCAACGCGCTTCAGGACGCAGGGGTGCCGGACTCGGTCTGCGAAAAGCTGCGCACCACCTACAAGGACGGCAAGCGCCTGAACTACCTGCTGTCCGCCGCCGGCGAATCCGAATCCGCCTACGACATTCCCTTCCTGACCAAGCGCCTGTCGAAATACATCGTGAAGCTGGCACTGAAGGCGGTCAGCCCCAGCGTGTACTACGCCTACAAGGCGGTGTTCTTCATCAACGACCAGGTGCTGACCCCCGCTTCGGAAAAATACAGGCAGGAACTCGCGGGTTACCTCGCCCAGCTGCCCAGCCAAGGCTCCGTGCTGGTCTCCTTCTCCTCGGTGCGCGAGGACGTGCGCAAGTTCCTCGAAGACACCAACCTCGAGAAAATCCGCACCATCTACGACCAGACCTCGCTGGCCCTCGACAATCTCGACGAAGCCATGCCCACCGACGGCCTGAAATCCGACACCTCCGCCTGGGCCCACACCGCGCGCGAGAAATTCCAGAAGCATTTCGAAGCCGCGACCGCCGTGTACGAAACCTTCGTCCGCGCCAACCAAGGCCGCTTCGTCGGCAAACTCGACGATTCCGTGGCCAACGAACTGATCTGGACCAGCGTGTGGCTCGACCGCGCCCAAGGCCTCGCCAATATCGGCATGGACCAACGCCTGCGCGAATGGCGCAACAGCACCACCGACATCACCCTCGGCTTCAAGAAGCCCGGCGACCAACTGCGCAACGCCTTCCTCGGCCTGCCCATCGACGTCGCCGAAGAATGCCAGGCCGCGCTCGACGAAGAATGGACCAACACCTTCAACGACCAACAGCGCCAAGCCGAAGACCTCCAGAAATTCCTCGAACAATCCGAAGCCCGCTGGGCCGCCGACCAACTCAAGAAAGACCTCAACCGCGATAGCCTGAAGGAGAAGCTGCCGAGTTGAGGAAAGGTTGAAGGCAAGGCGGGGGCTCTGCCCCTCGACCCCGCTGGGGCCTCAGGCCCCAGACCCCGCTATCACTTCTTCTTTCTTCGGGCCGAAGGCCCATCACTTGCTTTGGCAAATAGAGGATTCTGGGCTTCGCTAGAGAAATGGCAAAGACGCTGGGCTTAAAATAAATCGAGCATGAGGAGCCGGCTCCGTCGAGGGGGCAGAGAGCCGAACTCAACGCACTTGGCATGGATATTGGTGCCGAGCCAAATGAAGCTAAAAACTGACTTGTGTGGAAATCGTGTGGTGGCGGTTAACTGGCTCAACGGGGGGTGGGATGATGGAGATAAACTGGCGATCACTCGGAAAAATCTGCCCGAAACGTGAATGCCTTAAGCGGATCGAGCAGACTGAGCAAGGCCCCGCAATCTGGATGCTCGTTTGGTCCATCGAAGGGGAGCAGCTCGCCTACGTCGGGCAGACGGACGGAAAATTAGCTGAAAGAATAGAAGAATCCGTGTTTCGGGCAAAGGAAAGCAAGTGGGAGGAATTCTTCCGTGTTGCGCTAACCAAAAGAGCAGGGCACGCAAATCTGTTTGTCGTTGATGCTCCGCAAAACGAAAAAGAAAGAAATAAAATTAAAAAAATAATTTATAAGAAAAACTCCGAGCGATATACAATGCTAGACGGAAATCAGT
>CAMFLK010000347.1 GCA_945957135.1 uncultured Rhodospirillales bacterium
GCTTCGTTGCGGGGGACGGGGTCAAGGCCCTTGAGCGAAGCGTGCCTTGACGCCGTCCAACGCAACGCAAGCACAATCATGAGTGCGAAGGAACCACGGCTGGCAACGCGCCAGCGGGCAAGCGGCCTCTGACCCGCCCCCTCACCCCCTGGCTGCTGATCGCCCCCAGCCTGGTGCTGGCGGTGGCGATCCTCGGCTACCCGCTGTTCGAGATCGTCCGCCTCGCGGTCTCCGACGTGTCGCGCTTCGGGCTGGTGCGCGGCTTCGCCGGGTTCGACAATTTCCGCCGCATCCTGGCCGACCCGATCTTCCTCGCCGCCCTGCTGCGCACGCTGGAATGGACCCTGTTCGTCGTCGGCGGCACGGTGCTGATCGCCCTGCCCGTGGCCATCGTGCTGCGGCTGGACTTCTACGGGCGCGGCATCGCCCGCACCATCATCATGCTGCCCTGGTCCATCGCCCTGTCGATGGCCGCGGTGGTGTGGCTGTGGGCGTTCAACGCCGATTACGGCATGATCAACGCCATGCTGCGGCAGGTCGGCATCCTCGACCGGCCGCTGCAATGGATGGCCCGGCCCGAGACCGCCTTCCCCGCGGAGATCGTGGTGGGCGTGCTGGTCTCCATCCCCTTCACCACCACGCTGCTGCTGGGCGGGCTGTCCGCCATTCCCGGCGAGGTGTACGAGGCGGCGGCCATCGACGGCGCGCGGCCCTGGCAATCCTTCCGCCACCTGACGCTGCCGCTGCTCGGCCCGTTCATCAACATCGCCGTGGTGCTCAACGTCATCCACGTGTTCAACTCCTTCCCGATCATCTGGGTGATGACGCAGGGCGGGCCGAACAACTCCACGCATATCCTGGTGACCTATCTCTACGAGATGTCGTTCTATCTCGGCCGCCCCGGCCCGGCGGCGGCGGTGTCGCTGGTGGTGCTGGCCATCGTGTTCACCGCCACCGCGCTGTACATGCGGCTGCGCTCGCGGGAGGAGATGGCGTGATCGCGCTGTCGATGCGGCAAGGAAGCATGTTCTTTTTTGAAAAAAAGAACCAAAAAACTTCCATCCGTTGGGGTGTTTCCTCGGCCTTGCCATCCGAAGGACAAAATATAAAAGTCTTTTTTCTTCTTTTTCTTCAGAAAAAGAAGATGCTTTCTTCATGACCCCCCGCGCGCGCAAGCTGCGGCGCAGCGTCTGGTGCTGGCTGGTGCTGGCGCCGCTAATCCTGGCCACCCTGCTGCCCTTCGCGGTGATGATCTCCACGTCGCTGAAACGCCACGACGAGGTGCTGCGCTTCCCGCCGCGCTGGCTGCCGGAATCGCCGCAATGGTCGAACTTCGTGGATATGTGGACCACGGTCGGGTTCGGCACCGGCTTGATCAACTCGCTGGTCATCGCCATCGCCGCCACGGCTTTCGCGCTGGTCATCGCCATTCCCGCCGCCTACGCGGTGGGACGGCTGCGCTTCCGCGGCCAGGGCGCCTATCGCCAGTTCCTGCTGGCCACCCAGATGCTGTCGCCCATCCTGCTGGTGCTCGGGCTGTTCCGCATGGCCGCCGCCGTGCCGTTCTTCGGCGGCTCGCTGGTCGATACCCGCACCGGGGTGATCGTCATCTACGCCGCCTTCCACCTCGCCTTCGCGGTGTGGATGCTGTCCTCCTACTTCGCCACCATCCCGCGCGAGCTGGAGGAAGCGGCGTGGATCGACGGCGCCGGGCCGGCGCACGCCGTGCTACGCATCTTCCTGCCGCTCGCCCTACCGGCCATCGCGGTGACCGGCATCGTCACCTTCGTGGCCAGCTGGAACGAGTTCAACGTCGCCCTGACCCTGCTGCGCGACCCCGCGCGCCTCACCCTGCCGCTGAAAGTCGTCAACCTCGTCGCGGGCCGCTACAGTGTGGAGTGGAACCAGGTGATGGCCGCCACCCTGCTCGCCACCCTGCCGGTGGCCGTGGTCTTCGCGGTGCTGCAACGCTACCTGGTGCAGGGGCTGACCTTGGGGGCCGTGAAGTAGGTGAGCCAGACCGTCCCGCAAAGGAGCCAGGGGGGCCGCAGCGGCGCCATCGCGCTCGCGCGGCCGCCCTGGCTGCTCTCGCCCCGCCAGACGGACACGCTGGCACGGCGGCTGTGCCACGCCCTCGCCTTCCTGGTGCCCGCCCTGCTCGCCACCAACTACACGCTGAACCGGTTCTACGAGCTGGGCGCGGCGATGTGGGATTCCGGCTGGTTCGCGCATCTGGCCACTCACGGGCTGCGCAACCCGCCGGCGATCGGCGGGCTGTTCCTGAACGACCACATGTCGCTGGTCCTGGGCCTGCTGGCGCTGATCCACCAGCTGACGCCGGAAACCGCCGCGCCGGTGCACTTCGCCTTCACCCAGGGCGTGTGGTTCGGCACGATCGGGCTGGCCGCCAGCCTGTGCCTGATGCCGCATCTGCCCAAGCCGGCGGCGCTGGCCCTGGCGCTGCTGGCCGCGATGAACGGCATCAGCCTCGCCACCATCGGCTTCCCGCATATCGAAATCGCCATCCCCGCGCTGATCCTGCTGATGCTGGCGCTGTGGGTGCGCGGCCACCGGCTCGCCAGCTGGCTGGTGCTGCCGCTGCTGCTGAGCGTGCGCGAGGATGCCGGGCTGCACCTGGCCACCATCTTCGCCCTCATCGCCCTGTGGCGCTGGCGGCACGCCGGCGACGGACGGGCGGCGCGCGGCGAGGCGCTGCTGGCCGCCACCGCCATCGCCGCCTCGCTCGCCCTCCTCGGCGTGCAGGAAGCGCTGTTCGTGACCGGCGAGGACCAGCTGCACGACACCTATCTCGGCGAACCCGCCCTCGCCCATCTGTCCTGGCAATTCGTGTGGCACCGCATCTACCGGCTGGGCCAGAACCGCTCCTACATCTACCTGCCCTTCCTGCTGACCCTCGCGGTGGCGCTGCGCCAACGCAGCTGGGCCCTGGCCCTCGGGCCGCTGGCCGGCATTCCCTGGGTGGCGCTGGCGCTGATCGCCAAATCCCACGCCGCCGGCGAACTGATGAGCTATTACGGCTTCCCGCTGATGATCGGCCTGTGCTGGCCGATGGTCGCGGCCAGCCGCTTCTTCGCCCGACCCGACCCCTCCATCCCGCTGCGCCTCGCCGCCAGCAACGTGGTGCTGTCCATCGTGCTGTTCGCCTTCAGCGGCGGCATGCACGACCGCCGCCCCTGGGAAAGCTTCGGCCCCCCCAACCTGGCCCGCATCGCCGCCACTGAAGCCGCGCTGGACGACATCACCACCCACCGCGCCACGATCGGCCCCTTCCTGATCGACGACGCCGTGGGCGCGCTCCGCCCCGCCGCCTTCACAAGCGGCGAACTGCGCATGCTCCTGGCCTTCACCCCGGCGGAAATCCACGCCGCCGAAAGCTTCATCTTCCACCCCTTCCCCTGGCTGACCTCCCGCAAAAACCAAATCATCGCCCAAGCCAAACTGACCCACCACTACCGCCTGCGCGGCACGCCAATGTTCCTGTTCAGCCGCCACAATCTCGATGAACTGGCGATGCTGGAACGGATGGAATGAAGGGACGACTTGGAAAGTAAGGAAGCGGTTCTTTTTTGAAAAAAGAACCAAAAAACCGAAGTGGCCGGGCGCTTGTCCCGGCCATCCACGCGGAAAAGGCAGTAAGAAAGAATGTTCTTTTTTGAAAAAAAGAACCAAAAAACTTTTTCTCTTTGGCTGCGCCGTGGCTTCGTCTTCCAAACTTCCCAGTTCCTCCTCGATCTGGCTTGTCCGGGCCATGCCGCCGCGACCCCTTGTCGCGGCCGCCGCGCCGTGCCGCCGGCCGAGAATGATGGAAAGATTTATTAACAAAATTTAATGAGGGAATCGGCGTTTTCAGGTTGCAGTATGATAACTGACGTCGTATCTACGTCAGATATTGATTGTTAACCCTCGCAGGAGACCTCCCCGATGAACCCGCCCAGCCCCTTCACCCAGATCGTGCAGATGCTCTCTGCCCT
>CAMFLK010000348.1 GCA_945957135.1 uncultured Rhodospirillales bacterium
GTGGTGTGGGTGGTGGTCTCCGTGGGGCTGCAATTCGCGCTGGGCCTGGCCGCGGCGCTGCTGCTCAACCGCAGCTTTCCCTGGCGGGGGGTGGCGCGGGCGCTGGTGATCGTGCCCTGGGCGCTGCCCAGCGTGATCATCGGGCTGGTGTGGACCTGGATGCTGGATTTCAACCTGGGGGTGATCAACACGCTCGGCGTGCGGCTGGGTCTGCTGGACGGGCCGGTGGCCTGGCTCGCCCAGCCGGCGACGGCGATGGCGGCGGTGGTGCTGGCGATCGTGTGGCAGGGGTTTCCGTTCTTCGCGGTGACCCTGCTGGCCGGGCTGCAATCCATTCCGCGCGAGCTTTATGAGGCGGCGTCGCTCGATGGGGCAGGGGCGCGGGGCAGCTTCGTTCACGTCACCCTGCCGGGCCTCGCCCCGGTGATCGCCACCGCCCTGCTGCTGCGCATGATCTGGGTGGCCAACTCGCTCGACCTGATCCTGGTGATGACTGGGGGCGGGCCGGGCACGTCCACCCAGACCCTGCCGCTCTATGCCTTCCTCCGCGCCTGGTCGGGGGCGGATTACGGCTACGGCTCGGCGCTGGCGGTGGTGCTGACGCTGCTGCTGCTGAGCGTGGTGATCACCTACGCGGTGCGCAACGCGAAATGAAGACCGTGCGCCGCATCCTGACGACCGATCTGCCGGTGGCCGCGATCCTCGCCTTCGGGCTGCTGCCCTGGCTGTGGATGGTGCTGTCCTCGCTGCGGCCGGATGCCGACCTCACCGCCAGCCCGGTGCGGCTGCTGCCCTCGGCGCTGACCTTGGCCAACCATATCGAGCTGCTCGCCCGCACCAGCTTCGCCCAGAACCTGCGCGACAGCCTTGTGGTGGCGAGCGGGGCGGTGGTGCTGGGCCTGGCGCTGGCGCTGCCCGCCGCCTACGCCTTCGCCCGCTTCCGCTTTCCCGGAAGGCGGGCGCTGCGGGTGCAGTTCCTGGTGGTGAACATGTTCCCGGTGGTGATGCTGATCCTGCCGCTGTTCATCATCCTGCGCGGCCTCGGCCTGCTCGACACCTATGTCGCCCTCATCCTCGGCCACGCGACGTTCACGCTGCCCTTCGCCATCTGGCTGCTGACCAGCTACATCGAGGGCATTCCGCCGGAGCTGGACGAGGCGGCGATGATCGACGGCGCGACCCGCGCCCAGGTGCTGCTGCGGGTGCTGCTGCCGCTGGCGGCCCCGGGGCTGGTGGCGGTGGGCATCTACCTGTTCATCGCCTCCTGGAACGAATACCTGTTCGCGCTGATGCTGGCCGGGCGCGAGGTGCGCACGGTGACGGTGGCGCTGCAGATGTTCATCGGCGAGAACCAGATCCAATGGGGCCTGCTCACCGCCGGCGGCACGCTGGTGGCGTTGCCGGCCACGCTGCTGTTTTTGCTGGCCCAGAAGCGCCTGGTCGGTGGCCTCACCGGCGGCGCGGTGAAAGGATGAGTTCGTGACTCCTCGTGCTGTCGGCGTGATTTCCATGTCCTATGCCCGCCCGTTCACGGCGGTGCATTTCCCGCTTTTCGCCCGCATGAAGGCGGCGGGGATGGATTTCGTGGAGCTGCTGGTGCCGGAGGAGGGGGAACTGGACCCCGCCGAGGCCGGCCGCGCCGCCGCCGATGCCGGGCTGGGGGTGGTGCTGGCGGCAAGGGTGAATTTGTCGCGCGACCTCGCCTCCGACGACGAAGCCAGCCGCGCCGCGGGGGTGGCCTATCTCAAGCGCTGCGCCGACGTGGCCCGGGCGATGGGGGCACGCATCGTCGGCGGCCCGCTCTATGGCGCGCCGCTGGTCTTCGCCGGCCGTGCCCCGAGCCCGATCGACGAGGATGCCCGCGCCCGCCGCGTGGCGCGGGTCAGCGACGGGCTGAACGAAGCGGGCAGCCATGCCGCGGAGCACGGGGTGGTGCTGGCGGTGGAGCCGCTCAACCGCTTCGAGACGGATTTCTGCAACACCGGCCGCCAGGCCTGCGAACTGGTGGAAACGCCCGGCAATCCCGGCCTGGGCGTGATGCTAGACACGTTCCACATGAACATGGAGGAGGACGATCTGCCCCGGGCCATCCGCGCCGCCGGCGATCGCCTCGTGCATTTCCAGGCCAACGAGAACCATCGCGGCTTCCTCGGCACCGGCCATCTCGACTGGCCTGCGATCTGCCGGGCGCTGGCGGATATCGGCTATCGCGGCCCGATCACCCTGGAGCCGTTCCGCCGCACCGACAACCGCCTCTCCGTGCCGCTCGCCCAGTGGCGCCCGCCGACGGAGGACGAGGATGCCGACCTCGCCCAATCCGCCAACCTGCTGCGCGGCGCGCTGCATGCGGCCTTCGGAGGCGCGGCGTGAGGATCGGCTGGATCGGCTGCGGCACCCATGCCGGGGAGATGCTGCTGCCGCAACTCGTGCGCCTGCCCGTGCGGCTGGCGGCGATCGCCGATCTCGACCCCGGGCGGCTGGCGACGATCGGCGACCGCTACGGCGTGACCGAGCGTTTCGCCGATGCGCGCGCGCTGATCGCCGCACCCGGCCTGGACGCCATCGGCATGGCCGTCGGCCCGCGCCAGCACGCGGAATTCGCGGCGCTGGCCTTGAAGCGCGGTCTGCCGGTGTTCATCGAGAAGCCGCCCGCCACCACCGCCGAGGAGGCGGAGAAGCTGGTGGCGCTGGCCAAGCAGGCCGGCAAACCCTGTGTCGTCGGCTTCATGAAACGCTACTCCACCGCCAACCGCATTGCCGGCAACGTGCTGCGCGACCCCGGCTTCGGCCCGCCCGCCAGCCTGCTCGGCGAGTACATGACCGCGCCGACCTACTTCACCGGCGACCCCGACTACACCGGCTTCCTGCTGCACCATTGCGTCCACGCCATGGACCTCGTGCCCTGGCTGATGGGCGCGCCCGTCACCACCGTCACCGCCCGCACCCACACGCTGGCACCGGGCAAGCTGCTGCTGCACGTCGCCTTCGCCTTCGCCTCCGGCGCGCTCGCCACGGTGGTGATGGGCACCCACCAGTCGCGCGGCACGCCGATGGAGTGGTGGCAGGTGATGGGCGACCACGCTCGCGTGGAAATCCGCAACGTCCACGAGGTGCGGCATTTCCGGGCCCCCCCCTTCAAGGCCGCCGACCCCGCCGCCACGCTCGACCAGGCGGTGGACACGCTGATCTGGGAACCCAACCAGACCGCCGCCGCCAACGAGGACCACAAGGGCTACCACGCCTTGCTTGCCGCCTTCCTGCATGCCGTGCGCGGCGAGCCGAACGACGCGCCCACCATCGCCGACGGCGCGCGGGCGATGCGGGTGCTGGAGGCCATGGTGCGGTCCATGGCGAGCGGCGAAGCGGAGCCGGTCACGGGAGTTCCCTGAATCCTCGCCGCGCGGCACATCGCGGCATTGCGCATGCCAGACCGAGGCCGGGCGGTTTTTTGTCCAACCAGCCTTGCGCCAGGGGGCTAGCGTCGCCCCGCCTGAGCCTGTATGGATCGCGCCACGCCAGCCCGCGCAGGGCTTTGCCGCCTCGTCCCGTTCGTCTAGAGGCCTAGGACACCGCCCTCTCACGGCGGTAACAGGGGTTCGAATCCCCTACGGGACGCCAAGCAATTTCAAATACTTAGAGAGAATTCGGCGACCCACTTGGTTGGCCAGGCGATGCTGCGGCTCTTCAAGAATTGCACCCGGCAACGCGGCCGTTCCTCGCCTCGACGACCAGCCGCCAGAACGCACCCTCGGATATCGGTGCACCGTTGCGCCGCGCGGAATCAGGATCGAACAGTCGGGGCGGATCGGTATCCCAGGCAGCTGATGAGATTCGCACGCCGGGTACATTCCCCAGTGATACCGGGATGCCTTCAACATCGAAGAATTCAGGCATGATGACTGTTCGCTCCGGGGTCGAGTTCATCGCGGAGACCGGCGACGGGGCAGGGTGAGGCTGAGGAAGGGCGGGGAATGATGATCACCCATCGGA
>CAMFLK010000349.1 GCA_945957135.1 uncultured Rhodospirillales bacterium
GTGTATTCCTGGGCCGAGACCAGGATGTTGTAGAACTGCCAGGGCCGGTAGAACAGCGCGGACACCTCGCAATACACATTCGGCTGCTTGCGTGCGATGACGATGCACTCGTCATGCCAGGGATGGCCCATATGGGCCATGATCATCTTCAGCTCCGGGTGGCGCAGCGCGATCTCCTCCACATGGATCGGCCGGCCGTAATCGGCGGGGGCGTTGCGCGCGTAGGTGGTGCCCATGTGCATGGTCAGCGGCAGGTTGTGCCGCACCAGGAACCGGTAGAACGGCTCCATGCGCGGGTCGAGCAGCGAAACGCCGTTGTAGATCGGGCCGAATTTCACCCCGCGCAGCTTCAGATCCTGCACGGCGTGCTCGAGCAGCGCCATGGCGTCCGGCCGGCGCGGGTCCAGAGCGGCGAAGCCCACGAATTTGTCGGGGTATTTGGCCACGGCCGCCGCGGTCACCTCGTCATCGCCGTCGATGCCGGTGGAATCGGCGTAGCGCAGGGAGAAGACGATCGCCTTGTCCACGCCGGCCATGGCTTCGTACAGCGTGTCGGCGTCGGCCTTGTAGGTGATGCTGCCGGGGCGGGCGAAGCGGGTCTGCTCGCGCATCAGCGGCGTCAGGTGCCGGTCCTCGAAGATGTTGACGTGGCAATCGACGATCATGGCTCAGAGAATCCCGTATTTCGCGAACACGTCGCCCAGCTTCATGCCGGCCTGGAGGTCGGCCAGCGTGGTGCGCTCGCCGCGCAGCTTCTCGAATGCGGCGGCGAGGATCTCCGCCTCGATGGCGCGCGGCACCACCACCACGCCGTCGGCATCACCGAAGATCAGATCGCCGGGATGGACCGTGACGCCGGCGCATTCCACCGGCACGTCCAGCGCCATGATCTTGCCGCGGCCCTTGCTGTCCAGCGGGCCGATGCCGCCGTGGAACACCGGGAAACCCATGGCGCGGATGGCCTTGATGTCGCGCACCAGCCCGTCCATCAGCGCGCCGGCCGCCCCGCGCACGCGCGAGGCGGTGCTGAGCAGCTCGCCCCAGGGCGCGATGCGGCCGGTGGCGCCGCAGGCGAAGACCGGGATTTCGTCGGGGCGCAGGCTGTCGATCAGCGCGATCTCCAGCTCATAGGGGTTCTCGTCCGGGTTGACGGTATAGACATCCATGAACAGGGCGGTGCGGGCGCGGCCGACCATGACGGAGGCTTCGTCCAGCGGGCGGATGCGCGGCGGCAGGGCCTGGTTGGTGTGGCCATGCGCGTCCAGCACGTCCGACAACAGGGCGGCGAAGAGTTTTTCGCGGATTTCCGGCAGGTTGGCCAAATCATCTCTCCCCATGAATGTCGCTAGTCCGGCCGCGCGGGGCCGATGTGTCAAGCTCCTCCGGGATGGCGGCGAAGCCGCGCCGGGCCAGCCAGGCGGAGAAGCGCGGATCGGCGGTGACGACGCAGAACGGAATGGCCAGCAGCAGCCCGCCGGCGAAGGGCAGCGCCCAGGCCACCGCCGCCCACGATCCCGCGGCGAAGCCAGTGAAGACCAGCAGGCCGAACAGCGTGTGCGGCCAGAACAGCCGTGCCGCCTCGCCCCAGCCCACCCCGCGCGCCGCCCGGTTCTGCGGCAGCCAGCCGGCGCGTCGGCCCAGGGCGAGGCGCAGCATCGCGCCGGTCTTGTGCGGCTGGGACAGCGCGTCGAGCAGCAGGGTGAAGGCGAATTCGGCGGCCGCTCCGCGCATCAGGGCAGGCCGTCCGCCATAGCGAGCGGGGTCGCGCAGCAGCACTTCCGCATACCCCGCGAGCTTCGGCGCGTAGAGCGCGGCGGTCCAGGCCAGCGCCAGGGCCAGCAGCGCCCCGCGCGGCACGTCCGCAGCCCCGCCCAGCGCCGCATTCAGCGCGGCGAGGACGAGGATGGCGGTGTAGAGGGGCGCGCCGGCGAACAGCAGCATGGCCTGCACCAGCTGCCAGCGGCCCATCCAGCGCAGGCCCGGCAGGGTGAGCAGGTGGCGGTATTGCAGGTTGCCTTCCAGCCAGCGGGCGTCGCGATGGAGGAATTCCGGCAAGGCGGGCGGGTTGGCCTCGGCCGAGCCTTCCTCGTCGGCCCAGACGCAGACACGATAGCCCGCCCCGCATAGCAGCGCCGCCTCCATCTGGTCGTGCGACAGGATCGCGCTGCCGTCCGGCAGGGCGGGCAATCTGGCATGGGCGCGGAAGGCGTCGATGCGCAGGATGGCATTGTGGCCCCAGTACGGCCCGTCGCCGGCCTGCCACCAGCCCTGGCCGGTCGCCCAGATGCGCATGCCCGCACGCATACCGAACTGGAACAGCCGGGGAAACGCCTCCCGCGCCGGCCGGCCGACGGTGAGATGCTGCACGATGGCCATGCGCGGATCGGCGGCGATAATCGCCACCAGCCACCGCACGGCCTCGGCGGAGAGGGTGGAATCGGCGTCCAGCATCACCGCGTAGGTGAAGCCGGCGGCGTGGTGGTCGAGGAAGTCCATCACGTTGCCGGCCTTGAACCCGGCATTGTCCGCCCGGCGCCGGATGCGCAGGCGTGGATGGGTGTGGGCGGCGATCACCGCATCCTCCGCCGCGACCAGCCCGGGCTCCTGGGTATCCGACAGCACGAACAGGGTGAAATCGTCGCCCAGCGTGTCGAGCAGCGCCAGCAGCGGCGGCAGGATCGGCGCGAGGTCCTCATTGCGCACGGTCAGCGCGAGCGCAATGCGCCCGGGCACCGGGCCGCCCGGCGCGGGGGCGGGCAGGATCCGCCGCGCGGGATCGCGGCAGGCCAGCCGCAGCACGAGGCCGGGCAGGGTGTTGCCCACGCAGATGCCCAGCCACGGCACGATGCCGAGAAAAGCGAGCAGGATCAGTGCCTTCACCACCGTCCAGCCGCCCGGCGCCAGCACCAGGACCATCAGCCAACCCAGCCCGCCCGCGGTGGCGGCGAGCAGGGTGAAGAACACGATGCGCCGGGCGGCGAGGGGCATGCGGTGGGGATTCCTTCGATGGCCGGACTATCCTACCTTGGGCCGATGGCCCGCCCCATCGCCGCTGTCGTGCTGCCGCCCCGGGAGGGATTCGGGCCGGGCGATGCGGGGGCCGTCGGGCTGCTGGCCCACCGGCTGGCCCGCCACGAAGCCGCCTTCCGCACGATAGTGCTGGGCCTGCCGATGGGCCCACCCTTCGGCGACGCGGAATTCGCGCCGGTTCGCCCCGCCCTGTTTCCCGCCCGGCTGGCGTTGCGCTACGCAAGCGCCGCCGCAAGCCGCCTCGCCGCTCTCACGCCCGCCATCGTGGAGGTCCACAACCGGCCGGAAATCGCGCTGCACCTCGCCCGCCGCCTGCCCGCGACACCGATCTGCCTGGTGCTGCACAACGACCCGCGCGACATGCGCGCCGCCCACAGCCCCGCCCAGCGCCAGGCCCTGCTCGACCGGCTGGCCCGCGTGGTGACGGTGTCCGACTGGGTGCGCGGCCGGCTGCTTGAAGGCGTGCGCGGCCATGCGACGGTGCTGCCCAATTGCATCGAGCTTGACGACATCCCGCCCCCCGGCCCGCGCGGCCCCGAAATCCTGTTCGCCGGGCGGGTGGTGGCGGACAAGGGGGTGGATGGGTTCGTCCGCGCCTGCGCCCTCGCCCTGCCGGAGCTGCCCGGCTGGCGCGCCCGCATCATCGGTGCCGACCGCTTCGGGGCGGGCAGCCCGGACACGCCGTTCCTGCGCGCCCTCCGCGCCGAGGCCGCCGGTGCCGGCGTGGCGATGGACGGCTACCGGCCGCATGGCGAGGTGCTCGCCGCCATGGCCCGCGCCGCCATCGTCGCCGTGCCCAGCCGGTGGAACGAGCCGTTCGGCCTCACCGCGCTGGAGGCCATGGCCTGCGGCGCCCCCCTGCTCGCCACGAAGCGCGGCGGGCTGGCCGAAGTCGTGGGCGATGCCTGCGTGGAGGTGGATCCCGAC
>CAMFLK010000350.1 GCA_945957135.1 uncultured Rhodospirillales bacterium
CGATTGCCCCCCCCCCGCCAACCCAACTTTCCGGGTGGGGGGCCGGTTGTCTCCTGGCCCTGTCCCCTTCGTTTCCCTTCCCCACACCGAGCACGACGCCACCCTGAAGAAAGGCGGGCGCCCGCGAGGCTTCACGCCGGCATCGTTACTGTCGCGCGCGCGCCCAGCACCCTGCCCGCCGCGTCGCGCCGGTTGCTCAGCGTCACCTCGCCGCCATGCGCGCGCAGCATGTTGCGCGCGATGGGCAGGCCCAGCCCCACCCCGCCGGTCTCGCGGTTGCGGCTTTCCTCCACCCGGTGGAAGGGCTGGAACACCTGCTCCAGCGCCTCCTCCGGCACGCCCGGACCGTTGTCGTCCACCGTCAGCGTCACCATCCCGCCGGCGGGCGGCGAAATCTCCACACGCGCGCAGCCCCCATACAGCACGGCGTTGGTGACGAGATTGGCCAGCGCCCGCTTCATCGCCAGCGGCCGGGCCGGCACCACCAGCCGCTGCGGCCCGGCATAGGTCAGCACCGCTTCATCGGCCAGCCGCGCATCCGCCGCGTCGTCCAGCACCGTGCGCATCAGCGCCACCAGATCGACCGGCCGCGCCGGCTCCTCCACCGCGATGTCGCGGCCGAATTCCAGCGTGGCCGCGACCATCGCCTGCAACTCGTTCAGGTCGTCCAGCATCTTGCGCTGCAATTCCGCATCTTCGAGGAATTCGGCGCGCAGCTTCATCCGCGTGATCGGCGTGCGCAGGTCGTGGCCGATGGCGGTCAGCAGGAAGGTGCGGTCGGCGATCAGCCGGCGGATGCGCCCGGCCATGGTGTTGAACGCGGAAGCCGCGGTGGCCAGCTCGCTCGGCCCGTCCTCCGGCAAGGGCGCGGTGTTCACGTCGCGCCCCAGCCGCTCGGCCGCCTCGGCCAGTGTCGCCACCGGCGCGATCAGCCGGCGCACCATCCACAGGGTCAGCAGCGCCGCCGCCAGCGTCATCACCAGGAAGGCGATCAGGAAGGCGGTGGAGTGCCAGGGCCGGGGCGGCGGCATGGGCATCACCATATTCAGCCAGGTGCCGTCCGGCAGCGCGAACCCCACCACCAGCCGCTCGGCCAGCGGGCCGCCCAGCAGCACGATATCCGCCGGGCGCTGGCTTTGCGGTATGGCCACCAGCTGCATGTCCGCGCGAATCTGGCGTTGCAGGGCCGGGGAGGAGGGCGGCAGGTTGCTCTGCGGCGACATGTCGCCCAGCACCGCCGTGGCGCCCTCGCCGCCATCGTAGTCGTTCACCACGTCGGCGCGCTGGGCGGGGGCGGTCAGCGCCACCGCGCGATACAGCCCGATGGCGTGGACGGCGGCATCGCGGGTCTGGGCGAGGCGCTGGAGGTCCACCCGGTCCAGCGCGTGGATGGTCAGGCCGGCCACCTGCACCAGCGTCAGGGCGGCCACCATCAACAGGGCCGTCCGCGCGGCGAGGCTGCGCGGGCGGAGACTCTTTGCTTTGCGCGCCGCCGCCGGCCAACCCGGCACGCGATGCCGTCCGGGCCTGACGACGGAAGAGTCGTCAGGCCCGGACGGCATCAGCCAGGCCGGCCGGTCACTGACGGATCACCTCGGCCGCCAGCACATAGCCGCCGCCGCGCACGGTCTTGATCAGCTGGGCGTGGCGGCCATCGTCTTCCATCTTGCGCCGCAGCCGGCTGATCGCCACGTCGATCGCCCGGTCGAACGGCCCGGCCTGGCGGCCGCGCAGCAGGTCGAGCAGCATGTCGCGCGTCAGCACCTTGTTGGCGCGGTCCACCAGCGCCACCAGCAGGTCGTATTCGCCGCCGGTCAGCGGCACTTCCGCCCCGTCCGGGTTCAGCAGGCGGCGGCGCGTGGGCTCCAGCACCCAGCCGGCGAAGCTCAGCATGCGCACCGGCGCGTCCGGGCCGCGGCCGGCCGGCTCGCCGGCCCGGCGCAGCACGGCGCGGATGCGCGCCAGCAGCTCGCGCGGGTTGAACGGCTTGGGCAGGTAGTCGTCCGCCCCCAGCTCCAGCCCGATGATGCGGTCGGTCTCCTCGCCCAGCGCGGTCAGCATCACCAGGGGGATGTTGGATTCGCTGCGCAGCCAGCGGGCGAAGTCGATGCCGCTCTCGCCCGGCAGCATCAGGTCGAGCACCACCAGCTGGAAATAGCCGTTGGGCAGGGTGCGCCGCGCCTCGCGCGCGTCGCGCACCGCCGTCACCCGGAAGCGGTTGCGTTCGAGGAAGCGGGCGAGCAGTTCACGAATCTCCCGATCGTCGTCCACAACCAGGATATGGGGCCAGGGGGCGAGGCCGGCCTGGGTCGCGTTCATCGTGTCCATCCCCGCATGTTACATGGAAACATCGCGCGTGCGGAGAAGGGGAGGGCGGTTGTTGCAGTCTGTTGCGAAAAACGCGGCGTTTCCCCATGCGCCCGAAGCGGCGCGCGCCGCCATCGCGGCGCTGACCCGGGCCGACCCGGACCTCGCGCGCATCGAGCCCGCGGCGGGGCCGCTCGCCTGGCGCACCCGTCCGCCCGGCTTTCCCGGCCTGTTGCAGGCCATCGTCGGCCAGCAGATCAGCAACCAGGCGGCCGCCGCCATCTGGGCGCGGCTGTGCCAGGTGCCCGGCGCGCTGGAGCCGGCGGGGCTGCTGGTCCAGGCGGATGCGGCGCTGCTCGGTGCCGGCCTGTCGCGCCCCAAGCTCGCCCATGCCCGCGCCCTGGCCGAGGCCTTCGCCGACGGGCGGCTGCACGCGGATCGGCTGGCCGCCATGGACGACGCGGCGGCCATCGCCGCCATCGTCGCGGTGCGTGGCATGGGGCCGTGGTCGGCCGAGGTCTATCTGCTGTTCGCCCTGCAACGGCCGGATGTGTTCCCGGCCGGCGACATCGCGCTGGCCGCCGCCGCCGCCGACCTGAAATCCCTGCCGGCGCGGCCGGGGCCGAAGGCGCTCAGGGCGCTCGCCGAATCCTGGGCGCCCTGGCGGGGTCTCGCGGCGCGGCTTTTGTGGCATCACTGGCGCCACATGACCGGGCGCCCCGCCTTCGACGACCTGCCGGCGGCAGGGGCCTGAACACGGAGGAACCACCATGCCGGATCGCCTTCACCCCCATATGCCCATCACCCGCGACGGCCATGTGGCGGTGGTCACCTTCGACCGGCCGGAGGTGCGCAACGCCTTCAACCTGTCGATGTGGCGCGGATTGCAGGCGACGATGGAGGCGCTGTCCGCCGAGGACGACCTGCGCTGCATCGTGCTGCGCGGGGCGGGCGGGCTGGCCTTCTCGGCCGGGGCCGACATCTCCGCCTTCGCCGCCGAGCGCGGCGACCGGGCGCAGGAGGATGTCTATGCCGAGGTGCTGCACACCTCCATGCAGTCCGTCCGGCTGTGCCGGCACCCGGTGGTGGCGATGATCACCGGCGCCTGCATCGGCGGCGGCGCGGGCATCGCCACGATGTGCGACTTCCGCGTCGGCGGCCCCGCGATGCGCTTCGGCATCACCGCGCGCAATCTGGGCATCTGGTACCCCTATGCGGAGATCGACCCGATCATCGGCCTGGTGGGCACGGCGGTGGCGGCGGAAATCCTCATCGAGGGCCGCATCTTCACCGGCCAGGAAGCCTACGAGAAGGGCCTGCTCTCGCGCCTGGTGGCGGACGAGCTGGTGGAATCCGAATCCCTGGCACTGGCGAAGCGCATCAGCGAGGGCAGCCCGCTCTCCGCCCGCTTCCACAAGGCGGCGCTGCGCAAGCTGCGCGGCGAACTGCCGATCACGCCCGCGGAGCACCTGTCGGTGAACGGCTTCGTGGACACGCAGGATTTCCGCAACGCCGCCGCCGCCTTCCTGGCCAAGCGCAAGCCGGTGTGGGAAGGGCGCTGAACCCGGCCGGTCTCCGGCAACCTTCCCTTCATCCCCATGGCGCACACTGCCGCCATGTCGGACGGCTCCGCGATCACCATTCC
>CAMFLK010000351.1 GCA_945957135.1 uncultured Rhodospirillales bacterium
TGCGCAAGCCGCGGCCCAAGGTGGAGCGCAAACCCCAATCCCGCCCCCGCGACGCCCGCGACACGCCCGGCCCCTACCAGGTGCCCAAGAAGTGGCGCCTGCAAATCCCCAAGCGAAGCTGGAACAGCGGTTACGACGAGTGGGAAAAGACGGGATGAACCCGGCCGCCGGCACGGCCAAGACGAATTGACCTGATTTCCCCTTGGGACAAGTTCCCGAGGCGTCGCCACATGTACAAATCGAAACGAGCAAAAGTTCTTTGCTTCTTTCTTTCAAGAAAGAAGCGCTTCCTTCCTTACTCCCCCTCCCCCACCGGCCATCGTTTGAGTGCCCCCGTTTCGATATCCAGCACGTCCAGGGCGCGCGCCGTGGTTTGCGTGATCATCTCGGCGATGCTGGTGGGGCGGGTGTAGAGGGCGGGCACGGGGGGCATGACGATGGCGCCGTAGCGTGTGGCTTTGGCCATCAGTTCGATATGGCCGAGATGGAGTGGGGTTTCGCGCAGCAGCAGCACCAGGCGGCGGCGTTCCTTCAGGCAGACATCGGCGGCGCGGACGATGAGGTTGTCGCCGAGGGAGTTGGCGATGCCGCCGATTGTGCGGGCCGAGCAGGGGGCGACGAGCATGCCGTGGACGCGGAAGGAGCCGCTGGCGACGGCGGCGCCGATATCGCGGAAGTTGTGGACGTGGTCGGCCATTTTCTCGACCGCCGCGACGGTGAGGTCGGTTTCCTCGTGCAGGGTGCGGGCGGCGGCGGTGGAGATGATCAGGTGGGTTTCATAGAGGCCGGTCAGCCGCAGCAGGCGCAGCGCCTCCACCCCGTAGAGCGTGCCGGACGCGCCGGACAGGGCGACGATGACGCGTTTGCGGGGTTCGGTCACGTGAGGTAGTCGGCCAGGCGCAGCGTGTCCGCGCCTGGGATGCGTTTGCGGCGGAACTCGTCGCGACGGCCGAACGGCACGGTGGCGTCGATGGCCAGGCGGCCCCAATGGTCCTTCATCGGATCGCGATAGAAGCCGGGGATTTCCGGCAGCACCAGGGCGCGGTGGTCGGCGCGGCCGCGGGTGAGATAGGCCCACCAGACGTCGTTGAAGTCGCCGATGTCCACGTCGTCGTCCACCACGAACACGGTCTTGTTCCAGTCGTGGTTGGCGCCGATCGCGGTGAGGGCGACTTGTTTGGCGTGCCCTTCGTACATCTGCTCGATCTGCACCACCGTGCTCATCACCGTGGGCACGCAGGACACGTCGATGATGCCGCGCAGCGAGGCGGCGCGCAGCGCCTGGTAGGTGCGGGTGGCCACCGCGAGTTCCAGCAGCCGCATGTCCTCGGGCGAGCCGCAGAGCAGGGCGTGGAAGATCGCGTCGGGCCGGCCGAGGATGGCGGTGATTTCGAAGACGTGGTTGTCGCCGATTTCGACATAGGTGCCCATGAATTCGCCGAACGGTCCCTCCGGCCGGCGGATGTTGGGCAGGATGCGGCCCTCGATGACGATCTCGGTTTCCGCAGGCACGGACAGCGAGATTGTGCGGCAGCGCCGCAGGGCCAGGGGCGCGCCGGTGATCTTGGCGGCGACTTCCATCTCGCTTTCGTCGTAGGCGAGCGGGGCGGCGGCGGCGAGCACCAAGGCGGGCGGCGGGCCGAGCAGGATGGCGGCTTCCAGCGCCTCGCCCCGCGCCTCGGCCTTGGCCTGGTACTGGGTGAGGTGGTGGGAGCTGCCGAGGCGGATGCGCAGTTCGCTGTCCGAAATCATCTGGCTGCGGTGGAAGGAGAGGTTGGGCACGCCGGTGTCGGGGTCGTTGGCCAGGAAGACGCCGGCGGTGAGGTAGGGGCCGCCGTCGCGTTCGAAATAGGTGATCTGTGGCAGGTCGGACAGGCGGAGCTCGATCAGGCCGGGGGGTTCGTCCACCGGGATGGGGGCGAGCGGCGGGTGGCGCATGGTCTCCACCCAGTGCCGGCAGAACGAGGCATCCTCGGCCGCGCCGAGCATGGCGGTGAGGCGCGGGCGGCTGCCGAAGATGTTGCTGACGACTTGATGCGGCGTGCCGGCCACCCGGCGGAACAGGATCGGCGCGTCGCTTTCCTTCTGCGAGGCCTGCACCACCGCCGAGAGTTCGTGCCGGCCGGAGACCTCGCGCTCCACCACGCGCATGCGGCCCTCGGCGAGCATCCGTTCGACATAGGCGCGCATGTCAGCCTCTCTCCTTGGCGGGCATGGTGACATAGCCCTGTTGGATGTCACGGTCGATCAGCGCGGCCGGCCGCTCGCCCGGCGGGCCGAAGCCGCCGCCGCCGGGCAGATCGACGCGCAGGCGGCGACCGGCGGGAATGATCTGCTGGCCCTTGGCGCGCAGCTTCGTGCCGTCGTCCAGCATCACCTTTCCCGCCGCCCCGTCCGCGCCGCCATTGCGGCCGCGGGCGGGATTGTCCACCCGGTCGAACACCGCGAAGACCTCGATGGACGCGTCGTCGCGCCCGCCGACCTCCACGCGCTGGGCCAGGCCGCCGCGCCAGGTGCCGGCGCCGCCGCTGTCGGGCAGCAGCTCCTTGCGGTGGATGACGATGGGGGCGACGGTCTCGCAGATCTCCACGGGGATGGAGCGAATGCCGCTGGGGAAGGCGGTGGCCGAGAGCCCGTCGCGCGAGGGGCGGGCACCGGCGCCGCCGGCGTTGAAGAACAGGATGTTGAACGGGCGCTCGCCGGTGCCGCGCAGCTGCAGGCCCCAGTTGCTGGCCGCGCCCTCGGCCGGGATCAGCTCGGGCAGCAGCTCGGCGAGGCAGCCCAGCACCAGCTCCGGCAGGAACTGGCCGATGATGTGGCGGGCGGAGACCGGGGCGGGCGGGCGGACATTGAGGATGCAGCCATCGGGCGCCTGAATTCGCACGGGGGCGAGCGAGCCGGCGTTGTTCGGGATTTCCGGCCCGATCGCGGCGCGGATGCCGTAGCTGACATAGGCGGCCGTGTAGTTCATCACGAGGTTGATGCCGCGCGGGCTGGCCGGCGAGGTGCCGTCGAGATCGACCAGCAGGCCGGTGGCGTCGATGATCAGGGTGGCCACCAGATCGACCGGGGCGTCGTAGCCGTCGATGCGCATGTGGTTGCGCCAGCTTCCGTGCGGCAGGCGGGCGATGGCGGCGCGCATGGCGGATTCGGAGGTTTGGATGATGTGGTCGGACAGGGCTTCGATGTCGTCGAGGCGGAATTCGTCGAGCATGCGGTTGAGCCGCGCGCCGCTGAACTCGTTGGCGGTGACGTAGGACAGGATGTCGCCCTCCACCTCGTCGGGCGTGCGGACATTGGCGCGGATCAGGCGGATGAGTGCGGCGTCCACCACGCTGTCGCGGGCGAGGCGCATGATCGGGAGGTAGAGGCCCTCCTCGAACACCGAGCGCGCGTCCGGCCCCATGCCGCGGCCGCCGATATCCACCTGGTGGCAGGTGCAGCCGAAGAAGCCGATCAGGGCGCCGGCGCGGAAGACCGGGGAGAACACGGTGATGTCGTGCAGATGGCCGGAGACCAGCCAGGGGTCGTTGGTGATGAAGTGGTCGCCCGGCGCCATGTCCGCCGCGGGGAAGGCGGCGAGGAAATGGCCGGCGGCGACGGCGGTGCAGTTCACATGGCCGGGCGTGCCGGTGCGGGCCTGGGCGACCATGCGGCCGCGCCGGTCGAACAGGGCGGCGGAGAGGTCGCCGGCCTCGCGCACCGTGGCGCTGAAGGCGGTGCGCATCAGGGTCTTCGCCTGCTCCTCGACCACGGAGATCAGGCGGCTCCACAGGATCTGGTCGGCGAGCGCGCTCATGCCGCGATCTCCGCGATGAGGTCGAGATGGCCGCCCGGGGTGACGCGCGCCGACCAGAGGGCGGGGATGATGATGGTGGTGCCGCTGTCGATGATGAGGGCGGGGCCGGCGATGGTCTCGCCCGGCGCGAGGGCGGCGCGCAGC
>CAMFLK010000352.1 GCA_945957135.1 uncultured Rhodospirillales bacterium
CCAACCTTCGCGGATAAATTGCTAAAATCGCATAGCTAGTTAGATTTTCTGCATAACTCGCGGTGTGCCTCGGCCGTGTGCGAAGCCATCGCCGCATGGCGGAACCCGACCGCTGCCGCGACAAGAGGTCGCGGCGGGATGGCCGGGTCAAGCCCGTCCATGACGAATTGGGTTGTTCGTACAATAGTTCCGATGCACGGATCCAATAAATAAAAAGTTCTTTGCTTCTTTCTTTCAAAAAAGAAGCGCTTTCTTACCTCCTTTCCCGCGTGATGGTTGGCGTGCGCGCACGCTCACTTCGGTCTTTGGTTCTTTTTTCCAAAAAAGAACCGCTTCCTTCCTTACTTCGTCGATGCCCGTTCGTCGTCCTGTTCCGCGAGGCGCGCCCGTTGGCGGGCGGGGTCGGGGATGGGGACGGCGTTCAGCAGGGTTCGGGTGTACGGGTGGGTGGGGGTGGCGTAGAGTGGGGCGGTCGCGTTGATTTCCACGATGCGGCCGCCGTGCATCACCGCGACGTGGTGGGCGACTTCGCGGACGATGGCGAGGTCGTGGGCGATGAACAGGTAGGACAGGCCGAGGCGCTGTTGCAGCGATTGCAGCAGGTCCACGATCTGGGTCTGGGTGCGCACGTCCAGCGCGGAGACGGGTTCGTCGCACACCACGAAGTCCGGGTGCACGGCCAGCGCCCGGGCGATGACGATGCGTTGGCGCTGGCCGCCGGAGAAGGCGTGGGGGTAGCGGCTGGCCATGGCGGGGTCGAGCCCGACCAGGGTCATCAGCTCGGCCACGCGCTCCGCGATGTGCGCCCGGGGCACGGTGCGGTGCAGGGCGAGCGGTTCGGCGAGGATGCGGGCGACGGTCATGCGCGGGTGCAGGCTGGAATAGGGGTTCTGAAGCACGAACTGCATGTGCCGGCGCATCGCCCGCAGCGCCCGGCGGGGCATGCCCACCAGCTCCTGGCCGAGCAGTTGCACGGAGCCGGAGGCGGGTTGCAGCTGGAGGATGGCGCGGCCGGTGGTGGTCTTGCCGGAGCCGCTTTCGCCCACCAGGCCGAGCGTCTGGCCGGCGGCGATGTCGAAGGACACGCCGTCCACCGCCGGTACGGTGCCGCGCCCGTGGCGGGCAGGGAAGGTGACGCGCAGGTCGCGCACCCGCAGCAGGGGCTCCGTCACGGCCCCAGCCTCGGCACGGCGGCGAGCAGCGCGCGCGTGTAGGGGTGGCGTGGCGCGGCGAACAGCGCGTCGGTCTGGCCTTCCTCGACGATCTCGCCGCCGTTCATCACATGGACGCGCTCCACCATGCCGGCGATCACCCCGAAATCATGGGTGATGAGCATCAGCGCCATGCCCAGCTCGCGTTTCAGGCGCAGCAGCAGGCGGAGGATCTGCAATTGCACCGTCACGTCCAGCGCGGTGGTGGGTTCGTCGGCGATCAGCAGGTCGGGCTGGCAGGACACGGCCATGGCGATCATCACGCGCTGGCGCTGGCCGCCGGAGAATTGATGGGGGTGATCGTCGGCGCGCTGGGCCGGCTGGGGGATGCCGACCTGGCCGAGCAGCTCGATGGTGCGGGCGCGGGCGGCGCGGCGAGACAGGCCCATATGCCGGCGCAGCATGTCGTCGATCTGCGCGCCGACGGACAGCACGGGGTTGAGCGAGGACATCGGGTCCTGGAACACCATGGCGATGCGCCGGCCGCGGATGGCGCCCATGGCGCTTTCCCGCAGGGCGAGCAGGTCCTGCCCGGCGAAGACCACCCGCCCACCCCAGGCGATGGCGGAGCCTTCGGGGGCCAGGCGCAGGATGGCGCGGGCGGTGACGCTCTTGCCGCTGCCGGATTCGCCGACAAAGCCCACCGCCTCGCCCGGCGCGATGGCGAAGGAGATGCCCTTGACCACCGGCGGCCCGCCCCGGCGGAAGCTTGCGGTCAGGTGCTCGACCTGAAGCAGGGGCGCGGTCATCGCGCGCTGACGTCCAGCCATTCGCGCAGCCCGTTGGCCAGCACGATGAAGGTGAGCGAGGCGAAGACGATGGCCACGGCCGGGCCGACCACGTTCAGCGGCGCCAGCTCCATGAACTGGCGGGCTTCGGCCAGCATGCTGCCCCAGTTGGGGTCGGGCGGCGGCGGGCCGAGGCCGAGGAAGGACAGGGCGGTGACGGTGAAGATGGTGTTGGCCAGCGTCAGGCTGGTCTGCACCAGGATGGGCGAGACCACCAGCGGCAGCACATGGCGCAGCGCGATGGTGAATTCGCCCACGCCCATGCTGCGCGCCGCCTCCACATGGTCCCAGCGCTTCACGCTCAGCACCGGCGCGCGCACCACGCGGGCCAGGGCGGGCGTATAGACGATGGCGATGGTCAGGATCAGGTTGCGGATGGTCGGGCCGAGGGCGGCGACCACGGCGATGGCCAGCAGGAACACGGGGAAGGCGAACACCACGTCGAGCACCCGCATGACGATCAGGTCGAGCTTGCCGCCGACATAGCCGGAGAGCAGGCCGAGGATCAGCCCCGCGGCCAGCGCGATGGACACGGCGGTGAGCGTGATGAGCATGGTGCCGCGCCCGCCCACGATCAGCCGGCTCAGCACGTCCCGCCCGATGGAATCGGTGCCGAGCCAGTGTTGCAGGCTGGCGCCTTGCAGCGAGGCGGGCGAGGTTTTCGCCGGCGGGTAGGGGGCGATCAGCGGCCCGAACGCCACCAGGGCGAGCAGCACCGCGAGCATGACCAGCCCGGCCGCCAGCAGCAGCCAACCCCGCTTGCCCTCATTCATAGGACACGCGCGCGTCCACCCGCGCATAGGCGATGTCCACCGCCACGTTGACCAGCAGCACGATGGTGGCGGAGACCAGCACGATGGCCTGGATCACCGGGTAGTCGCGCGTGGCGATCGAATCGAACAGGAACTGGCCCATGCCGGGGATGGTGAAGATGGTCTCGATCAGGATGCTGCCGCCGAGCAGCGCGGCGAGTTGCAGCCCGGCGGCGGTGATCACCGGGGTGATGGCGTTGCGGCCGAGATAGTCGCGCAGGATCGTGCGCGGCCGCAGCCCCTTGGCCTTGGCGACCATCACGTAGTCCTGGCTGGCCACTTCCAGCACGGCGGCGCGGGTGTTCTCGGAAATGGTGACGGAAACGGTCAGCGCCAGGGCGAAGGCGGGCAGCAGCAGGCTCGCGATATTGCCCAGCGGGTCGGCGGCGAAGGCGACGTAGTTGAAGATGGCGATCTCGGGGAAATACAGCCCGAACAGCAGCACGATCAGCGTGCCCACCACGAAATTGGGCACCGCCAGCAGCAGCCCGTTCAGCCCGCGCACCAGCCAGTCCGCCGCCCCCTTCAGCCGGGCCGAGGCGAGGCCGGTGGTGACGCCGAGCGCGAAGGCCATGATCGCGGCAATGGCGGTGAGCTCGGCGGTGACCGCGAGACGGGGCAGCAACTCCCCCAGCACCTTGCGTTTTGTGGTGAAGGACGTGCCGAGATCGCCGGTCAGCGCATGCCCGAGCCAGGACAGGTACTGCGCCCAGACCGGCCGGTCGAGCCCGAGATCATGCCGGATCACCGCCAACGCCTCGGGCGAGACGGCCGTGGTGCCGGCGGCGGCCAGCGCAAAATCACCGGGCAGGGCCCGCATCAGCACGAAGGCGACGACGGAGACGCCCAGGAGGATGGGGAGCATGAGGGCGAGACGGATCGCGATCATGCGGGTCATGGGGTGGCGCCGTGCTCGTAAGGAAGGCCAGGGGCGCTGCCCCTGGACCCCGCTGGGGCCTTAGGCCCCAGACCCCATTCGTTTGAAGCGGTACGGGCTTTGCCATCTCTCGGGCGAAGCCAAGATTCTTCGCCGCCCCGCGGTACTTGATGGGCCTTCGGCCCGAAGAAAGGGAATGGGGTCTGGGGCCTAAGGCCCCAGCGGGGTCCAGGGGCAGCGCCCCTGGCC
>CAMFLK010000353.1 GCA_945957135.1 uncultured Rhodospirillales bacterium
AGCCATCCGCCTCGGGCGGCGCGACATGGCGGGCGAGCAGGTCGTGGAGCAGCCGCGCCGCCACGGCCGGATCGCCGGCGGCCAGATGGGCGGCGGCCAGGGCCAGCCCGGCCTCGCGGGAGTCACAGCGCGCGACCACGCCGGCCAGCAGGGGGATGGCGGCGTCCGGCTCGCGCAGGCGCAGGCGCAGCAGGCCGAGCGCCAGCATCGCCGCGGGATCGTCGCGGGCGATGCGCCAGGCGCGGGATAGCCAGCGCTCCGCCTCCGCCAGGTCGCCCGCGGCCAGCAATCCCTCGCCCCGCCGCAGCGCTTCCCCGGCCTGGGCGGCAAACAGCTCGGTCTGCGTGCGCCGCGGTTCAGCCGGCGGCTTCACGCGCCGTCTGCCTCTCCCCCGCTTCGTCCTCGCCCAAGGCCGCGAGATCGCCCCGCGCCTCCTCCAGCCCCTGGGCCAGCGCCCGGCCGAGCCAGAGCCGGGCCTGCGCGCGATCCACCTCACCGGCCAGCCCCCGTGCGAGGTAGCGGCCGAACATCATCTGGGCATGGGCATGGCCGCGCTCGGCGGCGGCGCGGAACCAGCGCTGAGCCTGCGGCCGGTCCCAGGGGATGTCGTGGCCGCCGCCATACATCGCGCCCATCGCGAAGGCGGCGCCGACATGGCCGCGCGCAGCCGCCTTCTGGAACCAGGCCAGCGCCTCCGCATGGTCGCGCTTGCCGCCGGTGCCGTGGATCAGCAGCTCGGCCAGCGTCACCTCCGCCTCCACCATGCCGGCCTCGGCCGCGCGGGCGATCCAGGCACGCCCCTCGGCCGGATCGGCCTCCACGCCGCGCCCGTCCATCAGCATGCGGCCATACCAGTACTGCGCGTTGACCACGCCCTTGGCCGCGCGCCGCAGCCAGTTCGCCGCCTCGCGCTCGTCGCGCGCCACGCCCACCCCCTCGGCGAGGCAGACGCCGTAATTATAGGCGGCGATCAGGTCGCCATCGGCCGCCGCCTGCTGGAACCACTGGCGGGTCAGCGCGCGGTCCTCCTCGCTCGCCCCACCCTGCATCACCAGGGCCGCGAGGTCGTGCCGCGCATTCTCGTCCCCCGCCTCGGCGGAATGGCGGAACCAGCGCGCCGCCTCGGCCGGGTCACGCCCCACCCCGGCGCCGGTGAGATACAGCATGCCCAGCGCCCGCGCCGACGCCTTGTGCCCGGCCTCCGCCGCCCGGCGATACCACATCGCCGCCTCGGCATGGTTCGGCGGCAACGGGCCGCCCCGCGCATAGAGATCGCCGACCAGCGCCGCCGCCTCCGGATCGCCCTGCAAGGCCGCCCGGCGCAGCCAGGACTCGCCCTCCTGAAGGTCCGCCTCCACCCCGATGCCGGCGATCAGCGCCGCCCCCAGCCGCGCCTGGGCCGAACGCAGCCCGCCCTGCGCCGCCTGGCGGAACAGCGCCACCGCCGCCGGCTGGCTCTTCTCCACCCCCTGGCCCTGCTCCGTCAGCACGGCCAGCAGATATTGCGCGGTCGCCAGCCCCGCCTCCGCCGCCCGCCGCAGATACCCCGCGACCTCCGCCTGCTGCTCCGGCGTCGCCGCCTTCGGCAGCAGCGACAGCGCATAACCCAGCCAACCCTGCGGACAATCCGCCGCCGCCGACCGGCGATACAGCTCCGCCGCCAGCGCCGGATCGCGCATCGCCTCCGGCCCCGTCGTGAGGATATAGGCCTGCAACGCCTGCCCATCCGCCGACCCACCCTCGGCCGCACGCCGCGCCCACGCCAGCGCCCGCCCGTAATCCGGCTCGCCCGGACCGTTGGCCGCGAACAACGCCGCCGCCGGACGCGACGCGGCCAACGCGCTCGCCCCCCCCGCATCCGCCTGTCCGCCCAACAACCCACGCATATACAGCGCCGCCAGCATCGACTGCGCCTCGACAAATCCCTGCCCCGCCGCCCGCTCCAGCCACCGCGCCGCCTCGACCGCACTGGGCGGCGCCCCAGCCCCCTCCAGGTAGCACCGCGCCACCTGGAACTCCGCCTCCGCCACCCCCGCCTCGGCCGCCTTCGCGAGCAACGGAAACGCCTCCGCCCGCTTGCCCGCCTCGATCAACTTCAACGCCCGCTTCAAACGGCCGCGCGCGGAGCCCCAGGTTTTCGGGAGGACGCTCATGAGGAAGGAAGGCCAGGAGAGGAAGGAAGGCCAGGGGCGCTGCCCCTGGACCCCGCTGGGGCCTTAGGCCCCAGACCCCATTCATTTGGTGCGGTACCCTCTTTCCGGGGTCCCTGGCGAAGCCAAGATGCTTTTTCACCCACAAAGGCGATGGGGCCTTCGGCCCAAAGAAAAGTAGCGGGGTCTGGGGCCTGAGGCCCCAGCGGGTCCAGGGCAGAGCCCTGGCCTTCCTCCCATGAACCTGACAACGAAACTCGACCGCATCGTCGCCCGCGCCGAGGAGTTGCGCGCGATGTTGGGCGAGGGGATCGGCGGCGATGCGTATGTGAAGGCGTCGCGAGAGTTGGCCGAGATCGAGCCGGTCGTGGCGCGGGTGGATGAGTTGCGGGCAGCGGAGCGCAGTGCGGCGGATGCGCGGGCGATGTTGGATGATCCGGAGTTGCGGGAGTTGGCGGAGGCCGAGCTTCACGCGCTGAAGGAGAGCATTCCGGCGTTGGAGCATTCCATTCGCCTGGCCTTGTTGCCGAGGGACGAGGCCGATGAGCGGTCGGCGATCCTGGAGGTGCGGCCGGCGGCGGGTGGGGACGAGGCGGGGCTGTTCGCGGCCGAGTTGTTCGCGATGTACCAGAAATACGCGGTGTTGCGCGGCTGGGCCTTCGAGGTGCTGGAGTATGACGACACCGGCCTGGGCGGCATCAAGGGCGCGATGGCGGAAATCACCGGCCGGTCGGTGTTCGCGCGGCTGAAATACGAATCGGGCGTGCATCGGGTGCAGCGTGTGCCGGCCACCGAGAGCCAGGGGCGCATCCACACCAGCACGGTGACGGTGGCGGTGCTGCCGGAGGCGGAGGAGGTGGATGTGCAGATCGACGAGGGCGAGCTGCGCATCGACGTCTATCGCGCGTCCGGCGCCGGCGGCCAGCACGTGAACAAGACGGAAAGTGCGGTGCGCATCACGCACATCCCCTCCGGCATCGTGGTGGCGATGCAGGAGGAGAAGAGCCAGCACAAGAACCGCGCCAAGGCGATGAAGATTCTGCGCGCCCGGCTGTACGAGCAGCAGCGCGCCAGCCTGCACGCCAGCCGCGCCGCGGACCGGCGGGCGCAGGTGGGCACCGGCGACCGCAGCGAGCGCATCCGCACCTACAACTTCCCCCAGGGCCGGGTGTCGGACCATCGCATCGAGAAGACGCTCTACAAGATCGACCGCATCATGCAGGGCGAGCTGGACGAGTTCATCGACGCGCTGATCGCCGAGGACCAGGCGGCGCGGCTGGCGGCGGAAGAATAGATCAGGCCAGCAGCAGCGGCGGCGCCTGGTCGTCCGGCGTGCCGACGCCGACGAGCATGGACAGGCGCAGCGTCGCCGCCCGCGCCATCAGCGCGGTGAGCGGCGCCTGCATGGCGCGGGCGGCGACGCTTTCGCCGCTGTCGAGCGCCTGCCAGCACGCCTCCTCGCTGGCCAGCAAGGCGGCGAAGCCGGGCGGCCAGGCGGCGCGGGGCCCGTCGATGGTGAGCACCATCTCCCGCCCCGGCTCGCCGGACAGGCGCACGACGCCTCCGCCGCCCAGGCAGTCGGCGGCGAGCAGCAGCAAGTTGAGCACCAGCCGCGCCTCGGCCGCGGCGAGCGTGCCCATGGCCAGGCCGCTGAGGTCAATGGTCAGCCGCGGCCGGCGCAGCCCTTCGGCGAGGGCGCGCAGCTCCTCCGTCCCGAGTTCCGCGGCCCCGCCCCAGGC
>CAMFLK010000354.1 GCA_945957135.1 uncultured Rhodospirillales bacterium
CGCGCTGCCCGTGCTCGCCGCCCGCTACCGCGCCGCCGACGGCCGGCGCATCAGCGACCGCGTGCCCTTCGCCCCCGCCCACGCCGCCGTGCAGGCCAAGCTGTGGCCGCCGCCCACCCTGCGCCGGCCGCGCGTGCTGTATGTGGTCTGGCACTACCCGCAGCTCAGCGAGAGCTACCTCAACGGCGAGATCGCCTGCATGCGGCGCTGGGGCGTGGAGGTGGAGGTGTGGCGCAGCGCGCCGCCGGCCGCCTGGGTGGACCCGCCCGCGCCATTCCACGACGGCACCATCGCCGAGGCCGCCGCGCGGTTCCGGCCGGACATCGTGCATGTCCACTGGACCAGCTTCACCCAGATGCTGGCGGACCAGCTCGCCGCCCTGAACCTGCCGGTGACCGTGCGCGTCCACGGCTTCGAAGGTGGCGCCGGGCAAATTCGGGCGATGCTGGCCTATCCCTGGATGCGCGCGGTGTTCGCCTTCCCCCACCAGGTGGCCCAGCACGCGCCCGACCCCCGCCTGATCGCCGTGCCCGTGGCCTTCGACTCCACGCTGTTCCGCCCGCATGCCGACAAGGATCGTCGCCTGGTGCTGCGCGCTGGCGCAGCCCTGCCCAACAAGGACATTTTCCGCTTCCTCGACCTCGCCCGGCGTCTGCCGCGCTACCGCTTCGTGTTCGCGGGCGTCACCTGCACCCACCAGGAAGCCTATGTGGACGTGCTGCGTCAGGAACACGCCCGCCTCGCCAGCCCCGCCGACCTGCGCTTCGACGTGCCCCGCGACGAAATGGCGGCGCTGATGGGGCAGGCGGGGACATATCTGCACACGCTGCCCCTGCCGGGCGCGGAAGGCGGCGCGCCCATCGGCATGCCCATCTCCATCGCCGAGGCCATGGCCACCGGCGCCCACGTGCTGGCGCGCGACACCCCCGAACTCGCCGCCTATGTCGGCGACGCCGGCAGCCTGTACCGCGATTCCGACCACGCGGCCGCGCTGCTCGGCGCGATGGAGGGCTGGTCCGACGCCGCGTGGCGGGCGGCCTGGACGCGCTCGGTGGAGCGTGCCTTCACCCACCACGCCGACGTGCTGACGCTGCGGCCGATCCTGGCGAGCTGGGCGGGGATGGTGGGATAGCCGCGCGCGGCTAGGCCGGGGTTCCCGCCATCAACCCCGAGATATGCGCGCGGCGGGCGAGCAGGAAGGCCCGCAGCCTGGCCGGGTAGTCCGCGCGAACCGCCCTGCCGACCGAGGGCCGGGCGGCGAGGGCGGCGCGCCAGGCAGCGACGCGCGGCTTGCCCGCGAGCGCGGCGAAATCGCCGATCCCGTCGAACACGTCGAAATAGCGGAACACCGGGCCGAACGCCGCATCGACCAGCGAGAAGCGGGCGCCGTCGAAATAGGGGCCGGCGGCATCGAGCCGGGCTTCGAGCCGGGTGAATTTCGCGCCGAGCGCGTCGGCCTTCGCCGCGAAGCCGCCCGCGTCGGGCGCGGCGTAGAGGCCCGCGATGTCGTTCAGCACGGCGGAGCCGAATTCGATCCACGACCGGTGCTCGGCCCGGGCCAGCGGATCTCCGGGATGCAGCGGGTTCGGCCGGGTTTCCTCGAGATATTCGAGGATGACCGCGCTTTCGAAGATCGCGCGATCGCCGACCTGGAGCACCGGCGTCTTGCCGAGCGGCGACATCGCCCGGAACCAGTCCGGCTTGTTGTCGAGATCGACGTCGATGCGCGCGAAGGGAACGGATTTCTCCGCCAGCGCGATCGCCGCGCGCTGCACGTAGGGGCAGAGCGCGTGGCTGATCAGCGTCAGCTCCGCGGCGCCGTTCGCGGCCTCGCCGGGTGGGTGCTTCATCGGTGTCTCCTGTCGCGATGGGGAAATTAGATGCATATGCATTGATGTGGGACGCCGCGCGGCCCTGTCAAGCTTGATGCATCTGCATGGAGTTCGTAGGGTGGCGGCCATGCGGGGCAAGCCGGACGACATCACCATCCGCGCCTGGGCACGCCTGATGGCCGCGCAGCACCTGGCGCTTTCCGCGGTTGAGCGCGCGCTCAAGGCCGCCGGCCTGCCGCCGCTCGCCTGGTACGACGTTCTGCTCGAACTGGAACGCGCGGGCGGAGCGGGAATGCGGCCGTTCGCGCTGGAGCGCGCCATGCTGCTGGCCCAGTACAGCGTGTCGCGGCTGATCGACCGGATGGAGCGGGCCGGGCTCGTCGAGCGCCGCGACTATGCGCGGGACGGGCGTGGGCAGCTGGTGGCGATCACCGATCGCGGCAAGGCCATGCGCCGCGGGATGTGGCCGGTCTATGCCGGGGCCATCGAGCAGGCGGTCGGGCGGCACCTGTCGGCCCAGCAGGCCGGGGCATTGGACGAACTGCTCGGCCGGCTGGTCGCCGGGCACCGGGCGGAGGAGGTTGAATGAAACAATTTATTACAAATAAATCTTCATTTTCCTGTTGCGGCGGCCATGTTCGTTGAGGTAAAAGAAGCAACTCAAGAGAATTTTTGCGGGAGACCCGGATGCCCCGCCCGAGCCCCTTCACCCTCATCGTGCAGATGCTGTCTGCCCTGATGGGTGGGGTATGGGCTCGGCTGTTCCTCGGCCGTGGCCAGGCCGCCGCGCTGGAGAGCGTGCTCGCCAGCTTGCGGGCGCTGGACGAGCTCTACGCGCAGTGGAAGGCGGGGAAGCTGGTGGCGGAGGAGGGCGCGGGGCCGGAGGCGGCTGTCGCGCCCGCCCGTGCGGTGCCGGCGAAGCGGGAGGGCCGCGCGCGGACGCGCCGGTTCCGCCCCGAAGCCGGGCGCCGGCAGGAGCCGGTGCGCCGCCGCATCGTCCGCCTCCGGCCGGTGAACTGGGCGGTCATTCCGCGGCGCCTCGGCCGGGCTTCCCAGCGGGGGAAAAGCACCGTGGCGCGCGTGGGCGAATGGTCGGGATGACCCGTTCGCCGAGCTGAATCCGCGCCTGCCCGTCACCCCGAACCGCGTGAACCCCGAATTTTTTTACCCTGGGTCATTCCCGGGGCGATGGCGCGTGGGCGAAGCCCCACCGCCGGCGCACGGCGCGGCTGCCGCGGCAAGGGGCTGCGTCGGGACAAGCCGAAACTGGCGCATTGGGAAGAACAAGCCACGGCGCAGCCAAATATTTGAAAGTTTTTTGCTTCTTTTTTTCAAAAAAGAAGCGCTTTCTTCCTTGCCTTCCTCTTCAATGCAACTTCGGCGCCCGCAGAAACCGGGCCCGGTCCGCCGTCGTGACGCGTACCGATACGCGGCTGCCGTCGCGGCCAAGGCGGAGCAGGACGGAGGCGCCGGCGGGGCCGCTGGCCCAGAGGCGGCGCCACAGGGCCCCGAGGTCGTCCACTTCCTCATCGCCGAGGCCGAGGATGCGGTCGCCCTGTTGGATGCCGGCTTCGGCGGCGGGGCCGCGTTCGGCGACGCCGCCGACCACCAGGCCGCCGTCGCTTTCCATGGCGTAGAGGCCGAGCCAGGGGCGGGGCGGGCGGGTGGGGCGGCCGTTGGCGAGGAGTTCGTCGAGCACCGGGCGCAGGTAGCCGATGGGCACGATCATGTTCATGTCCATGCGCTTGGCGCCGCCGCCTTGTTGCAGGATCAGCGAGCCGGTGCCCATCAGCTTGCCGTCCTTGCCGATCAGCGCCGAGCCGCTCCAGAACGGGTGGGCGGGGGCGGTGAAGATGGCGTTGTCGAGCAGGTATTCCCAGTAGCCGGCGAATTCCTGGCGCCCGACGATGCGCGATTCGATGGCGTGGCGCCGTCCGCCGGCGGCGGCGACGATGGCTTCGGTGCCGACTTCCAGCGTGTCGGAATCGCCGAGTTCGAGGGCGGGCAGGCCGAGCTTGCCCAGCGCCTGCAC
>CAMFLK010000355.1 GCA_945957135.1 uncultured Rhodospirillales bacterium
AGCGTGACCAGCGCGTTCGGCTCCTCCGCCCCCGCGGCGATCGGGCCGCGTGGGCGGTGGTATTTGAAGGATCGGCCCATCAGGTGCACGCCGTTGGCGAGCAGCGCGGAGGCCAGCGTGTCGCCGGGATGGCCGGTGAAGCCGCGCCCGTCGAACTGGAACCGCAGCGTGCGGCTGCGATCGACGCGCCCGCCCTGCGGCAGCCGGAACTCGCTCATGCCCCGCCATCCGGGCGCGGCGCGCCGGGCCGGTAGGTGGCGATCAGCCGGTCGCTGACGGTGTGGCGCAACGCGTTGAAGAAGCGGCCGCAGCCATGCACGTGCCGCCAGCGTTCGGCGAACACGCCGCGCCGGTTCTCGCGCAGATAGAGATAGGCGCCCCACGCCGCGTCGTCCGCAGTCGCCGGATCGGGCCGGGCGACATGTGCTTCCCCCGCGTGGCGGAACTCGATCTCCGGCCGGTCCATGTCGCAGAACGGGCAATGGATGAGCAGCATGGCGCCCGCCCTAATGCGCGACGGCCGCGGCGGCGGCTTCGTCGATGAGGTTGCCGGTGCGGAACCGGTCCAGCGTGAACGGCGCGTTGACCGGATGCGGCCGCCCGGTGGCGATGGTATGGGCGAAGACATGGCCCGAGCCCGGCGTGGCCTTGAACCCGCCCGTGCCCCAGCCGCAATTGACGAACAGGCCGGCCACCGGGGTCAGCCCGACCACCGGCGAGCGGTCCGGCGTGACATCGACGATGCCGCCCCAGTTGCGCAGCATGCGCAGCCGGCGCACCACCGGGAACAGCTCGCAGATCGCTTCCAGCGTGTGGCTGGAGATGTGCAGCGCGCCGGTCTGGCTGTAGCTGTTATAGGCGTCGGTGCCCGCGCCGATCACCATTTCCCCTTTGTCCGACTGCGACATATACGCGTGGATGGTGTTGGACATCACCACGCAGGGCATCGCCGGCTTCACCGGCTCCGACACCAGGGCCTGCAACGGATAGCTCTCCAGCGGCATCCGCACCCCGGCCATCGCCATCACCACGCTGGTATGCCCGGCGGCGACCACGCCGATGCGCGGGGCGCGGATCGGTCCGCGCGTGGTCTGCACGCCGCACACGGCACCTGTGGCGTCGCGGTCGATGCCCACCACCTCGCAATTCTCGACGATGTCCACGCCGAGCGCGCTGGCGCCGCGGGCGAATCCCCAGGCCACCGCGTCGTGCCGCGCGGTGCCGCCCCTGCGTTGCAGCGCCGCGCCCAGGATGGGATAGCGGATATCGCGCGAGACGTTCAGGATCGGGCAGAAATCGCCCACCTGCCCGGGCGTCAGCCACTCATTGTCGATGCCGGCCAGGCGGTTGGCGTGCACATGGCGCTGCCCCACCAGCACGTCGTGATGGTTATGCGCCAGAACCATCACCCCGCGCGGGGAATACATCACGTTGTAGTTCAGCGCGCGCGACAGGCCCTGCCACAGCTGCATCGCGTGCTCGTACAGCGCCGCACTTTCCGGCCACAGGTAATTGGAGCGGATGATGGTGGTGTTGCGCCCGGTATTGCCGCCGCCGATCCACCCCTTCTCCAGCACCGCGACGCGGCGCACCCCATGCTCGCGCGCGAGGTAGTAGGCGGTGGCGAGGCCATGCCCGCCGCCGCCGACGATCACCACGTCGTATTCCGCCTGCGGCGCCGCCTCGCGCCACTGCGCCGGCCAGCGCCGGTTGCCGGCGAGCGCGTGGCCGATCAGCGATGCGAAGGAAAAACGCGCCACGCGGCCAGGTCCCTTGGATTGTGCATTCGAATGCGCCGCCAGGATGGCGGCAGCCTCGCACGCAGTCAATCATCCGCGTCGGCGCGGGTCGAGTGCCGATGCATGCCTCGCCTCGCCTGCTTGTGCATTCGAATGCGGCCAGCCTATCCTGCCGGCGGTTCCACGGGAGGGCGGGGTATGCAACCCAAAATCGGCGCCTATCGCGACGTTCCCGACTTCATCTACGGAATCACCCGCGAGATCTGGGAAGACCGCGGCATCGGCGGCAAGCTCGACCGCTACTACGCGCCGGACATCCTGCTGCGCGCGCCCACGGGCCTCACCACCAGCAATCACGGCGTCACCGCGCAGACCCTGCAGACCCTGCACCAGTTTCCCGACCGCCAGCTGGTCGGCGAGGACGTGATCTGGGCCGATGGCGGCGACGGCTCGTTCCTGTCCTCGCACCGGCTCATCTCCGTGATGCGCCATACCGGCGACGGCAGCCACGGCCCCGCCTCCGGTCGCGTCGTGCGCTCGCGCATCATCGCCGACTGCTTCGTGCTCGACACGGTGGTGACCGAGGAATGGCTGGTGCGCGACCAGGCCGCCTTCGCCCGCTGCATCGGCCTCACCCCGCGCGACCTGGCCCGGCAGATGGCCGAGCAGGATGTGCGCAGCCTGGGCAAGGTGGAATTCTTCCTGCCCGAACACGACCGGCCCGGCCGCTACCAGCCCCGCATCGCGGAAACGCCGGAGACGGACATCGTGATCGCAGGCTACCGCCGGCTGTGGCAGGCCAAGGAAACCGCCGCTTTGCGCGACCTCTATTTCCACGGCGCCGCCATGGCCACGCCCGGCGGCGAAACCGCCAATGGCCATGGCGACATCGACCGGTTCTATCTCGGCTACCTCGCCGCCTTCCCCGATGCCGAGTTCGCCCTGCACAGCGCCATCATCAACCGCGACCCGGACCAGCCGCCGCGCATCGCGCTGCGCTGGTCGCTGCGCGGCACCCATAGCGGCTTCGGCCATTTCGGCCCGCCCACCGGCGCGCCCGTGTTCATCATGGGCATGAGCCACATCCATCTGGTCCAGGGCCAGATCCGCCAGGAATGGGTGCTGACCGACGAGGTGGCGATCTGGAAGCAGATCATCGCCCATCAGGAGAGCCGCGCCGGCGCCTGATACCAACGATCATGAAGAATGACCGTTGGTATCAGCCTTTGCCCGGCGCGCCGCCGCCGGCCAACCCGGCGCGCGATGCCGGGGTTGCCGGATCGCCCCGGCTTGGGCCTCATAACCGGGTCAGCAGGAGCCCACCCATGCCCCATCTCCCCCTCGTCGAGCCGCTCGCGGTGCCGCCGGAGGCCGCCGCCATCCTGGCCGGCGTGTCCACCGCCACCCTCACCACCGTCCTGCTGAAGAAGGGCCTGCGCAATGTGTGGATGCGCGGCACGAAACCCATCCGCGCCGGCCAGAAACGGCTGGTGGGCCCGGCCTTCACCCTGCGCTTCGTGCCCGCCCGCGAGGACCTCGCCACCCCCGCCTCCTGGGCCTCGCCCATCTCCACCCGTGCGGCGATCGAGGCGATGACGGAAGGCTGCGTCGCCGTGGTCGATGCCATGGGCTGCACCGATGCCGGCATCTTCGGCGACATCCTCTGCGCCCGCATGGCCAAGCGGCACGTGGCGGCCCTGGTGACCGACGGCGTGGTGCGCGACATCGCCGGCGTGCTCGGCACGGGCCTGCCGGTGTGGTGCCAGGGCGCCGCCGCCCCGCCCTCCGTCGCCGGCCTCACCTTCGTCAACTGGCAGGAGCCGATCGGCTGCGGCGGCGTGGCCGTGTTCCCCAACGATGTGGTGGTCGCCGACGACGATGGCGCCGTGCTCATCCCCCGCGCCCTGCTCGACGAGGTGGTGAAGGACGCCGCCGAACAGGAAGCGCAGGAAAACTGGATCATGGGCGAAGTGGAAGCCGGCGCCAGCCTGCCGGGCCTGTATCCGCCGAATGCGGAGAACAAGGCGCGGTATGAGGCGTCAAGAAGGAAGTAAGGAAGCGGTTCTTTTTTGAAAAAAAGAACCAAAAAACCGCAGT
>CAMFLK010000356.1 GCA_945957135.1 uncultured Rhodospirillales bacterium
TAGGAGTCCGTCTCGTGGGCTCGGAGATGTGTATAAGAGACAGGGTGATAGCCGTAGCCGGCGGCGCCGTAATAGCGCGTGCCCGAGGCGGCATAGCCGTTCGGCCCCGCCGCCGCCCAATGCCCGTCCACCCCGCCGGCCTGCCCGCCATTGGCGCCGGTGGCGTGCCACGCACCGCCACCGCCGGAGGCCGAGCCGCCATTGGCGCCGGTGCCGTGCCACGACCCGTCGCCGCCCGAGGCGTTCCACGACCGCCCGCCGGCGGTGGTGCCGGAGGCACCCCAATGCCCGTCCCCGCCGCTGCCGCTCCAATGCCCGCCACCCCAGCCGCCGGCATGCGCCCAGGCATGGGCCTCCTGCGGCGCCAGCGCCGCCGCCGCGAGGGCGGCCAGCAGAATTCCGAATCGGATCATCGCGTCCTCCTCACGGCTTTTTCGGGATGTCGGCATCCGGGCGGGCGAACTCGATCCGCTTCGCCTTGGTCACCTTGGCGGGCGCGGACACGTCCGGCGCGCCGCCCAGCTTCCAGTCGGAGAGGTCGAGCTGGTAGCGCGGCATGCCCGGCTGCTTGGGGAACACGGCGCGGGCCATGCGCGGCAGGTGGTCCTTGGCGCCGATCCAGATTTCCATCTGCACGTCCGCGTTGGCGATCGCCACCATGTCCGTCAGCGTGCCGCCGACGATGCGGGACTGGCCGGAGACGAAGGCGGAGACCAGCCCCTCGGACAGATCCTTGTAGGGATCGGCGACGATCATGTCGGTGAACGGGAAGTAGATCGCCGCCTTGTCGAAGGCCAGTTTCAGCATGGCGTCGATGGTCGGCGGCGCGTCGGCCACCGCGACCAGGTCGGCCTCCGGCGTGTAGGCCATCATCACCTTGCCGTCATAGTAGAATTCCGAGGCCGCGCCGTCGCCGGGGGTGATCACCCGCAGCCGGTTGGGCCGCTTCAGCGTCACGTCCGACTGGGTCGTGTACCAGAGCGGCTGGCCGTTGCGGGCCGGGGATTCATAGGTCGCCACCGCCTTGAACGACAGGCTGGACGCCCCGGCTAGGGTCTTGCTCATCGCCTTCAGCAGGTCGAGCGCATGGGGGTCGATGCCCACCGGCGGCATGCCGTCGGGCGCGGAGGCGGCCGGAGCCGCGGCCGGGGGGGTGGCGGCCGGCGGGGTGGGTGGGGGATTCTGGCCCCAGGCCGGCGCCAGCAGCGCGAACCCGAACAGGCTTGTCAGCAGCGTGCGTTTCATTGTCCCCGTACCTCTAGAATCGGAAACCCATCGCCAGCACCGGGCCCCAGGCGCGGAAATTCACGTCCCGCCGCCGGCCCAGCGCGTCCTCGCGCGTGTGCGTGGCGGTCTGGGTGCCCGCGACGCCCAGCGACACGTCGAACCAGTTGGTCACCAGATAGGAGCCCATCAGCCGCCCGTTCCAGCCCCAGGTGCCGTTGTCCACGCCCAGCCCGGTCGCCGCCATGTCCCACACCACCCGCCAGCGCGGCGAGGGCACGATCATCGCGCGGAAGCCCAGCCAGGGCTTCCACGAGGTGGTGGTCGCGCTGCCCTGGCCCGGATAGCCGGACAGGTCGGCATCGGCGGTGGCGGTGAAATAGGAGAAGCCGGCCCGCACGTCGAAGGCCACCACGTTGCCGTATTCGTTCGGCACCAGCTGGTAGCCGAAGCCGGGCGAGACCTGCACCACCGAGGCCTTCTGGGTGAGCGTTCCGCCCAGGCGGGCATCGGCCTTGTCCTGCTTGGCCGCGACGTAGAACACGTTCAGCTCGGCCGAATACGGCCCGTAGCGCACCAGCCCGTCGCCCAGGAAGGCCGCGGTGAGCGCGTTGGCGAGTTCGGAGACGGTGGGGCGCGGCGTGTTGACGGTCAGCGGCTGGCGCTCGCGCCGCATGCCGATCGTGGTGCTGGTGCTGGGCAGCCACAGATAGGGGGTGAGCTCGACCTGCCAGCGATAGGCGCCGTCCGGCGTGAATCCCTCGCGCGTGCTGAATTCCTGCGCCCGGGCGGCGGGCGACAGCAGCAAGCCCGCAATCAGGGCGGCGGGCAGCAGGCGGATCAATCGGGACAGGCCGGCCATGAACGCTTCTTTCTTAACATCCTGCAACAAGACTCGCACGCACCCGCGGGGCCGGCAAGCGGCGGCGGACCAATCTGGCCCATCCCGGCGCGATCCGCCTTGATAGTTTCGGTCAGGCGGCCTGCGCCTTCCACGTCGCGCGCAGCCATTCGGCCACCGCCACGCTGTGATCGAAGATCGAGTATTTCGCGCCGGCACCGTAATCCACGCCGGGGATCATCTCCACCGTCATCTGGCCGAGCGGGCTCGCGGGATCGGTGGCGTGGTGGGCGAGCAGGTGGCGCAGCACCTCCTTCCACGGCTCCAGCGCCGCCGCGTCCCAGGGCGCGTGCCACTCGCCCTCCGCCGGCTCCAGGAACGGCACCTGCACGCCGCGGCCCACCCGCCCGTCCGGATGCCGGCCCCAGATATTCGGCGGGTTGTTGGGAATGGCCGGGCGGGCATGGGCGTGGGCCACCCAATTGGCCGCGATCCACTGGTCGCAGACATTGCCGGGCACGAACGGGTCGAGCACCAGCCCGGCAGCGAGGTCCTCGCGCAGGCCCGCGATGTCCAGCTCGCGCGGATTGTCCATCTTGAAGATGACGTGCGAGTGGTCGAGCGTCATGCGGAAGGCCGCCCCGCGCGCCGCCACCAGCGCCGCCACCTTGGCCACGCGCGACAGGCGCTCCGACCACATGTTGATGTGGACCTCGAAGCAGGGGGTCACGCCCAGCTTTTCGCCCAGCTCGGCGGCGCGCAGATAGGCCTCGGCGACCTCGGCATCCGTCACCTCCCGCCCCTCGGCGTCGCGGGCCATGATCTGCACGTTCTGGGTCACCGCGCCCAGTTCGCGGCCGATGCGCAGGTGCCATTCCAGCAGCGGTTCGTCGCGGCCCAGCGTGTAGAAGAAGCCGCCGCAGCGCAGCGGAATGCCGGTGCGGGCCGAGGCGCGCTGGAAGGCGTCGAGCTGGCCGGTGGGGGGCGTGCGCTCGACATAGTCGAAGGCGCCGGAATCGCGGACCATGTCGAACACGGTGTCGATGTCCGGCACATGCGCGTCGGTGTGCAGCACGCCGCCGCCGGCGATTCCGATGGGCAACGGTTTCATCAGAACAACCCCTCGATCTGGCCGGATGGGTCGAGGAAGATGCCCTCCGCGGCGGGCACGCGGGGCAGGCCGGGCATGGTCATGATGTCCCCGGCGATGGCCACCACGAATCCCGCCCCGGCGGAGAGCCGCACCGCGCGGATCGGCAGCACATGGCCGCTGGGCGCGCCGAGCAGGGTGGGGTCGGCGCTGAAGCTGTACTGGGTCTTGGCGATGCACACCGGCAACTGGCCGAACCCCGCCGCCGCGAACCCGTCCAGCCGGCGGGCGACGGCGGCGGGCAGGGCGATGTCCGCCGCGCCGTAGATGCGCCGCGCCACCGTGGCGATCTTGCCGGCGAGCGGCATGGCGTCCTCGTAGAGCGGGTGGAAATCGGCGCCGCCCTCGGCGATGCGGCTGGCCACGGCGCGGGCGAGGTCGGCGGCGCCGGCCGCGCCGTCCGACCAATGGGTGCACAGGCAGGTCTCCACGCCCAGCGCGTCCATCGCCGCGCGCACGGCGGCGATCTCGGCCGGGGTGTCGGAGGTGAAGCGGTTGATCGCCACCACCACCGGCAGGCCGAAGCCCTGCATGTTCTCCAC
>CAMFLK010000357.1 GCA_945957135.1 uncultured Rhodospirillales bacterium
CCCGCCGGCCGCGCGCAGGGCGGCGGCGGTGCCTTCGGCCAGCGCGCCGTCCACGTCCATCACCCCCACCGCGGCGCCGCGCCGTGCCAGCAGCCGCGCGATGCCGGCGCCGATGCCGCGCCCCGCCCCGGTGACCAGCACCACCTGGCCCGCCAGCGCGGCGGAAATATCGTCCTCGTCGATGTCCATTGCCTGTTGTCCGATGCCAGGGGTCATGCCGGCGCGGGAACGCCGCCGTAGAGCGACCAGAGCTGGGCGGCGAGCGTGCCGGCATCCACGCTCAGCTCGATGCCGGTGATCGCGTTGGCCTCCGGCGACAGCAGGAAGGCCACCGCGTTGGCCACCTCCTCCGGCCGCACCAGCCGGCCGAGCGCCGTCTGGCGGATCATCCGCTCCGGGTCCCGCTCGCCGCGCGCGTAGCTCGCCTCCACGGCCGGGGTGCGGGTGGGGCCGGGGCACACGCAGTTGACGCGGATGTTGCTGCGCCCCCATGCCACCGCGAAGTTGCGCGACATGTTGATGATGCCGGCCTTGGTCGGCCCATAGGCCTGCAGCGGCGAGGAATTGAAGGCGGTGATCGAGCCGATCGTGACGATCGCGCCGCGCCCGCGCGCGCGCATGCCGGCGCCGAATTCGGTGAGGGTACGGAACGTGCCCGTCAGGTTCACCCGCAGGATCGCCTCCCACTCCGCCGCGTCCTGCTCCTGCGGCGGGTGCGGGTTCTCCAGATGCGCGGCCACCGCGGCCAGCCCCTCGCACGGCCCCAGCTCCGCCTCCACCCAGGCGGCGGCCGCGGCGATGCTGGCGGGGTCGGCGAGGTCGATCGGATGGGCATGGCCGCCATGGCGGCGCGCGACGGCCTCGGCGCCGGCCAGGTCGCGGTCCAGCACCGCCACCCGCCAGCCCTGGCGCCGCAGCGCGGCCACCGTCGCCTCGCCGATGCCCCCCGCGCCCCCGGTGACGGCGGCCACCTTTTCCATCAGCCGAGCACCCGGTAGAGCGCCTCGAGAATATGGCGCGCGCGCGGCCCGTTATCGGGGCGCGCGTGCATCTTGTTGCAGGCATAGGCGAAGCCCAGCTTCGCGTCGGGGTCGCCCATGCCGATCGAGCCGCCGAAGCCGTGATGGCCGAAGGCCTTCATGTTCGGCCCCATCCACACCGAGCTCGGCGTGTTGAGCAGGATGCCGCGCGCCTGGTGGTAGGGGCGGTTCTGCATCCGCTCGGTCTGGTTGTGCTGCTCGGCCAGCATGTCGCCGATGGTGGCCGCGGACATCAGCCGCACCCCATCTATCTCCCCGCCGCGCGCGATCGCGCCGTAGAAGCGGGCGACGGCGCGCGCCGTGCCATGGCCGTTGGCGCTGGCGATCTCGGCGGTGCGCCAGCCCACCGAGTTCAGCGTGGCGCCGATCTCCTCGCGCGGATGCTGGGTGAAACCCTTGGCGAGCAGCGAATCCGGCTCGCTGTCCTTGCGCGCGAACAGCGTGCCCTCCACCGTGGGGATCAGCTCGGCGCAGCGCGCCTGGCCGGCGGCGGAAAGCCCGCCGATCTGGTAGTCCAGCCCCAGCGGCGCCGCGACCTCCTCGGCGATGAAGCGGGGGAACCGCCGGCCGGTCACCCGGCGCACGATCTCGCCGAGAATATTGCCCTGGGTGTGGATGTGGTACGCCGCCACGGTGCCCGGCGGCCACAGCGGCGCCTGGCGCTCCAGCGCGCCCACGATGGCGTCGCAATCGTAGATCGCGCCGGGCCACAGCGGTTCCAGCACCACCGGCAGCCCGCTCGTGTGGTCCAGGACATGGCGCACCAGCACGCCTTCCTTGCCGTTCTGCGCGAATTCCGGCCAGTACCGCGCGACCGGCGCCTCGGGATCGACCAGCCCGCGATCGATCAGCATGTTGAACGAAATGCCCGAGATGCCCTTGGCCACCGACATCATGCAGACGATGGTGTCGTGCTGCCACGGCAACGACGCCGCCGCGTCGCGATGCCCGGCCCACACATCCACCACCATGCGCCCATCCACCACCACGCCGGCGGCGGCGCCGACCTCCTCGCCACGCGCGTGGTTGTCTGCGAAGGCATCCACCACCGGGCGGAAGCGCTCTTCGAACCGGCCGGCGATGGTCACCCGCCCGCCGGGCGTCTCGAGCGATTCATTCAGGTCGATCACGGCGCTTCTTCCTTGCAAGGCCCTTCGGGCTCGTTGTCCATCTCATGCCGGCGCGCCGGGCGGCGCGGTCGGCGGCAGGTCCAGCCGCACGATGTCCGCGATGCCCGGGTCCATGCGCGGCCAGCGGCGGAGAACCTCGGGATCGTGGCCGGGGATCAGCCGCGTCTCGTCGCCCTCGGCCAGTTCCTCGCAGCGCCGGTACCCCTCCAGCATCTCGCCCAGGTGCAGGACGATGGGAAACGGCGAGCGCCGCAGCCGGTTGGCGTTGAAGTGGAAGGCGTCGGAGGCCAGCACCACCGGCCCGCGCGCCGTGGCCACCCGCACCACCTGGAGCCCGCCGGAATGGCCGCCCACCCGGAAAAGATCGATGCCCGGAAACACGCTGCCCACGCCGTCGTGGAAACGCACCCGCCCGGCATAGAGGCGGCCGACCACCTCCTGCACATCCGCCACGTCGAACGGCGCGCTCAGGCAGGCGTGGCACACATAGCGGCCGGTGGCGAACGCCATCTCGGAATCCTGCAGGTGGAACGTCGCGCGCGGAAAGGCGGAGACGCAGCCGGCATGGTCGTAGTGCAGATGGGTGAGCACGACATGCTCCACCGTCTCCGCCACCACCCCCGCCCTGGCCAGCAGATCGACCGGCTGGTGCAGCAGCACGCGGTTGCGCCGCGTCGCCGCCGCCGTGCCGAAGCCGGTATCGACCACCACCACCCGGCCCTGGCCACGGATCACCCACAGATAGTAGTCGAGCGGCATGGGGGCGTCGTGCAGGTCGCCGGCGGAGATGAAATTCTCATGGCCCAGCCGCCCGGCCGCGCTGGTCGCGTATCGCAGTGCCAGGATTTCGTAACCGGACATCGCCCCCTTCCCCCAAGCCCCGTGCCGGCGGTGGCTTGACGCCACGTCGGCCGCAGCTTAACGACGTATGTGTGTATGACAATACTACACGATGCGCAATCGGCCTTCGCGAACCGAAGGCAACCGGGGGAAACGGTCATGGCGGATGATCACACGCTGCGGGTCGGCTTCATCGGCCTGGGCGCCATGGGCAGCGAAATGTCGGCCAGGCTGGCCGCGGCCGGCTTCCCGCTCACCCTGCTCGACAGCGACCACGCGCGCCGCGACGCGCTGGCGGCCCAACTCGGCGCCACCGCCGCCACCGACCCGCGCGAGGTGGCGGAACGCTCGGACCTCGTCATCACCATGCTGCCCAGCAGCGCCATCGTGGCCACCGTGCTGCGCGGCGATCGCGGCGTGCTCGCGGGGCTGGCCGCCGGCGCCGTGGTGGCGGAAATGTCCAGCGGCGTGCCGGCGATGACGAAAACCTTCGCCGCCGAAGCCGCCACACGCGGCGGCGTGCTGATCGACGCGCCGGTCTCCGGCGGCGTGCCGCGGGCCAAGACCGGCACCCTCGCCATCATGGCCGGCGGCGACGCCGCCGCCATCGCACGCGCCGAACCCGCGCTGCAATCCATGGGCTCAAGCATCACCCGCACCGGCGCGGTCGGCTCGGCCCACGCGATGAAAGCCCTCAACAACCTGGTCAGCGC
>CAMFLK010000358.1 GCA_945957135.1 uncultured Rhodospirillales bacterium
GTGCCGGCTCGAACGGGCCGAGCCGCGCCATGGCGGCGGTGAAGTCGCGCGCCGGGTTGGCCGGCGGCGGCGCGCCTGACGAAAGCGGCTCAGCGGCAGCCCGCACGGGTGCGGGCGGCGGTGATGGGTTCGCGCAGATCGGCGCGGGGGGTGGGGAATTCGGCGCGCATCTTGTCCAGCGCCTGGCAGGCCGCCTTCTTCTCGCCGATGGCGGTGAGCGAGTTGGCGAGGCCGAGCAGCGAATCCTGCGCCCGCGCCCCGGTTTTCGAACGGCTGTAGGCGTCGTCATAGGCCACGGCGGCGCCCTGGTAGTCGCGCTTGCCGGCCAGGGCCTGGGCCAGCAGGAACTGGGCATCGAGCGCGCGCGGGCCGCGCGGGCCGGCCAGCACCTCGCGGGCGGCGGCCTCGGCGGCCGGATAGTCGCGCCGTGCCAGGGCGGCGTTGCCTTCCTGCATGGCCAGCTCCGGCGTGCGGCGGGGCGCGGCGGGGTTGGCGGGCACCGGCGAGGGCGGCGTCGCCTGGGCCTGGGACGGGCCGCGCGCCGGCGGCGGGCCGCTGCCCAGCTTGAAGTTCAGGTCGTCGAGGTCCTTGCGCAGCTGCTGCTCGGCCTGGGTGTGGGCGTTGTCCGATTGCTGGATCTGGCCGCGCAGGTCGCGCATCTGGTCTTCCAGCGCCAGCACGCGGTTGAGCAGGGCGGCGGTGGCGTCGTTGACATTGCCGGAGGGTGCGGCGGGGGGCGGGCTGGCGCGGTAGCCGCCCAGGGTGGAAGACCCGGCGCCGCCGCGCAGCTGCTGCAGGTCGCGCTTCAGCTCCAGGATCTGGTTCTGCAGCTGGATCGCCTCGCGGCTGTCCATCTGCGCCCGCGCCGGGGCCGCAAGGGTGCTGCCCAGGATCAGCGCCATACCGCACGCGGCCATCACACGCTTCATGGTGCCGGATTCCTCAGATCGAATAAGATATCGGTCAGCGTTGACGACGACTCTTCCGTCGTCAACGCTGACCGATATCGCGCGCCGGGTTGGTCGGCGGCGGCGCGCCAAACAAAGACAATATCGACAGGGAGATAAAGAAGCCGGAGACGAAAAAGGCAAGGGCGGCATTGCGCCGCCCTTGCCCCTTCATCGCAGCTGGTACGCTGAAAATCAGCGAACGGACGTGATCGCGTTGCGGTTCTGCGCCCAGGCCTGCTCGTCGGAGCCCAGCGCGGTCGGGCGCTCCTTGCCGAAGCTGATGGTGGTGATGCGCGAGCCGGCCGTGCCCTTGGCGACCAGATAGTCGCGCGCGGCGTTGGCGCGGCGCTGGCCGAGGGCGAGGTTGTATTCCACGGTGCCGCGCTCGTCGGTGTTGCCGGCGACCTGCACCTGGTTCTGCGGGAACTTGGCGAGCCACGCGGCCTGACGGTCGAGCGTGGCGCGGGCGTCGCCGCGCAGGCTGGACTTGTCGAAATCGAAGAACACGCGGTCGCCGACATTGGCCACCAGGTCTTCCTGGCTGCCCGGCACCGGGCCGGTGCTGACCGGCGTGGCAGCGGGCTGCGCCTCGGGCGTGGAGGAGCAGGCGCCGAGCAGCGCCATCAGCGCCAGCGCGCCCAGGGTGGGGAGGGTCTTGGTGGAGTTCATGCCAGTTGCATTCCTGAATCAGCGGTTGAGCGGATCGGGCGTCGCGGCCCGAATTCCTCGGAAACTAGCCCCCGGCGGCGCTTACTCCCGCAACGAGAGCGGGGTCAAGCCAAGCGGGGGCCGGGGGCGGGGATTGCAGCCATGCTCATGAGGATTTGAGGGTCCTCAGGCCAGCAGCGGCGACCAGGCGGGCTCGGAGGCGTCGGTCGGCGTGGTGATCGGGCGCTCGTTGAAGCCGGTGATGTCGATGGAGACGAGGCGGGCGGAGAAGCCGTTGCCCCGGCTGTCGCGCGCCGGGGTCTCGCGCCAGAACATGATCACGCGGCCGTTGGGCGCGAAGGTGGGGCCTTCGACGTAGAAGCTCTCGGACAGGATGCGCTCGCCCGAGCCGTCCGGCCGCATCACGCCGATGGCGAAGCCGTTGCCGCCGATGCGGGTGAAGGCGATCAGGTCGCCGCGCGGCGACCACACCGGGGTGGCGTAGCGGCCGCGGCCGAAGCTGATGCGCCGCACGCCGCCGCCGCCGGCATCCATCACGTAGATCTGCTGGTCGCCGCCGCGGTCGGAGTTGAACACGATCTGGCTGCCGTCCGGCGAGTAGCAGGGGGAGACGTCGATCGCCCCGGAATCGGTCAGCCGCCGCGCGCCGCCGCCGCCGGCGGGCACCACGATGATGTCCGACCCGCTGCCGCGCGTCTGCGCCATGATGATGCTGCCGCCATCCGGGCTGTAGCGCGGCGAGAGGGTCATGCCGTCGAAATTGCCCAGCGAGGCCTGCCGGCCGCTGCCGAGGTCGAAGGTGTACACGCGCGGGCGGTTGTTGACGTAGCTCATGAAGGCGATCTGGTCGCGCGTGGGGTGGAAGCGCGGCGTGAGGGCCGTGGCGCTGCCATCGGTCAGCATGCGGTTGTTCTCGCCGTCCTGGTCCATGATGGCCAGGCGCCGGACGCGCCGGTCGCGCGGGCCGGTGCCGGCGACATAGACGATGCGCGTGTCGAAATAGCCCTTCTCGCCCAGCAGCCGCTCGTAGATCACGTCGCTGATGATGTGGGCGATGCGGCGCCAGTTGCCGAGCGTGGTGGTGTACACGGTGCCCTGGATCTGCTGCTGCGGCAGCACGTCCCACAGGCGGAACTCCACGCGCACCTTGTCCCCGCCCTGGCTCTCCACGCGGCCGGTGACCAGCGCCTGGGCGCCGACGGCCTTCCAGTTGGCGAAATTCGGCAGGTCGGCGGTGGGGGCGCCGACGAAGGCGCCGGGGTCGATCGGGCGGAACAGGCCGCAATTGCGCAGATTGTTGGTGATGACGCCGGCGATGTCCTGACCCAGCCGCCCGGCGTCGCCGCCGCTGCCGGCGAGCGCGGGGATGGCGATGGGGATGGGCTCGGTGCGGGCGCGGTCCACGGTGATTTCCGCCGACTGGGCGCGGGCGACCGCGGGGGCGGCGAGCAGGGCAGCACCGCCGGCGAACAGGCCGCGCCGGCCGAGTCGGATGGGGTCGCCGCCAATAGGGGTCATTGGAATACTCGCTCTCACGGTTTGAATCGGAAGGTCAGGTTGCCGCGCTTGCCCAGCTCGTTCCTGGGCAGCGGCAGGGTGGCGCAATGCGAATCGAGCACGGCGCGGCGGGCGCGCTCGGCGAAGGCGCGGAAGCGCGGGTCGCCCATGCGGCCCTGGTCGGCCGGGCCGATATCGGCGATGCGCACGGTGCCGGTCTCGTCATAGGTGACCACCAGCTGGACGGAGAGCTTCTCGATGTCCAGGGCGCCGGCATCCTTGGTCCAGCACTCGCGCACCCGGTCGCCGATGGCGCCGCGCTGCCCCTCCGTCAGCGTGCCGGTGATGTCGCCGGTGCGGGTGCCGCCGGCATTGGGGCTGCCGCCGGCGGCGGGGTTGGGCCGCGCGGTGGGTGGGGTGGTCTGCGGGCGGAGGTTCTTCAGCCGCTCCAGCGTGTTGGCCAGTTCGTGGCTGTCCGGCGCGGGGTTCTTGGTCACGTTGGGCGGGCTGGTCGTGCTCGGCGGCGCCGGCGGCGGGGGGACCGGCGGCGGGGGCAGCGGCAAGGGTGGCGGCGGCGCCGGTGTGGGC
>CAMFLK010000359.1 GCA_945957135.1 uncultured Rhodospirillales bacterium
CCACCGTGGCGTCCACCGCGGCGGCCCAGCAGCAGGCATCGGCGTCGGCCAGCGCGAGGTCGGCCACGCTGCCGTCCGGCCGGCGGAAGCGGAACAGGCGCGGCGGCCCCCAGCGCCCGGCGATCGCCGCCGCCCGCGCCGCCTCCCACGCCGCGTCGAGGTCGCGCAGCCGCACCGGGGGCAGGGCGGCGGGGGAGAGGTTGACCAGATAGGTCAGCCCCCCTTCCGCCGTGCGGCCCACCGTCACCGGCGGCAAGGTGTCGCATTCGTGCATGCCGCCAGGATGGACCTCGCGCGCCGGCCGCGCCACCCTTGGCGGGTTCCGCCCAAGCAAGGCCCGCCGCATGACCGACCCGCACGCCCTGACCGCCACCGCCGCGCTGCGCCGGATGCAGGCGGGCACGCTGCACCCGGTCGCCCTCGCCGAATCCTGCCTGGAGCGCATCGCCGCGCGCGAAGGCACGGTGAACGCCTTCGCCCATTTCGACGGCCGTGCCGTCCGCGCCGCCGCCGAAGCCGCCCGAACCGGCCGCCTCCACGGCCTGCCCATCGGCGTGAAGGACGTGCTGGACACGGCGGACATGCCCAGCGCCTACGGCTCGCCGATCTGGCAGGGCCACCGTCCCCGGGCCGACGCCGCCTGCGTCGGCTGGGCGCGGGCGGAGGGGGCGGTGGTGATGGGCAAGACCGTCACCACCGAATTCGCCACCAAACGCCCTGGCCCCACCACCAACCCGCACAACCCGGCCCACACGCCCGGCGGCTCCAGCAGCGGCTCGGCCGCCGGGGTCGCCGCCGGGTTCTTCCCGCTCGCCTTCGGCACCCAGACCGCCGGCAGCATCATCCGCCCCGCCGCCTTCTGCGGGGTGGTCGGCTACAAGCCCAGCTTCGGCACCATCCCGCGCATGGGCATGAAGGTGATGGCCACCAGCCTCGACACGATCGGCGTGATGGCCCGCAGCGTGGCCGATTGCGCCCTGTTCGCCGGCGCCGTGTCCCGGCGCGATCTCGGCGATCCCGACACCAAACCCGGCCGCCCCCCGCGCATCGGCCTGTGCCGCTCCCCGTCCTGGCCGCTCGCCGCCCCGGAAACCGCCGCGCTGATGGAGCACGCCGCCACCCGCCTCGCCCGCGCCGGCGCCCTTCTCGCCGACCACGACCTGCCCGCCGATTTCGCCGCCATGGCCCAGGCCCACCCCCTCGTGATGAACGGCGAGAGCGCCCTGAACATGGGCTGGGAACTCGCCTTCGCCCGCGACGGGCTGAGCGAGGATCTGCGCGACCGCCTGGAAACCGCCCTCGCCGCCGGCGAAGCCGCCCGCGCCGAGGCCCTGGCCACCATGACCACGCTGCAGGCCCGCTTCCCCCTGGGCATGGAGGGGTTCGACATCCTGCTCACCCCCGCCGCCCCCGGCATCGCCCCCGAAGGAATCGGCTGGACCGGCGATCCCGGCTTCAACTTCCTGTGGACCGCGCTGCACGTGCCCTGCGTCACCGTGCCCGCCGGCATCGGCCCCGCCGGCCTGCCGCTGGGCATCCAGATCGTCGCCCCGCGCGGGGCGGACCGGGCGGCGCTGGCCTGGGCGCAGTTCGTCGCCTCGGCACTGGAGGCGTGATGGGCCGCTATCTCGACATGACCGACGAGCTCGCGGCCTATGTGCTGGAAACCGGCACCCGCGAAACCCCGCAACAGGCCGAGCTGCGCCACGCCACGCGGCGCGGCAGCCATGCCGGCTGGCAGATCGGCGCCGACCAGGGCCAGTTCATGGCCTTCCTGATCAAGACGCTCGACGTGCGCCGGGCACTCGAGATCGGCACCTTCACCGGCTACTCCGCCCTCACCGTCGCCGCCGCCCTGCCCGAGGACGGCACGCTGGTGGCCTGCGACATCAGCGCCGACTTCACCGCCATCGGCCGCCCGTTCTGGGAATCCGCCGGCGTCGCCGCGCGCATCGACCTGCGCATCGGCCCGGCGCTCGCCACGCTCGACTCGCTGCTGGCCGAGGGCGAGGCCGACCGCTTCGACTTCGCCTTCATCGACGCCGACAAGACGGGATACGACTCCTACTACGAACGCTGCCTGCGCCTGATCCGCCCCGGCGGGGTGATCGCCATCGACAACGTGCTGTGGGGCGGCGCGGTGATCGACCCGGCCGACCAATCCGCCGACACCGCGGCGCTGCGCGCCCTGAACCGCAAAATTCACGCCGACCCGCGCGTGGACATGACCATGCTGCCGATCGGCGACGGGCTGACCCTGGCGCGCCGCCGCTATCTGGCCGATCCTGCCACCCCGAGCTGAACCGAGGATTTCGCCATGGACGCCACCGTCACCGACGCACAGGCCGCCGGCCTCTCCGCCAGCCGCCTCGCCCTCATCGACGGCTGGATGGACCGGCTGGTGGACAGCGGCAAGCTGCCCGGCCTGTCCGTCACGATCCACCGGCGCGGCCGCACCGCCTATTTCCGCGCCACCGGCCTGTCCGACATCGCGCGCGGCACGAAAATGGCGGCGGACACGCTGGTGCGCATCTACTCCATGACCAAGCCGCTCACCTCGCTCGCCATCCTGATGCTCTACGAGGAAGGCCGCTTCCAGCTCGACGACCCGATTTCCCGCTTCCTGCCGGAATTCGCCGACATGCGCGTCTTCCTCGCCGGCAGCCGGCTGAAATTCGACAGCGAACCGGCCCGCCGCGGCATCACCTTCCGCGACCTGCTGACCCATACCTCCGGCCTGACCTACGGCTTCATGGATTCCACCCCCGTGGACGCCATGTACCGCGACGCCGGCGTCGATTTCCAGACCACCGACACCACGCTGGAAGACGTGGTCAAACGCGCCGCCACCATGCCGCTGCTCGCCCACCCCGGCGCGGCCTGGAACTACTCCATCGCCACCGACGTGCTCGGCCGGCTGGTGGAGGTGATCTCCGGCACCGGCTTCGAAACCTTCATGATGACCCGCGTGCTCGCCCCGCTGGGCATGAGCGAGACCGGCTTCCACGTCCCCGCCGACCGCCTCGCCCGCTTCGCCGCCAACTACGTGGCCAACGGCAAGGGCGGCACCGTGCTGTTCGACGACCCCGGCGAAAGCCGCTTCACCCGCCCGGTCAACGTCCCCTCCGGCGGCGGCGGCCTGGTCTCCACCGCCGGCGACTACCTGCGCTTCTGCCGCATGATCCTCAACAAGGGCAGCCTGGACGGAAACCGCCTGCTCGGCCGCAAGACCGTGGAGCTGATGACCAGCAACCACCTGAACGGCGACATGGCCGCCATGGGCCAGGCCCGCTTCAGCGAAAGCAACTACGAAGGCATCGGCTTCGGCCTGGGCTTCTCCGTCACGCTGGACCCCGCTCGCGCCCAAATCCTCGGCACCCCAGGCGAAGTCGCCTGGGGCGGGGCCGCCAGCACCGCCTTCTGGATCGACCCCGCCGAAGACATGACAGTCATCATGCTCACCCAACTCATGCCCTCCTCCACCTACCCGATCCGCCGCGAATTGCGGGTGCTGTCGTATCAGGCGGTTGAGGATTGAGGGGGGAAGGAAGGAAGCGCCTTCTTTTTCTGAAGAAAAAGAAGCAAAAAGACTTTATTCGTTTTGGCTTGTACATGCGGCGACGCCTCGGGAACAGGTCCCAAGGGGAAATCAGGTCAATTCGTCTTGGCTGGAGGTTATCCCGTCTTTTC
>CAMFLK010000360.1 GCA_945957135.1 uncultured Rhodospirillales bacterium
GCCGCGCTCCGGCCGCCCGCTCATCGCGACCGGTCACGCGCGATCAGCGCCAGCCCCTCCGCCACCGAGACGAACTCGCCGCCCGACTGCACCCGCTCCGCCCCGAACCGCGCGTCGAACAGCGCGCGCACTGCGGGCACGAAGGAGGTGCCGCCGGTGAGGAACACATGGTCGATCGCCCCGCGCCCCAGCCCCGCCTGCTCCACCACATGGTCGATCGTCGCCCCGATCCGCGCGAGGTCGGGCGCGATCCAGGATTCGAACTCGGCGCGGGTGATGGTGCGCGCGATGTCGAGCCCGGCATGGGCGAAGCGCAGCTCGGCCTGCTCGGCGCGCGACAGCGCCGCCTTGGCCTGCGACACCGTCTGGTACAGCCGGTAGCCCAGCTCCTCCTCGATCAGCCGGATCAGCCCGCGCAGCCGCTCCGGGTGCTTCGCGAAGCGCGCCACCTCGCCGATCTCGCGCAGCGTCTTGGGATTGCGCATCAGCGACAGCCGGTGCCAGCGCGCGAAGGAGGAGAAATACTCGGGCGGCACCGGCAGGTCGGTATTGCCCGGCCGGTAGGTGTCGCCCTTGCCGAGGCGCGGCGAGATCACCCGGTCGATGATGCGGAAATCGAACACGTCGCCGGCGATGCCGATGCCGCCATGGGCCAGCGGCGTCACCAGCCCGGCGCCGGGGGTGAAGCGCATCACCGAGAAATCGCTGGTGCCGCCGCCGAAATCGCCGATCAGCACCGTCGCCTCGCGGTCCAGCGTGCGGGCGAAACGGTAGCCCGCCCCCTCCGGCTCCAGCGCCACATCCACCTCCGCCAGCCCCGCCTCGGCGAAGGCGCCGCGCAGCCGCGCCAGGCCCAGCGCGTCGTCCGCGTGCTCGCCGGCGAAGCGCACCGGCCGCCCGGCCACCACGCTGGCCCCGCGCAGATCCTCCGCCTTCGCCCCCGGCAGCGCGCGCAGGAAGGTGCCGACCAGCTGCTCCAGCGTGAAGCGGCGGCCGAAGATGCGCGTCTCCGTGAAGCTGCGCTGGGCGAGATAGGTCTTGGTGGACATGATCAGCCGGCTGTCCAGCGGATCGCCGAGATAGGCCTCGATCGCCGCCGGCCCGGCCGCGTGGCGCAGATGGGTGCCCACCCCCACCTCCTCGTTCCAGAAGCACAGCACGGAGCGGAACACCTCCGGCTGCCGCGCCGCGCCCAACACCGCGACCACGCTGTTGGTCGTGCCGAAATCGATGCCGATCGCGGGGCGCATGATCCTGCCTGTGGAATGTGGGGGGCGGGTTGAAGCCCAAGCGCGGCGCGGATGCAAGGGGTCCGCCGCGGCAGGATCGGCGAAGTCAGCGTAGCCGATCTGGCCACACTGCGTGAATCTCTTATATTATGCGGAGCCGTGGAATTCGAATGGCATGACGACAAGAGCGACCGGAACCTGCGCCAGCGCGGCTTCGGATTCGATCATGCCAGCCGGATTTTCGCCGGCCACGTGCTGGTGCTGGAGGACCAGCAGCGCGGCGGGGAGCTGCGCCACAAGGCGGTCGGCGCCGTCGCCGGGCATGTGCTCGTGGTGGTCTTCACGATGCGGGGTGAGGTGTACCGGATCATCTCGGCGCGCACCGCCAACCGAAGGGAAGCATTGAAATGGCGATCGTCCGCCGAAAACTCGCCGATATCCTGAAGCACCCGCCGCGGATCGATCGCGCCAGGATCGACGCGACGACGGAAGACGACATCCGCCGCCACATGATCGAGGACGGCGAACAGCCGGACACCCCCCTGCCGGAAGGCTATGTCTGGGTGAACCCCCGCGCCGCCCGCGAAAAGGTGCGCATGACCCAGGAGCAGTTCGCCAAGCTGATCGTCGTTCCCGTCACCACCATCCGCGGCTGGGAACAGGGCCGCTTCACCCCCGACCCCGCCGCGCGGACGCTGCTGCGCCTGATCTTCCAGCAGCCGGCCGAAATTCTGCGCGCGCTGGGCGCGCGGCCGGGCACCCACACACCACGCCGCAACCGGACGGGCGCGAGGCACTCGGCCTGACCATCACGCCCCACGGCTGGACGCCGCCGGCGGGGCAGGCACAATCACGCCAGCGGAGAGGCCGCCCGCCGGCCCGCCCGAGTCCCGGAGACGTCCCATAATGGCCGCGAGCAATCCGGCGCGATCCATCTTCCGCTCGCTGCGCGGCCACAACTACCGCGTCTGGGCGGCGGGGTCGCTGGTGTCCAATATCGGCACCTGGATGCAGCGCACGGCACAGAACTGGCTGGTGCTGACCCAGCTCACCCACCAGAACGCCTCGGCCGTGGGGCTGGTGATGGCGCTGCAATTCGGCCCGCAACTGCTGCTGGTGCCCTGGACCGGCACGCTCGCCGACCGGATCAACCGCCGCCACCTGCTGATCGCCACCCAGGCGGCGATGGGCGGGCTGGCGCTGGCGCTCGGCCTGCTCACGATCTCCGGCCTGGTGCGGCTGTGGCACGTGCAGGTCTTCGCCTTCCTGTCCGGCTGCGCCGCGGCGTTCGACGCGCCGGTGCGCCAGGTGTTCGTCTCCGAACTGGTGGGCGACCAGGACCTGGCCAACGCCATCGCGCTCAACTCCACCTCGTTCAACGCCGCGCGCATGGTGGGGCCGGGCATCGCCGGGCTGGTGATCGCCTCCGTCGGCACCGGCTGGGCCTTCGTGACCAACGGACTCTCCTTCTTCGCCGTGCTGGTCTCGCTCGCCTGCCTGCGCGTGCGCGACCTGCACACCGACGACCGGGCCAATGACCGCCCCACCCGCCGGCGCAGCGGCTTCATCGACGGGCTGGCCTATGTGCGCGGACGGCCGGACCTGCTGGCGATCCTGGGCATGCTGTTCCTGATCGGCACGTTCGGGCTGAACTTCCAGCTGTTCATCTCCACCATGACCGTGGCCGTGTTCCACCGCGACGCCCGCGCCTTCGGCCTGCTCTCCTCCATCATGGCCGTGGGCACCATCGCCGGCGCCCTGCTGGCGGCCGGCCGCGAACGGCCGGACATGCCCACCCTGCTGCGCGGCGCCGCCCTGTTCGGCGTGGGCTGCACGCTCGCCGCCCTCGCCCCGAGCTTCTGGCTGTTCGCCGCGACCCTGGTGGTGGTGGGCGTCGCCTCCCTCACCTTCACCAACACCTCCAACAGCCTGATGCAACTCTCCACCGAACCGGCGATGCGCGGCCGGGTGATGGCCCTGCGCCTGGCCATCGTCCAAGGCGGCACCCCCATCGGCGCCCCCATCGTCGGCTGGGTGGCCGACGCGTTCGGCCCCCGCTGGGCCGTGGGCATCGGCGCGGCCAGCGGGTTCGCGGCGATGCTGGTGGGGGTGTGGGAGAGAAGAAGGAAGTAAGGAAGCGGTTCTTTTTTGGAAAAAAGAACCAAAAAACTTTTGATACTTGGCTGCGCTGTGGCTTTCTCTTTCAAATTTCTTAGATTCGTCATGGACGGGCTTGTTCCGGCCATCCCGCCGCGACCCCTTGTCGCGGCAGGGGTGAGGCTCCGCCATACGGCGATGGCTTCGCACAAGACCGAAGCCTCTCGGGCACCCCGCACCCCCTGGGGTATGGCACAATCGGATTAGATACAATTTGTTACTATTTTCTCTGCATTTTCCTGTTGCAGCGCTTTTGTGGGGCGCGTATCT
>CAMFLK010000361.1 GCA_945957135.1 uncultured Rhodospirillales bacterium
AGATGCCGCTCCCCGGGATCGCCCCCTCACGCCCCATGCACATCCTCACCTGGGAACGCCCGCAACCCCACCCGCGCCGCATCGTCAGGCCGCGCTGGTGGGAAGACCCTGGCTGGGCTTGACCCGCAAAACTCTGGAACTCTCAAAAACTCGGGTGATTCCCGAGGCGATGACGCATGTACGGAACTCAAGTCGGCCCCGCCGGCGGCACGGCACGGCGTGGGTGACCGGGACAAGCCCGGTCAAGACGATGCGGGAGATGATGGGGATGGGGGGGCACGAGGACGGCGAGGCCGGAACCGGAGCCGCGAAAACGAGCAAACGTTTTTTGGTTCTTTTTTTCAAAAAAGAACGCGCTTCCTTCCTTCTCGCCCCGCCTCAGGCCGCGATCTTCTTCCGCTCCCGCAGGAAGTGGAAGAATTCCACCCCTTCGCGCAGGCGGCGTTTCATCATCTGGGGGCTGCGGATCATTTCGTTGACGATGGAGGCGATCTTCGGCGCGCGGAAGTAGAAGCGGCGGTAGAAGGTTTCCACGGATTCGAAGATTTCCGTGTGGCTCAGGTGCGGGTAGTGCAGCGGCGCGATCTGGATGCCGTGGTCGTCGATCAGCTCCGCGTGGTCGGCGTCCAGCCAGCCGTTCTCCACCGCCTGTTTGTGCAGGAAGGTGCCGGGATAGGGGGCGGCGAGGGAGACCTGGAGGGTGTGGGGGTTGATCTCGGTCGCGAAGCGGATGGTTTCCTCGATGGTTTCCTTGGTTTCGCCGGGCAGGCCGAGGATGAAGGTGCCGTGGATCTTGATGCCGAGCTCGTGGCAGTCCTTGGTGAACTTCTTCGCGACCTCGATGCGCATGCCCTTCTTGATGTTGTGCAGGATCTGCTGGTTGCCGCTTTCGTAGCCGACCAGCAGCAGGCGCAGCCCGTTGTCGCGCAGCACTTTCAGGGTTTCGCGGGGCACGTTGGCCTTGGCGTTGCAGGACCAGGTGATGCCCATCTTGCCGAGCTCGCGGGCGATGGCTTCGGCGCGCGGCAGGTCGTCGGTGAAGGTGTCGTCGTCGAAGAAGAACTCGCGCACCTGGGGGAAGTTCTTCTTGGCCTGGCGGATTTCCGCGGCGACGTGTTCGGGGCTGCGGGTGCGGTAGGCGTGGCCGCCCACGGTCTGCGGCCACAGGCAGAAGGTGCAGCGGCTCTTGCAGCCCCGTCCCGTGTAGATCGAGATGTAGGGGTGCATGAGGTAGCCGATGAAGTAGTCCTCGATGCGCAGGTCGCGCTGATAGACGTCGGTGACGAAGGGCAGCTGGTCCATGTCGTGGATCAGCGCGCGGTCCTTGTTATGGGTGATGCTGCCGTCGCGGCCGCGCCAGGAAATGCCGTCGATGGCGGCGAAGTCCTTGCCTTCGGCGACGTCCTTGATGGTGAAGTCGAACTCGTTGCGGGCGACGAAGTCGATGGGGGCGCCCTTGCGCAGGCTTTCCTCCGGCTGTACCGCGACCTTGGCGCCGACCATGCCGATCATGATGTTCGGGTTCGCCTCCTTCAGCGCGGCGGCGACGCGGACGTCGGAGGCGAAGGAGGGGGTGGAGGTGTGGATGACGCAGAGGTCGCGCTGCTTCGCTTCTGCCAGCACGGTTTCCATGGTGATGCCGGCAGGGGGCGCGTCGATCAGCTTGCTGCCGGGCACGATGGCGGCGGGCTGGGCCAGCCAGGTGGGGAACCAGAAGCTGCGGATCTCGCGCTTGGCCTGGTAGCGGGAGCCGGCGCCGCCGTCGAACCCGTCGAAGGAAGGGGGCTGGAGGAACAGGGTCTTCATCATGGTTCGAATCCTTCGGGCGGCGCGGGGCGGGCGTGCATCACCTGGCCCCGCCATTCTACCCGGTCGGCGAGGAAGCTGGCGAGGACCACGGCCACGGAGATGAGGTCGCGCAGGGGCAGAAGCCAGATGGCGGCGGGCGAGGCAAGTGCTTTTCGCGCAAGGCCGAGAGTCGTGTCGATGGCCAGCGCGATGGCGGCGCGGGCGGCCCAGGCGGCGGCGAAGAGCAGGAGCGAGGGGATGGAGGGGGTCAGAAGCAGCGCGAGCAGCGCCCAGGCCAGCGGGTATTGCAGCAGGGAGGCGGCGAATCCGGCCGGTTCCAGCTGGCGGATGGTGCGGCCCCAGCGCAGCTCGTGGCGCCAGAGCGGGGAGAGCCGGGTTTCCGGCACGGTGGTGGCGGGCACGGTGTGGGCGAGGCGGACATCGAGGCCGAGGGCGCGAATTTTGAGGCCGAGCACCGCGTCGTCGGCCAGGTGGTCGGCCAGCGCGGGAAACCCACCGATGGCCTCCAGCGTCTCGCGCCGCAGGGCCATGGTGGCGCCCAGGCAGTCCTGCCGCCCCATGGCGCGGGCCAGCAGCGCGCCGGGCAGGAAGCAGGTGGTGATGCCGAGCACGCCGAGCCGGCCGACCCAGCCGGGATGGGCGGCGCGGCCGGCATAGAGGGTGCAGGCGAGGCCGGCGCCCGGCCGGGCCAGGGCATCGGCGAGGCGAGCGAGGTAGTCGGGCGCGGCATGGACGTCGCTGTCGGCGATGACGATCACCCCGTGCCTGGCCGCCGCCATCATGTTGATGAGGTTGGAGACCTTGCCGTTCTCGCCGTGGACGGTGGCATCGGCGACCAGGGCGATATCGCGATCGGGGAAGCGGGCGCGGACGCGTTCGGCCACGGGGTGGGCGGAGTCCGCGGGGGAATGGACGCCGAAGACCACCTGGTATTCGGGGTAGTCCTGAAGGCAGGTGGTGGCCAGCGCCGCCTCCAGCAGCGGCTCGTCGCCGTAGAGCGGCTTGAGGATGGTGATCGGCGGGCGTGGGCCGGGCGGGTCGGCGCGGCGGGCGAAGCGCCGCAGCGCCAGCAGGCCGAGCGTGGCCTGGGCGATGCCGGCGATGGTCAGGGCGGCGAACAGCAGGAAAAGGATAGGGCGCTAGCCTCCGGCGGCCAGCGCCTGGGTCTTCTGGCGCATCGAGTTGATCAGCGCGGTGGGGTCGCTGCCGGTGAGCAGCGTGCGGAAGTCGGAGCGCTGCACCGCCACCCGGCTGATGGAGCCGTTGTAGAGGATGTCCACCACCTTCCAATCGGTGCCGGAGCCCTGCATCACGTAGTCCAGCCGCGCCTCCTCGCCCGCGGTGGGGACGATGCGGGTCTGCACCACCACATCGGTGCCGGCCTTGCGCTCCTCCGGCACGATGACGAATTTCTGGCCGGCATACGAATTGAAGTTCGCCACCCAGTTCGACACGGTGAAGGGGATGAAGGCGTCCAGCAGGGCCGCGCGCTGCGCGTCGGTGAAGCTGGACCAGCGCGGGCCGACGCTGGCCTGAAGGATATGCGGCAGGTCGAACACCTGCTCCAGCACGGGCTGGAAGGTCTTCACCCGCGTCTCGAACGGCGTGGCCTTGCCGGCATGCATCAGCGCCTGGAGCGCGTCGTTCAGCTTGGTGATGGCGGCGACCGGCGTGTCGGCGCGGGCGGCCTGCGGCAGGAGGAGGCCGAAGGCGAGGGCGAACAGGACGCGCCGGCCGGTCTGCATCATCCGATGGGTTCCTTCAACGGTCGCACGGCGGCGAGGACCGTCCCGACGATGTCCTTCGCGGTGAGGCCTGCCTGAGCGAGTTGTTTGGCCGGCGTGTC
>CAMFLK010000362.1 GCA_945957135.1 uncultured Rhodospirillales bacterium
GGTTGAACAGCCGGAACACATCCAGCCCCGGCTGGCGCATCGCCGAGGCGAGCGCCGTGGTGTAGGGGCTGTTGGGGCCGGTGCCGTCGGCCGCGACATTGCCGGGCTGGGTGGCGTAGGAGATCAGCGTGCCCTCCGGCGCCCGCATCTCCGCCAGCCCGGCCTGCATCGCCCGCAGCCCGCGCGTGGCGAAGGGGTTGTTGCGGCAGGCATCGAGCAGCACGAGGTTCAGCCGCGTGCCCGCGCCGTCCATCTGCCGCAGCACCAGGTCGGCATCCACCATCTGGAAATCGAGGTCCTGCGGCCGGGTGGGGTTGGCGTCCACCGGCACCAGCCAGTTCACCCCCTGCACCTGCAACCCGTGGCCGGAATAGTAGAACAGGCCGACATCCGCCCCGGCCAGGGCATGGCCGAAATCCTGCACCGCCTGGGCGAGACGGGCGCGGTCGAGATCGATCTGGGCACCCCCGCCCACCAGGGTGAAGCCGAGGGATTGCAGCGTGGCGGCGATCAGCCGCGCGTCGTTGGCGGAGTTGGCCAGCCGATCGACGTTGCGGTAGCTCGCATTGCCCACCACCAGCGCCACCCGCCGCCCGGCGATCGCCCCCTCCGCATGAGCGGGCAGCGCGCCCGCCAGCAGCAGGAACAGGACAGCGAGGGCGCGGATCAGGTGCAAGCGGGGATCACCTTGAACTCCACCCGCCGGTCCAGCGCGTCCGTGGAATCGTCCGCCCCGGTGCCGACCAGCGGCTGCTGGGCGCCCTGGCCGGCGGCGACGACATGGCCGCGCAGCGCGGTGGAATCCTGCTCCAGCCGGCCCTTCACATATTCCGCGCGCAGCACCGAGAGCCGCTCGTTCAGCGCCGCGGAGCCGGAGGCGCTGGTATGGCCCGTCACCTGCAGGCAGGCGCCCGCGGTGGCGCTGTGGGTGGCGATCTCGCGCAGCCACATGTCGTAGGACCCGCTGATCGCCGGGTCCGCCACGAAGGCGGTGGAGGCGGGGCGGAACAGCAGCTTCACCGCGAGGCGGTTGCTGCGCAGCCCGTAATCCACCACGTCGCCGAACGCCGCCTGGGCCTGGGCGCGCTGGTTGAGCTTGCTGCGGGTGAGGTACAGGCCGTTATAGATGCGCAGCTGGTCGCCGGCCGGGGTGCCGCGCGCGGCGGTGTAGAGGTCGAGCGCCTCGGCGAAGCGGCCGGCATCGTAGGCGTCGATCGCCTGGCTCACCATGGCCGCGGTGATGATGCCGTTGAGATAGGCGGGCGGGATCGGGTCGCCCACCTTGGTGGCCTGGCAGGTGTTGATATAGGCCTTCACGGCGGGGTCGTCGCTCCAGGCCGGGCTGTCGGCGAAGGCGCGGACGGGGGTGGAATCGATGCCGGCGGGCAGCGCCCGCGCGACGCTCTTGGCCACCACCTTGCCGGTCTTGAGGTCGCCCAGCACCAGGCAGAACCGGTAGGCCTCGCGCAGCCCGGCCGGCTGGTTCTGCGCGTTCACCGGCGTGAAGGTGCCCACCATCACCAGCGGTGACGCGGCCACGCTGGCGGCGGTGAAAGGCTCCACCTTGATGGTCGGGAAGCGCTGGCGGGCGAGGTCGGTCAGCTGGGCGCCGAGGGCGCGGGTGCTGGCGGATTGCTCGCCGGTCACGCCGTTCACCAGCGGGTCGATCACCACCACCTTGGGGCCGTCCACCGCCGCCTGGGTGAACACCGCCGTGCCGGCATTCTGCACCGCCTGGGCGAAGGGCACCGGCGCCGGCGGCGGGGGTGCCGCCGCCGTGGGCGCCGGGGCCGGCACGTCGCAGGACGAGAGGGCCAGAAGAACGAGGCTGGCGAGCGGAAACAAGCGCATTCCGGCGGTCCCTCCATGCTGATCCGCAAGCCTAGCACGAGTTTTCGCGTTGGGGACGCACAGGCTTGACATGCAACCAAATGGTTGCATATTATCGTGCCATGGACGATGACGCTGTCTTCCGCGCCCTCGCCGATGCCAACCGCCGCCGGCTGCTGGACCGGCTGCACGCGCGCAACGGCCAGACCCTGGGGCAGCTGTGCGACGGGCTGGCGATGACCCGCCAGGCCGTCACCAAGCATCTCCATGTGCTGGAGGAAGCCAGCCTCGTCGCAACGCGCCGGCAGGGGCGGGAGAAGCTGCACTTCATCAACGCCGTGCCGATCAACGCCATCGCCGAGCGCTGGATCGGCAAGTTCCAGCAGCCGGTGCTCGGCGCGCTGTCCGACCTCAAACGTCGACTGGAAGGAGACTCGCAATGACCGAAACGCAAAGCCGCTTCGTCTATGTCACCTATATCCGCACCACGCAGGAGAAGCTGTGGCAGGCGCTGACCGACCCGGAATTCAACACGCGCTACTGGTTCGGCGCCCGGCAGGAATGCGCCTGGACGGTGGGCGCGCCCTGGCGGCTGGTGCTGGCGGACGGGCGCCTGGCCGATGACGGCGAGGTGCTAGAAATCGACGCGCCGCGCCGGCTGGTGCTGCGCTGGCGCCACCAGCTCTATCCCGAGGCACATGCCGAGGGCGATGCGCGCTGCGAGATGGAGCTGGAGCCGGCGGGCACGGCGATGAAGCTGACGGTGACGCACACGATCGGCATCGCGGATTCGAAGCTGATCTCGCAGGTGGGCGGCGGCTGGCCGCGCATCCTGTCCAACCTGAAATCGCTGCTGGAGACCGGCAGGATTGCGCAGGAGGACAAATAGTCAGGCGGGTGGCCGCAAAAGCCCCGTTGCCTTCAGCAGGTTCGCGAAGGCGGCCATCCGCTCGCGCCGGTACGCGTCCACGTCCACGCCGTCATAATCGTAGAAGCCGCGCCCGCTGCGCAGGCCCAGCCGGTTCGCCGCCATGTTCTCGGCGATCACCGGTGGCGCCGCGTAGCGATCGCTGCCCAGCGCCTGGGTGAGATAGGCGCTGGCATGGTGCAGGATGTCGCCGCCGCCCCAGTCGATGAACTCGATCAGCCCGAGCACGGCGAAGCGCAGGCCGAAGCCGTAGCGGATGGCGTCGTCGAGATCGGCGGCGCTGGCGACCCCTTCGCCCACCATGCGCGCCGCCTCGTTCATCGCCAGCGCCTGGATGCGCGGCACGATGTAGCCGGGGCTCGCCGCGCACTGCACCGGCTTCTTGCCGATGGAAACAAGAAGTTCGCGCAGCCGTGTCACCACCGCCGGATCGGTGCGCGCCCCGGCGGACAGCTCCACCAGCGGCATGAGAAACGCGGGGTTCAGCCAATGGGCGTTGAGGAAGCGCTCCGGCCGCGCCACCGCGTCGGCGATGTCGTCCACCAGGATGGTGGAGGTGGTGGAGGCGATGATGGCGTCATCGCGCGTGTGGCGCGATGCCTGCGCGAGAACCTCCCGCTTCAGCGTCGGAACTTCCGGCACGCCCTCGAAGACCACGTCCGCCGCGGCGAGGGCGGCGGGCGCGTCGGCGTGGGAAACGACCGAGACGTGGCCGGCGAGTTTCGCGACATCGCCTTCCGGGAACAGGCCGATCGCTGAAAGTCCATGCAGCGTCGCGGTGATTTCCTCACGCGCCGATTTGTCGAGCGCCGCGAACCCCTCCGCGTCGCGCGCGCGGGCATCGATCAGCACCACCGGATGCCCCGCATAGGCGAAGGCCTGTCTCT
>CAMFLK010000363.1 GCA_945957135.1 uncultured Rhodospirillales bacterium
GCCCGGCGGCGAGCACGCCGCCCAGCCGCCGCGCCACGTCCAGCCGCGTCGCCACCAGAAGGCGCGCGCCGATCGCCCGATAGGCGCCGGCGAGGTCGGCCGCCTCCGCCGGATCGAGCCCGGCGGGCAGCACGGCGACGCATTCCGCGCCGCTGGCGGCGGCGAGCGCGCGAAGTTCCTCGCCCTGCCCACGATCGAACGCATCGCTGCCCGGCGCGTCGATCAGCACGGCCTGGCCCGGCTTGCGCGCCTGCATGGCGCGGCCGAGCATGGCGGGATGGCTGGCGGCCACCAGCGACAGGCCGAGCACGCGGGTGAAGGCGGCCAGCTGCTCGGTGGCGCCGGCGCGCCGCCCGTCGGCGGTGATCACCAGCGGCGCATGGCCGCGCATCACCAGCCGCGTGGCGAGCCGCGCCGTGGTCAGCGTCTTGCCCGCACCGGGCGGGCCGGCCAGCAGCAGCGGCGTGGCGAGGTCGAGCGTCGCGAAACGCAGGCTCTGCGCCAGCATCTTTGCCAACGGGCCGTCTTCCAGCCGTGCCGCCAGCGAAGCGGGCACGCCGTGATAGGCCAGTGCCGCGCGGCGGGCGGGATCGATGCGCGGCGCCGGCTCGGCCGGCGGCTCGATCGCCGCGGTGATCTCCACGCCGCCGGCCACCCGGCGCGTGGCGAGGATCAGCGCGTCCGCCCCCAGCTCGCCGCGCACCTGGCGCATCGCGTCGGCCATGCAGGCGTCACGGAACACGCGCAGGCGCATGTCAGATGCTGCCCACGGTGCGGATGCGGCTGCGCGCGAAGATTTCCGCCTGCGCCAGCACCGGCGTCGCCGGGCGGATGCGCTCGACGATGGCGCGGACATGGCTGCGGATATTGCCGCCGGTCAGCAGCACCGGCGCCTCGCCGGCCTGCGCGGCGCTATCGAAAGCCGCCCGGAATTTCTGCATGAAATCCTGCAGCACGCTGGGCGCCATGGCGAGCTGGCGGTCTTCCGGCGGGCCGACGATGGCTTCCGCGAAGGCGCCCTCCCAATGCGGCGACAGGGTGATCAGCGGCAGGTAGCCGGCCGGCCCGACATGGCTGTCGCTGATCTGGCGGGCGAGGCGCATGCGCACATGGGCGACGATGGCGGGAATGGCGCGCGCCTGGCCGGCGCAGGCCTCCTGGATGGCCTCCAGGATGGTCGGCAGGTCGCGGATGGAAACCCGCTCGCCCACCAGCGCCTGCAAGACGCGCTGCACCCCGCCCACCGAAATCTGCGAGGGGATCAGCTCGCTCACCAGCTTCTGGTGGGCGCGCGGCAATTCGTCGATCAGCTTCTGCGTCTCGGCGAAGGACAGCAGCTCCGCCATGGTCTGGCGCACGATCTCGGTGAGATGGGTGGTGAGCACGCTGGCGGGATCGACCACGGTGCAGCCGCGGAACAGCGCCTCCTCGCGCAAGGCGGGGTCGATCCAGATGGCCGGCAGGCCGAAGGTGGGTTCGTTGGCGCGCTCGCCCGCCAGGTCGATCTCCGCCCCGTTCGGGTCCATGGCGAGCAGGCGGGTGGGCCGGATCATGCCGCTGCCCGCCTCGATCTCCTTCACCCGCACGGAATACTGGTCGGGCGGCAGCTGCATGTTGTCCTGGATGCGCACGGGCGGCACCACGAAGCCCATCTCCGCGGCGACGGAACGGCGCAGGCCCTTGATCTGCTCCGTCAGGCGCGGCGCGTCGCCGCCGGCCAGCACCAGCAGGCCGTAGCCGAGCTCGATGCGCACCATGTCGATGCGCAGCACGTCGGTGATCGGCGCCTCCGATGGCGCCACCGCGGCCGCCTCGGCCGGCGCCTCCGCGGCGACGGGATGGGTGTGGCGATACCACGCGCCGCCGCCGGCGAGCCCGGCCAGCAGCAGGAAGCTGATGGTCGGCACCCCCGGCATCGCCGCCAGCACCAGCGCCCCGGCCGAGGCCAGCGCCAGCGGCTTCGGGCTGCCGCCGAGCTGGCGCATCAGCGCCGCGTCCGCCGTGCCCTCCACGCCACCCTTGGTGACCACGATGCCGGCGGCGATGGAGATCAGCAGCGCGGGGATCTGGCTCACCAGCCCGTCGCCCACCGTGAGCGTGGTGAAGGTGGTGGCCGCCTCGCCGAACGACATGCCGTGGCGCAGCAGGCCGATGGCCAGCCCGCCGAGAATGTTGATGGCGGTGATGATCAGGCAGGCCACCGCGTCGCCGCGCACGAATTTCGCGGCACCGTCCATCGCGCCGTAGAAGCCGCTCTCCTCCTCCAGCTCGCGGCGGCGCAGCCGGGCGGTCTTCTCGTCGATCAGCCCGGCGGAGAGGTCGGCGTCGATGGCCATCTGCTTGCCGGGCATCGCGTCCAGGCTGAACCGCGCCGCCACCTCGGCGATGCGCCCGGAGCCCTTGGTGATGACCATGAAGTTCACCACCAGCACGATGACGAACAGGATCAGGCCGATCACCAGATCGCCGCCCATCAGGAAGCCGCCGAACGCCGCGACCATGTGGCCGGCGGCGAGCGGCCCCTCGTTGCCATGCGACAGGATCAGCCGCGTGGTGGCGACGTTGAGCGACAGGCGGAACAGCGTGGTCAGCAGCAGCAGGGTTGGGAAGCTGGTGAAATCCAGCGGCCGGCCGAGGAAGATCGCCACCATCAGCGTCAGCACCGAGACGGTGATGGAGACGGACAGCGCCAGGTCGAGCAGCAGCGGCGGCAGCGGCACCACCAGCACCGAGAGGATGCCGACGATACCGACCGCGAGCGCGATGTCCGTGCCGGGTGCCGAAACGCCGAAGCGCTGCTGCAACCCCGCCAGGCGCAGGCGAAGCGTCTCCCCCATCAGGCCGCCACGCCGTTGACCGGCGGGGGAACCGGCACGCCCTGGGCCGCATAGTCGCGCAGCTTGTTGCGCAGCGCGCGGATGGAGATGCCCAGGATGGTCGCCGCATGGGTGCGGTTGCCCATCGTATGGCCCAGCGTCTGAAGAATCACGTCACGCTCCACCTCGTCCATCCGCCTTCCGACCAGGCTGGGGGCCGATGCCGATGCCACCACCGGCGCGGCGCCGGCGGGCAGTTCGATGGCCGCCGCGTCGATCGCCTCGCCGGTGGCGAGCAGCACGGCGCGGTGCACGATGTTCTCCAGCTCGCGCACGTTGCCGCGCCAGCCATGCCCGGCCAGCCGCGCCTGCGCCGCCGGGCTCAGTGCGCGCGTGGGCAGCCCGTTCAGCTCGGCGAAGCGGCGCGCGAACACCTCGGCGAGCGGCACGATGTCGCCCGGCCGGTCGCGCAGCGCGGGCAGTGTCAGGCTCACCACGTTGAGGCGGAAATAGAGATCCTCGCGGAAGCGCCCGGCAGCGATCTCCGCCACCAGGTCGCGGTTGGTGGTGGCGAGGATGCGCACGTCGATCGGCACGGGATGGGTGCCGCCGACGCGGTCGATCTCGCGTTCCTGGATGGCGCGCAGCAGCTTGGCCTGCAGGCGGATGTCCATCTCGCCGATTTCGTCGAGCAGCAGCGTGCCGCGCTCCGCCGCCTCGAACTTGCCCACCCGGCGGGACAGCGCGCCGCTGAACGCGCCCTTCTCGTGGCCGAACAGCTCGCTTTCCAGAAGGGCTTCGGGAATCGCGGCGCAGTTCAGCGC
>CAMFLK010000364.1 GCA_945957135.1 uncultured Rhodospirillales bacterium
TCCAGGAAGGCTGCGACAAGTTCTGCAGCTTCTGCGTGGTGCCCTACACCCGCGGCGCCGAATCCAGCCGCCCCGCCGCCGCCGTGCTGGCCGAGGCGCGGCGCATGGTGGAGCAGGGCACGCGCGAGATCACCCTGCTCGGCCAGAACGTCAATGCCTGGCACGGCGCCATGGCGGACGGAAGCGCCGGCACCTTCGCCGCCCTGGTGCGCGAACTGGCCGCCATCCCCGGCCTCGCGCGCATCCGCTACACCACCTCCCACCCGCGCGACATGGAGGACGGGCTGATCGCCGCCCATGCGGAGGTGCCCGCCCTGATGCCCTTCCTGCACCTGCCGGTGCAGTCGGGCTCCGACCGCATGCTCGCCGCCATGAACCGCAAGCACACGGCCGCGGACTACCTCGCCATCGTCGCCCGGCTGCGCGCGGCACGGCCGGACATCGCGCTGTCGTCCGACTTCATCGTCGGCCATCCCGGCGAGAGCGAGGCGGATTTCGCGGCGACGCTGGACCTGGTCCGGCAGGTGCGCTTCGCCGCCGCCTTCACCTTCAAATACTCGCCCCGCCCCGGCACCCCCGCCGCCGGCGCGCCGATGCAAGTGGCGGAGGCGGAGAAGGACCGGCGGCTGCAAATCCTGCAGGCGCTGATCCGCGACCAGCAGGCCGCCTTCAACGCCGGCTGCGTCGGCCGCACCGCCCAAGTGCTGTTCACCAATCCCGGCCGCCATCAAGGCCAGATCGCCGGCCGCACCCCCTGGCTGCAACCGATCCACGTGCTCGGCGACGCCAGCCTGATCGGCCGGGAACTCCCGGTCGCCATCACCGCCGCGCACAGCAACTCGCTGTCCGGCGTGCTCGCCCACTCCCCAACCCCCGGCTACGTAGAGGAGCGTGCCTGCGCTTGACCCACATCATCGCGTCTCCGGCTGCCCGCGCCCCCCTGTCCCCGGCCGACAAGGCCGTGACCATGACCTTCGCCGACAACGCGCTGCTGTCGCTGCTGCTCGGCGATCACGACCGCCACCTGGTCCGCATGGAACAGGGGCTGGGCGTGCGCCTGTCCTGCCGCGGCAACCGCATCGCCATCGCCGGCGAACCGGCGCGGGTGGAGGCGGCGCAGACCGCGCTGGGCGCGCTGTGGCGGCGGCTGGAACGCGGCGAGAGCGTGGGCACCAGCGACGTGGACGCGGCCATCCGCATGAGCGAGGTGGAAGACCCCCGCCTGCCGCTGTCCGACCTGCCGGCCATCCGCACCAAGCGCGGCGCCGTCGGTCCGCGCAGCCCCGGCCAGGCCGCCTATATGGAACTGCTCGGCCGCAACGAAATGGTGTTCGGCATCGGCCCCGCCGGCACCGGCAAGACCTACCTCGCCGTGGCCCAGGCCGTGGCCATGCTGCAGGCCGGCCGCGTCGATCGCATCGTGCTCTCCCGCCCCGCCGTGGAGGCCGGCGAACGCCTGGGCTTCCTGCCCGGCGACCTGAAGGAGAAGGTCGATCCCTACCTGCGCCCGCTGTATGACGCGCTGCACGACATGATGCCCGGCGACCAGGTGATCCGCCGCATGGGCACCGGCGAGATCGAGGTGGCGCCGCTCGCCTTCATGCGCGGCCGCACCCTGGCGCACGCCTTCGTCATCCTCGACGAGGCGCAGAACACCACCCCGGTGCAGATGAAGATGTTTCTCACCCGCATGGGCGAGGGCACGCGCATGGTGATCACCGGCGACCTGTCGCAGATCGACCTGCCCGCCGGAACCCGCTCCGGCCTGCGCGACGCGCTGGACACGCTGGAAGGCGTCGCCGGCATCGGCGTCTGCCGCTTCGACAAGCGCGACGTGGTGCGCCACCCGCTGGTGGCCCGCATCGTCGATGCCTACGACCAGCGCGCGGCGGCCGAGAAGGAAACCTCCGTGCGCCGCCGCGCGGCCGCGGAGGGCGGCGGCAAGTAATGGAGCCTCCTAGTACTGGTGGGCCACTCCAGGTCACCATCGCCGACCCCGCCTGGCGCAGGCTGATCCGCCGCCCCGACGCCGTCGCCGCCCGCGCCCTGGCCGGCACCGGCGTGCCCGCGCAGATCCGCCTCACCTCCGACCGCGAGGTGAAGCAGCTCAACGCCCGCCACCGCGCCCGCAACAAACCCACCAACGTGCTGACCTTCGACCCGCCGGCCGCCGGACTGCCCGGCGACATCGTGCTCGCGCTCGGCACCGTGGCGCGCGAGGCCCGCGCCGCCGGCCGCCGCCCGGCCCACCACCTCGCCCATCTCGTGGTGCACGGCGCCCTGCACCTGCGCGGCCACGACCACCACGGCGCCGGCGAGGCCCGGCGCATGGAAATGGCCGAATCCCGCATCCTCGCCCGCCTCGGCTGGCCCAACCCGTGGCGGCGGGCATGAGCCACCACAACTCGGACGGCTTCATGAACCGGGTGCGCGGCCGGCTGTTCAAGCGCGCCGCCGAACCCTCCGTGCGCGAATCCATCGCCGAACTGGTGCAGGAAGCCGCCGACGCCCGCCCCGCCCCCGGCCAGGCCCCGGAACTCGACCGCCAGGAACGCGCGCTCATCGCCAACGTGCTGCGCCTGCGTGGCACCACCGCCGACGACGTGATGATCCCCCGCGCCGACATCGTCGCCATGCGCGTCGATGTCACGCTGGCTGAGGCGCTCGACCAGATCCGCCGCGAGGGCCACTCCCGCCTGCCGGTGTTCCGCGAACAACTCGACGACATCGTCGGCATGGTCCACATCAAGGACGTGTTCGGCTATGTCGGCCGCGCCGACGGCTTCAACCTGGAAACCATCCTGCGCCGCCCGCTGATGGTCGCCCCGCAACTGCCGATCCTCGACCTGCTGTTGCAAATGCGCCAGGCCCGCATCCACCTCGCCTTGGTGGTGGACGAATACGGCGGCATCGACGGGCTCGTGACCATCGAAGACCTCGTCGAACAGATCGTCGGCGACATCGCCGACGAGCACGACGAAATCGAAGGCCCCATGGTGACCGAACGCGGCGACGGCGCGCTCGACATCGACGCCCGCCTGCCCATCGCCAACTTCGAAGCCCGCGTCGGCCGCGTGCTGACCGACGCCGAACGCGAAGCCGACATCGACACCGTCGGCGGCCTCGTCTTCACCCTCGCCGGCCGCGTCCCCGCCAAAGGCGAAATCATCGGCCACCCCTCCGGCATCGAATTCCGCGTCCTCGACGCGGACGCCCGGCGCATCCGCAAGTTACGCATGCGCCGGCCGGCGGAGCCTACGGGGGAGGGGGAAGGGTAGGGGAAGAAAGGAAGTGGTTCTTTTTTGAAAAAAAGAACCAAAAAACTTTTTGATGTTTGGCTGCGCCGTGGATTGTTCTTCCAAACCTCCTATTTTCTCTTAGCCGGGCTTGTCCCGGCCATCTCGCTGCGACCCCTTGTCGCGGCAGGCGGTGAGGCGCCACCGGCGGGGATGACGAGTAAGTTAGTTCACAAAAATTTACGAAGAAAGTCGCATTTTTCGGTTGCGACGGTGAATTTCACTGTCTATATAACCGTCAGACATTGAAATTCAACACGCACAGGAGACCTCCCCGATGCACCCGCCCAGCCCCTTCACCCAGATCGTGCAGAT
>CAMFLK010000365.1 GCA_945957135.1 uncultured Rhodospirillales bacterium
GGGCTGAAAGGCGATCGCCGCCTCCTGGTAGGGCTGGTCCGGGTCGGGCGGCAGGGTCACGGCGGCGGTCCTTGGTGGTGGCGCGCGGGGTCTGGGTAGCAGAGGGGGGCCGGCCCGTCACCGGATTGCCGGCCAGCCTCCCGGCCCGGTAGTCTCGCCCGGTGATGACGACGCCCGGAGCTTACCTCGCGATCTGCGCCATCGTCCGCAACGAGGCGCCCTATATCCGCGAGTGGCTCAGCTACCACTACGCCGCCGGCGTCGAGCGGTTCGTGATCTTCCACAATGCCAGCACCGACGCCACGCTGGAGACCATCCGGGCCTGGCCGAACGCCCATCTCGTCACGCTCATCGATTGGCCGGAGCGCGACCGGCCGCAGATCGGCGCCTACGAAACCATGCTGCGCGCGCATCGCGGCGTGGCGGAATGGTGCGCCTTCATCGACGTGGACGAGTTCCTCTGCCCCAAGGGGCCGCGCTCGGTGCCCGACATCCTGCGCGACCTGCCGGCGGCGTGCGGGGCGCTCTACGTCCATTGGATGTTCTTCGGCTCGTCCGGGCTGGAGACCCGGCCGGACGGGCCGGTGACGGAGGCGTTCATCCGCCGCGCCCATGCCGGGTTCGGCCCCAACCGCATCGGCAAGACCATCCTGCGGCTGGCGACGGCCACGCGGGTGATCAACCCGCACATGATCGGCACCTCCGGCCAGTTCCTCAACGATGCCGGCGAGGCGATCGACCAGGGCGGCGACGGCAGCCAGGCGCGGCCTTCGCACGCGCGCCTCGCCCTTCATCATTATTTCACGAAGACCTTGGGCGAATGGCAGGTGCGGCGCGCGGGGGGACGGCCTTCCCTGCCGCGCGACCATGCCGACAGCGTGCGCCCGCTCGCCCAGTTCCACGCGCATGACCGCAACGAGGTGGCGGATGACGATGCCGCGCGCCTGTTCCAATACGCCCGCGCGCTGCTCTATCGCGACGACCCCGTGCCGGCGCCCGAGGCGCGATTCCGGCGCGATGCCCTGGCGTTCCAGCCCTGGTTGCAACGCCTGCCGGACGACCTCGCGGAGCAGCGCGAACGCCAGGCGCTGCTGGCCGAGCGGGCGGGGGCGCGGTTCGGCGAGGGCGCCTTCGTCGCCGAGGGGGCGCGCGTGTTCACCCAGGCGCTGGAGCTCGGGGCGCGCAGCTGGATCGCCGCCGGGGCGGTGCTGCGCGGGCAAGTGACGATCGGGCCGGACTGCTCGGTGAACAGCTACGCCCATATCGTCGGCACGGTGCGCATCGGCGCCAATTGCCGCATCGCCTCGATGGCGGCGATCTACGGTTTCAACCACGGCATCGCGCGCACCGACCAGCCGATCAAGGACCAGAAGGTGACCAGCCGGGGCGTGGTGCTGCACGAGGATGTGTGGGTGGGCGCCAACGCGGTGATCGTCGATGGCGTCGAGATCGGCGCCCATTGCGTGGTGGCCGCGGGGGCGGTGGTGACGCGTGGCTTTCCGCCCTGGCAGGTGATCGCCGGCAACCCCGCGCGGGCGATCCGCGACCGGCGGGAGCGGCCCCGCTCAGCTGAATAAAGGGGAAAGGGCTCACTTCCCCTCATTCTTCGCATGTCCCGCAGGCTTTGCCTGCGTGGCAGGCGCTTCGTTGCGGGGGACGGGGTCAAGGCGCTTGAGCGAAGCATGCCCACGAAGCCGTCCCCCGCAACGCGAGCAGAATCGAACCGGCGAAGGAGCCCGCCGAGATCAGAGCGCCTCGAGCACCGCCTCGGCCCGGCTCACCTCGAACCCACCGGGCGCTTCCACCGCCAGGTGCGTCACCTTGCCGTCCTTGGCGACGAGCGCGAAGCGCTGGCTGCGCACGCCCAGGCCGCGCGGCACCAGGTCCAGCTCCAGCCCCATCGCCTTGGTCAGCGCGGCGGAGCCGTCGGCGAGCATGGTGATGTCCTCGCCCACCTTCTGGTCGCGTGCCCAGGCCCCCATCACGAAGGCGTCGTTCACCGCCATGCACACCACGCCGTCCACGCCCTTGGCCTTCAGCGCCGCGATGTTCTCGACGAAGCCGGGCAGGTGCTTGGCGGAGCAGGTGGGGGTGAAGGCGCCGGGCACGGCGAACATCACCACCGTCTTGCCCTTGAACAGCTCGTCGGTGGAGACCTCCTTGGGGCCGTCGGCGGTGGCCTTCATCAGCTTCATCGAGGGGATGGAGTCGCCAATCTTGATCGTCTGGCTCATCGCGGTACCGCCTTGCTGGGGTTCGTTGGGAGGAAAGTGGTAGCGCGGGGTGCCATGGCTGTCACCTGCCCGGCCAATTGGCCGAAACGATGCTTGCGCGTGGCGATGGGCGCGCCAAGATAGGCGCATGTCGCGAAAGACCCCGCCCAAGGCGCCCAAATCCGCGCGCCGCCGTGATATCGATACCGCCATCCTCGACGACGAGGACGGCGCGGAGATCGGCCCGCCCACCGCCCCGTTCGGCGAAAGCTCGCTGACCGGCCATGTGCTGATCGCCATGCCCAGCCTGGAAGACCCGCGCTTCGCCCGCAGCGTGGTGTTCCTCTGCGCCCATACGCGGGACGGCGCCATGGGCATCGTGGTCAACCGCCCGCTGAACGAGCCGAGCTTCGCCGACCTGCTGTCCCAGCTCGAGGTCGCCCCCACCCCGCCGGCGCGCAGCATCCGCCTGTGCAGCGGCGGGCCGGTCGATGGCGCGCGGGGCTTCGTGCTGCACACCGCGGACTGGACGGGCGAGGGCAGCCTGGTGGTCAACGGCAAGCTGGCGCTGACCGCGAGCCTGGACGTGCTGAAGGCGATCGCCGAGGGCGGCGGCCCGAACAAGGGCGTGCTGGCGCTCGGCTATGCCGGCTGGGGGCCGGGTCAGCTCGACAGCGAAATCCAGCAGAACGCCTGGCTGTCTGTCGCCGCCGATCTCGACCTGCTGTTCGACGCGGATGACGAGACCAAATGGACGCGGGCGATGGCCAAGCTGCGCATCGACCCCCTGCTGCTGTCGCAGACCGCCGGCCGCGCCTAGATTCGCAATCTGCGACAGGCCGCCCACCGCGTTTTGCGGTGCGGCGCGCGGTTGCCTTGCGACATGAACCGCGCGGCGTTTCAGGGCGTTACAACGGGGCTTTAACCGGGCGTTAAACCCCGTCGGGCGACACTCAGCCTGACCGATTCGGGTCGAGTGGGTTTTCATGCGCCGCACCATCCCATCCCATCGCCGCCCAGGCCCGCCGCCGGGCCGTCGCAGAATGCATTGGCACGGCGGATGCAAATCCCCGCCCGGCGCGAGCGCGCGCGTGGAGCATGGAAGCGGAGCGATGGACGAGGGGTTTCTTGACCTGGATCGGCGGAGGCGGGGATGCCCGTGACCGATTGCTGGGTGCCGGTGAAGGCTGTGGCCAAGGTGGTGCGGCGGCCGGTGGTGCATGCCTACCACGCCGTGGTCGGCCGGCCGGTGCGCCGGCAGGCGGTGCATCACGTCGCCACCACTCCCGCCGCCCCGCCGCCCGCCCCCGCCGCGACGCCGGCGATGGACTGCCCGCAGGCCCCCGGTCCGCTGCCGGCCCTGCCGAAAGGCGCGGCCCCCGCGGCTC
>CAMFLK010000366.1 GCA_945957135.1 uncultured Rhodospirillales bacterium
GCGGTGTCAAGGCTCTTGAGCGAAGCGCGCCTTGACGCCGCCGAGCACGGCGCCATCCTCGACCAAGGCAGGGGCGCTTCCTTCACTTCTCCTTCCCGCCTACCCTCACCCCAAAGCGAGGGAGGCCAGGGAATGGAACAGACGTGGCGATGGTTCGGCCCCGCCGATCCGATCACGCCGGCGCAGATCCGCCAGACCGGGGCCACCGGCATCGTCACCGCCCTGCACGACATTCCCTACGGCGTGGTGTGGTCGCCCGAGGCGATCGCCGAACGCCAGGCGCTGATCGGCGCGAACCCCGCCCTCGGCCTGCGCTGGAGGGTGGTGGAAAGCCTGCCGGTCCACGAGAACATCAAGCAGGGCACCGGCGACCTCCCTGCGCTGTTCGCCAATTACCGCCAGTCGCTGCGCAACCTCGCCGCCGCCGGCATCACCACCATCTGCTACAACTTCATGCCGGTGCTCGACTGGACACGCACCGAACTCGCCGCCCCGCTGCCCGGCGGCGGCACCGCGCTGCGCTTCAACGCCCATGAACTCGCGGCCTTCGACTGCTTCATGCTGCGCCGCCCCCACGCCGAGGACGACCACCCGCCGGAGGTCATGGCCCGCGCCCGCACCTGGTTCCAGGCGGCGAGCGAGAGCACCCAGGCGCGGCTGCTGGCCAACATCATGGCCGGCCTGCCCGGCGCCTACGACCGCTACGACATCCCCGGCCTGCGCCGCATCCTCGACACCTACGCCGATATCGGCGCGGACGGGCTGCGCGCCCATCTCAAGCGCTTCCTGCAGGAGGTGATCCCCGCCGCCGAGGAAGCCGGCATGCGCATGGGCATCCACCCGGACGACCCGCCGCGGCCGATGTTCGGCCTGGCCCGCATCGTCTCCAACGCGGACGATCTCGCCTTCATCACCGGTTGCGTGGACAGCACGGCCAACGGCCTCACCCTGTGCACCGGCTCGCTCGGCGCCGGGGCCGGCAACGACCTGCCGGCGATCGCCACCCGCTTCGCCCCGCGCATCCATTTCGCCCATCTGCGCAACGTGGCCAAGGAACCGGACGGCTCGTTCATGGAGGCCGACCATCTCGGCGGCGACGTGGACATGGTGGCGGTGATCGCGGCCCTGCTCGGCGAACAGGGCCGCCGGCGCGACGCCGGCGACGCGCGCTGGCGCATCCCCTTCCGCCCCGACCACGGCCACGAGCTGCTGGACGACGCCGCCCGCCGCACCCATCCCGGCTATCCGCTCGCCGGGCGGATGCGGGGGCTCGCCGAGCTGCGCGGCGTGATGACCGCAGTGGCCTCGCTGCGAGGGCTGCCGCTATAGGGTAACGACAGGAATGAGGAGAACGCCATGAACCCGGTCGTCATCGCCGTCGCCATCACCGGTTCGGTGCCGCGCAAGAAGGACAACCCCACCGTTCCCACCACGCCGGCGGAGCAGGTCGAATCCACCCATGCGGCGTTCGAGGCCGGGGCCAGCCTGGTCCACATCCATGTGCGCAACCCCGACGAATCCCCCTCCTCCGACCCCGCCCTGTTCGCCCAGGTGCAGGAAGGGGTGCGCAAGCACTGCCCCGGCATGATCGTGCAGTTCTCCACCGGCGGGCGCGGGCGCGACCCGGCCGCGCGCGGCAACGCGCTCGACCTGCGGCCGGACATGGCCTCGCTGTCCACCGGCTCGGTCAACTTCCCCACCATCGTGTACGAGAACTCGGCGGCGCTGGTCACCGACCTCGCCACCCGCATGAAGACCCACCACGTGCTGCCGGAAATCGAGGTGTTCGACCTCTCCCACATCCACGGCGCCCGCCGCCTGGTGGAGGAGGGGCTGATGCACGACCGGCCGCACGTGCAGTTCGTCATGGGCGTGAAGAACGCCATGCCGGCCGAGGAACACCTGCTGGACATCCTGCTCGGCGAACTCAAGCGCGTGCTGCCCAAGGCCACCTGGACCGGCGCGGGCATCGGCCGCTTCCAGGCGCCGGTGATGGACTGGGTGCTGGCCCGCGGCGCCGACGGGGTGCGCACGGGGCTCGAGGACAACGTGCGCGTCGGCAAGGAACGGCTGGCCGACGGCAATGTGGAGCTGGTGCGCATGGCCGCCGAAACCGTGCGGCGCCATGGCCGCAAGGTGGCCACGCCGGAAGAGGCCCGCGCGCTGCTCGGCCTGAAGGCCGCCTGAGCGCATGGCGATCTCCGCGCTGGACTCGCTGCTGCTCGGCCCGCTCTTCACCACCGACGCGATGCGCGCCTGCTTCACCGACGAGGCGCGGCTGGCGGCGATGCTGGCGGCGGAGGCCGGGCTGGCGCGGGCCCAGGCGCGGTTCGGCCTGGTGCCGGCCGAGCTGGCCCCGGCGATCGAGGCGATCACCGCCTCCTCGCTCGACGCGCGGGCGCTGGGGCGGCGCACGGCGCTGGCGGGGGTGCCGAGCATCCCCTTCGTCAAGGCGGTGCAGTCCCGCCTGCCCGCCGCGCTGGAACCCTGGTTCCACCTCGGCGCCACCACCCAGGACGTGCTGGACACCGCCCTGGTGCTGCAACTGCGCGAGGCGCTGCGCGTGGTCGAGGCGGAGCTGGCGGCGATCCTGCCGGCGCTCGCCACCCTCGCCCGCACCCATCGCGCCACACCCTGCGTGGGCCGCACCTACGGCCAGCACGCCGCGCCGATCACCTTCGGCTACAAGGTGGCGGTGTGGCTGACCGGCATCGCCGACATCGCCGCCCGCCTGCCGGATATCCGCGCGCGGCTGCTGGTGGTCTCGCTCGGCGGGCCGGTGGGCACGCTGGCGGCCCTCGGCGCGCACGGGCCGCCGGTGCTCGCCGCCTTCGCCGAGGAGCTGGGGCTGGGCGAGCCGCTGATCTGCTGGCACACGCTGCGCGCGGGCATGGCGGAGACCGCCTGCTGGCTGGCCCAGCTCGCGGGCGCGCTGGCCAAGATGGCCACCGACATCGCCCATCTCTGCTCCACCGAAGTCGGCGAGGTGGCCGAACCCTACCAGCCCGGCCGCGGCGGCTCCTCGGCCATGCCGCACAAGCGCAACCCCGTGTCCTGCACGGTGATCCTGGCGACCCAGGCCGCCGCCAAGGGTCACGCCACCACGCTGCTTGACGCCATGGCCGCGCTGCACGAACGCCCACCTGGCGAGTGGCACGGCGAATGGCTGTCCCTGCCGCTGCTGTTCGGCATGCTCTCCGGCGCCCTGCGCGAGGCGCGGCGCCTGGCCGAAGGGCTGGAGGTGAACCCCGCGCGCATGCGGGCCAATCTCGACCTGACACACGGCCTGCTGTTCGCCGACACCGTGGCCACCCGGCTCGCCCCCCTGCTGGGCCGCGACGCCGCCCACGGCGCGGTGGAACACGCCGCCGACACCGTGCGACGAACCGGCGCCCATCTGGCCGAAGTGCTCGCCGGCGAACCCGGCCTGGCCGGCGCCGGCGACCTGTCGGACGCCTTCGACCTCACCCCCGCCATCGAAGCCGCCGCCGCCTGGGTGGACCGGGCGACCAACGGCTAACCGGCGGCGCGAGGTGGAAGGAAGGAAGGAAGCGCTTCTTTCTTGAAAGAAAGAAGCAAAGAACTTTTGATTTATGGGAG
>CAMFLK010000367.1 GCA_945957135.1 uncultured Rhodospirillales bacterium
CGAATAAAGTCTTTTTGCTTCTTTTTCTTCAGAAAAAGAAGACGCTTCCTTCCTTACAGCCCGTAAAACCCCACCGCCGTCCCCCCCAGGATCGCGTCGTGCGTATTCTCAGGCACCAATACCCGTGTTGCTTGTCGCCAGCGTGCATGGCCGCCGCCGAGGTTCACGACGGGCCAGTCGCTGCCCCACATCAGCCGGTTCGGGCCGAAGCAGGTGAGGAGGTGGTCCACGTAGGGGCGCAGGTCGTCGGCGGTCCAATCGGGGGTGGCTTCGGTGGCGAGGCCGCTGAGTTTGCACAGGCAGTGGGTTTCGTTTGCGGCGCGGGCGATGGCGTCGGCCCAGGGCTGGAATTCGCCGGTGGCGATCGGGGGTTTGGCGGCGTGGTCGATCACCATGGGCAGGTCGGGGTGGCGTTGGGCGAGTTCGGGCAGCAGGGGCAGGTGGCGCACCCGGGCGAGGATATCGAGCCGCAGCCCGGCGCGGGCCATGGCGTTCAGGCCGCGCCGCACCTCCGGCCGCAGCACCCACTCCGTTTCCGCGATGTCCTGAAGCATCGGGCGCAGGCCCTTGAGCAGCGGATCGGCGAGGGCGGCGAGGCGGGCGTCGATGTCGGGGGCCGCGAGATCGGCCCAGCCGACCACGCCGCGCACCAGGCCGTCGGAGGCGCGGGCGACATCCAGCATGAAGCGGGTTTCGGCCTCGGTGGCGGCGGCCTGGACCAGCACGGTGGCGTCGATATCGCCGAGCAGCGGGCGGAGGTCGGCGATGCCGTAGTCGCGCGCGATGGGCCAGGTGGGGTCCATCCAGTCGTAGTCGCCGCGCGCCAGCGTCCAGACATGGTGGTGGGAATCGACGATCATGCCCATGGCATCAGGCGGGGGTGGGCGCCGCGTCCGGGATCAGCCCGGCCTTGCGCAGATCGGGCCACAGGGCGGCGGGGATGGGGGCCTTCATCATCGCGGCGTTCTCGGTGACTTCGGCGGCGGTGCGGCCGCCGGGGATGATCGCCTCGACCTGCGGATGGGCGGCGCAGAATTGCAGGGCGGCGGCCTTGATATCCACGCCGTGGCGTTCGCAGATCGCGCGGATGGCCTGGGCGCGGGCGGCGATGTCCGGGGGCGCGGTCTCGTAGTTGAAGGTGGTGCCGCCGGCCAGCAGGCCGGAATTGTAGGGGCCGCCGAGCACGCATTTCACGCCCTTGGCCGCGCAGGCGGGGAACAGTTCGGCCAGTGCGGTGTGGTCGAGCAGCGTGTAGCGGCCGGCGATGAGGAACAGGTCGGGCTGGGCGCGTTCCAGCGCCACCAGGCAGGGCGCCACCAGGTTCACCCCCAGCCCCCAGGCGCGGATGACGCCCTCGCGCCGCAGCTCGGTGAGGGCGACGGCGGCGCCGGTCATCGCCTCCTCGATGCGGCGGGTCCAGTCCGGGCCGTGCCAATCCTCGGAGACGTCGTGGATATAGACGATGTCGATGCGCGACAGGCCCATGCGTTGCAGGCTGTCCTCGATCGAGCGGCGGGCGGCGGCGGCGGAGTAGTCGAAGGTGCGGCGGAAGGGCAGGGCGCGGACGAAGCCCTGGTCGTGTTCCGGCACGTCCTGCGCCGCGGCCAGCATCCGGCCGACCTTGGTGGAGAGCGTGTATTCGTCGCGCGGCCGCAGGCGGAGTGCCGCGCCCATGCGGTGTTCGGACAGGCCGGCGCCGTAATGCGGCGCCGTGTCGAAATGGCGGATGCCCGCGTTCCAGGCGGCGTGCAGCGAGGCGGCGGCGTCGTCTTCCTCCACCACGTCGAACAGGTTGCCGAGCGGCGCGCCGCCCATGCCGAGCGGGCCGTGGAAGCGGCTCATGCCGTGTACTCCGGCGGCAGCACGCCCTTGGTGAGCATGACGTTGCCGTAGAAGCGGCGCTCGCCGGTGGCGACGATGGCGTAGGCGGTCTCGGCCGCGGCGTAGAAGGCGTGGCGCTCGATGCCCTTGGCGTGCGGCCAGCCATGTCCGGCCAGCACCGCGTTCATTTCATGCACGACGGGGGGCACCTCGTCCGGCTTGCCCACCACCTGCATGATCACCGCCGGATGCTCCACGAAGGTATCGACCGGCAGCAGGCGCAGGATGGCGCGCAGCACGCGGGGGGCGTCCGCCCCGGGCAGCGGCAGGGTGCGGCGACCGCGGGCGGCGGGGTAGTTGGCATCGACCAGCACGATGCGGTCGCCATGGCCCATGGCGGCGAGGGCGTGCAGCAGGTCGGGGGTGAGCAGCGGGTCGAGGCCGAGCAGCATGGTTCCTCCGGCGTTTTGTCCGACAGTAGCGGGCAGCATTGCGCAGGAACACCCTTCACGCGCGCCCCGGTCGGTGCGACGGTGGGAACGATCCCATGGGAGTGCGAGTATGTCGGACCAGATCACCGGGTTGTGGGTTGCCATGGCCACGCCGCTCGATGCCGAGGGCAAGGTGGACCATGCGGCGCTGGCCGCCCACGGCACGCGGCTGCTGGCGCGCGAATGCGACGGGCTGGTGCCGTTCGGCACCACCGGCGAGGGTCCGTCCTTCTCCGCCGCCGAGCGCCTGGCCGCCACCGAGGCGCTGCTGCGCGCGGGCATTCCGGCCGAGCGCATCGCGCTGGGCACCGGCTGCCCCGCCGTGCCGGACACGGTGGCGCTGACCCGCGAGATGATGTCGCTCGGCCTGACCCACGCGCTGGTGCTGCCGCCCTATTTCTTCCGCGATGCGCCGGAGGAGGGGCTGGAAGACGCCTTCGCCGCGATCATCGAGGGCGTGGGGTCGGACCGGCTGCGGCTGACCGCCTATCACATCCCCCAGGTCTCCGGCGTTGCCGTGCCGCCCGCCGTGCTCGGCCGGCTGCGGGCGCGCTATGGCAAGGTGATGGCCGGGGTGAAGGACAGCAGCGGCGATTTCGCCTCGTTCATGGCGTTCCGCAAGGCGGCCCCGGAGATCGGCTCCATGGTCGGCGCCGAGGTGCTGATCGCCCGTTCGCTGGCCGAGGGCGGGGTGGGCACGATCTGCGGCATGGCCAACCTGGTGCCGCATCTGGTGCGCCGCCAGTTCCAGGGCATGGACGCGGTGGCCGACATGCAGGCCGCCGTCGGGCTGATGGAGCAGCCGTTCCTGCCCATCACCAAGGCGGTGATCGCCGCCCAGACCGGCGACGCGCTGTGGCGGGCGGTGCGCGCGCCGCTGCGCCCGGCCGATCCCGCGCGCGGCGCCCGCATTGCCGCGGGGCTGGCGGCCTTCGTGCCGGCCTTGGAGGAGACCGGGGCCTGATCCCTCCGGCATGAGCGGCACAGCGAGCGCGCTGCCCAATTTCAGCCACCGCCAGATCGTGCGGGTGCTGACGGGCATCCTGCTCTGCATCCTGCTCGCGGCCATCGACCAGACGGTGGTGATCCCGGCGGTGCCGGCGATCGCCGCGGATCTCGACGGGTTCGGCCATCTCGCCTGGATCGTCTCCGCCTATCTGCTCACCTCCACGGCGCTGACGCCGATCTACGGCAAGCTGTCGGACATCTACGGGCGGCGGGCGCTGCTGCTGCCGGCGATCGTGATCTTCATCCTCGCCTCCATCCTCTGCGCGCTGTCGC
>CAMFLK010000368.1 GCA_945957135.1 uncultured Rhodospirillales bacterium
GGGGTAGTTGGGGTGGGGCTCCTGGTTCTCTATCATACTCACTACATAACTACCATTACCCGCTGAGTCAACAAACTACCCATCATGAAATCGTATCAAATTGTAACTCCCTTCCTTCGGGCCGAAGGCCCATCAACCGCGACCAGCCGCCCGACGGATGTCGAACAGCTGGCACAAGGTCGCCTGAAACGAACGGGGTCTGGGGCCTAAGGCCCCAGCGGGTCCAGGGCAGAGCCCTGGCCTTTCTTCGGGGTCGAGGGGCGAAGCCCCCGCCTTGCCTTGCCTCGCCTTGCCTACGCCGCCACGTCGCTGCCGAGGTGGTAGAGGCAGTCTCCGCGCACCGTCCGGCCGGGGATGCGTTTGCACAGCACGAAGCCGGCGCGTTGGAAATGGAATTCCACGGCGGGCTGCCAGGGGGTTTCGGGGAAGTGGATGCGGCCGGCGAGGTCGCCTTGGCTGGCTTGTGTGCCGAGTTCGGCCACGGGTTCGAACACGCCGGCTTCCGGGGCGTAGATGAAGTAGTCCGGGCCGACCACTTCCAGCATGCGGGTGGGGCCGGGCTGGGCCTGGTCCTTGGGCAGGATGCCCGAATGGGCGAGCAGGTTGCGCAGGCCGCGCTCGGCCACGTGCAGGCCGGCCGGGGTCACCGCGCCGGCGCCGCCGAGTTCGGTGCCCATGCACAGCACGCCCTGGCGTTCCGCGCCGCCGGAGAGCGTGTGGTCGGCGCCGGTGCCGTTGCCGCCGCCGGTGATGTAGGTGAGCGGGGCGGCGAAGGCGCGCACCATGTCCAGCTGCGCCGCGTGGCGCTTGGCGTCGTCGGAGCGTTTGGTGAGCGCGGTGGGGGTGTACATCAGCGAGGAGCCGCCGGAATGCAGGTCGCAGACGATGTCGGCGAGCGGCAGCAAATGGTGTTCGATCCAGAAGGCGATCTGCTGGGTCACCGTGCCGTCGGGGTCGCCGGGGAAGCTGCGGTTGAGGTTGCCGTCATCGAGCGGCGAGGTGCGCCGGCCGGCCATGCCCGCGGGGTAGTTCGCCATGGGCAGGATGATGACGCGGCCCTTGATCTGTTCCGGCTTCAGCGACTTCGCCAGGTTGCACAGCGCCACCTGCCCTTCGTACTCGTCGCCATGGTTGCCGGAGACGAACAGCGCGGTGGGACCGGCGCCGTTGCGGATCACCACGATGGGCAGGGGAATGAAGCCGTAGGCGGAGGTGTGGACGGAGTTGAACAGCCGCACGAAGCCACGCTGGATGCCGTCCTTGTCGAAATCCACCTCGGGCACGAGGCGGCTGGTTCGCGTCGTCATTGTCGTTTCCTCAGTCTTTCAGATGGCCGTTTTCAGAAGATGGCAGGCGGCGTGATGGCCCGGCGCGGCCTCCATCAGCGGCGGATCGACGCTGCGGCAGACATCCATCACATGCGGGCAGCGGGTGTGGAAGCGGCAGCCCGGCGGCAGGTCGAGCGCGCTGGGAATGTCGCCGGCGATGCGCGCGCGCCGGCCACGGCTACGGCTGCGCGGATCGAGCGCGGGCACCGCGCCGATCAGCGCCTGGGTGTAGGGATGCAGCGGTGCCCCGTACAGCGCGCGCTTCTCCGCGATCTCCACGATGCGGCCGAGATACATCACGGCTACCCGGTCGGAGATGTGCTTCACCACCGCGAGGTCGTGGGCGATGAACAGCAGGGTGAGGCCGAGTTCCTGCTGCAGATCCTGCAGCAGGTTGACGATCTGCGCCTGCACCGACACGTCCAGCGCCGAGACCGGCTCGTCGCAAACCAGCAGGCGGGGCCTGAGGATCAGCGCGCGGGCGATGCCCACGCGCTGGCGCTGGCCGCCGGAGAATTCATGCGGAAAGCGCAGCCGCGCCCGCGCCGGCAACCCCACCAGGCGCAGCATCTCCGCCACCTGCGCGCGCGCCGCCGCATCCGCCCGCGCGCCGTGGATCAGCAGCGGCTCCATCACGATGTCCTCCACGGACATACGGGGATTGAGCGCGCCGTAGGGGTCCTGGAAGACGATCTGCATGGCGCGGCGGCGGCGGCGCATGTCCGGCACGGACAGGCCGGTGATGTCCTCGCCGTCGAACAGGATGCGCCCGTCGCTGGGCTCGATCAGCCGGATCAGCAGCCGGCCCAAAGTGGACTTGCCGCAGCCGGACTCCCCCACCAGGCCCAGCGTCTCGCCGGCGGCGATCGCGAAGGACACGCCATCGACCGCCCGCAAGGCGCGGGTGTGCCGGCGCAGCAGCCCGCCGCCGCGAACCGGAAAATGCTTGGCCAGATCGACGGCCTCGACAAGCGGCGTCATACCGACGGTCATGAAGAATGACCGCCGGTATGAGTCTTTATTTCGCGCGCCGCCGCCGGCCAACCCGGCGCGCGATACCGCCGCCTCTCAGCGATGAAAGAGTCATCGCTTCGTGCCGTCGGTATCATGCCTCCCCCACCCGGATGCACGCCGCCTCGTGCCCCGGCGCGCGCGGCAGCAGCGGCGGCAAGCCCGCCACGCAGGCCTCGACGCGCCGGGCGCAGCGCGGCGCGAAACGGCAGCCCGGCGGGCGGCGGGCGGGCTCCGGCAAGGAACCGGGAATGGCCACCAGCCGCGCCGTCTCGTGCTCCAGGCTCGGCACGCAGGCCAGCAGCCCGGCGGTGTAGGGATGCAGCGGCCGGTCGAACAGCGCCTCCACCGGCGCCTGTTCCACCACCCGGCCGGCATACATCACCATCACCCGGTCCGCCGTCTCGGCGATCACTCCCATGTTGTGGGTGATGACGATCACCGCCATGCCCAGCTCGTCCCGCAGATCCATCAGCAGATCGAGCACCTGCGCCTGGATGGTGACATCCAGCGCCGTGGTCGGCTCGTCCGCGATCAACAGCCGCGGCTGGCAGGCCAGGGCGATCGCGATCATCACCCGCTGCCGCTGCCCGCCGGACAGCTGATGCGGATAATCCCCCAGCCGCGCCGCCGCCGAGGGAATGCGCACCCGATCCAGCATCTCCACCGCCCGCCGCCGCTGCTCCGAGGCGCCGTAGCTGCCATGCGCCCGCAACGTCTCCATGATCTGCTCGCCGATCGTCAGCACCGGATTGAGCGAGGTCATCGGCTCCTGAAACACCATGGAAATGCCGCTGCCCCGCACCCGCTCCATGCGCCGATCCGACAAGGCCGTGAGCTCCTGTCCATCGAACCACACCCCACCCGCCACCACCCGCGCCGGCGGCCGCGGCAACAACCCCATGATGGTGAGGGCCGTGACGCTCTTGCCACTGCCGGATTCGCCAACGATGCCCAGTATCTCTCCAGCTTCGAGGCTGAAACTGACGTCCTCGATGGCGGTGACCTCACCCCGCTCGGTGGCGAACGCGGTGGTGAGGTTGCGGACTTCGAGGAGGCTCATGAAAGGAAGGCCAGGGGCGCTGCCCCTGGACCCCGAGCCGCGACAAGGGGTCGCGGCGGGGGGCGCCGGCCCCCCACCCCCATAGGGTGGGGGGGGACGCGCATACCGGGGTACCAGGGGGAGGCAAAAGCGTTTTTGGCGTCC
>CAMFLK010000369.1 GCA_945957135.1 uncultured Rhodospirillales bacterium
GTCAGCGGATTGTCGCCGGTGATCATCACCGTGCGGATGCCCATGCGGCGCAGCTCGTCGAACCGCTCGCGGATCCCGCCCTTGACGATGTCCTTGAGGTGGATGACGCCGAGCAGCCTTCCGTTGCGTGCCACCGCCAGCGGCGTGCCGCCCGCCCGCGCGATCGTCTCCGCGCGCGCGGTCAGCTCGCCATTTGTCTGCTGGCCGGCCCAGGCCAGCACGGCGTCCACCGCCCCCTTGCGGATGGACGTGTCGGCGAAGTCGATGCCGGACAGGCGGGTATGGGCGGAAAAGGGAATGAAATTCGCCCCCATCGGCGCCATGTCGCGGCCGCGAATGCCGTATGTCTCCTTGGCCAGCACGACGATGGAGCGGCCCTCCGGCGTCTCGTCCGGCAGCGAGGCGAGCTGCGCGGCATCGGCGAGTTCGGCGGCGGACACGCCAGGCAGCGGCACGAACTCGGTCGCCTGGCGGTTGCCCAGGGTGATCGTTCCGGTCTTGTCGAGCAGCAGCGTATCGACATCGCCCGCCGCCTCCACCGCGCGGCCGGACATGGCGAGCACGTTGAAGCGCACCAGCCGGTCCATGCCGGCGATGCCGATGGCCGAAAGCAGGGCGCCGATCGTGGTGGGGATCAGCGCGATGAACAGGGCGGCCAGCACCACCACGGGCACGCTGCCGCCGGCATAGGCGGCGAAGCTGGGGATGGTGGCGACGGCGAAGACGAAAATCAGCGTGAGGCCGGCGAGCAGGATGTTCAGCGCGATTTCGTTCGGCGTCTTCTGCCGTTCCGCGCCCTCCACCAGCGCGATCATGCGGTCGAGAAACGTGTGGCCCTGGGCAGCGGTGATGCGCAGCTTGATCCAGTCCGACAGCACGCGCGTGCCGCCCGTCACCGCCGAGCGGTCGCCGCCGGATTCGCGGATCACCGGCGCGGATTCACCGGTGATGGCGGATTCGTCCACCGAGGCGATGCCCTCGATCACCTCGCCGTCGCTGGGAATGAGGTCGCCGGCTTCGACCAGCACGATGTCCCCCGGCCGCAGCTCCGGCGCGGGAACACTCTCGGTGCGATCGGCGGTGATGCGCTTGGCCATGGTTTCCGTGCGTGCCCGGCGCAGCGTGTCCGCCTGCGCCTTGCCGCGGCCTTCTGCCACGGCCTCGGCGAAATTGGCGAAGATCAGCGTCAGCCACAGCCAGAAGATGATCTGCGCGGTGAAGCCGGCATGGGCACCGCCGGTCAGCAGGTCCTTGACGAAGATGATGGTGGTGAGGGCCGCGATGATCTCGACGACGAACATCACGGGATTGCGCATCATCACGCGCGGATCGAGCTTGGCGAAGGAGGCGGTGATCGCCGGGCGCAGGATCGCCGCGTCGAACAGGGCGGCGGACGCGCGCCGTTGGGTGGTTTCCATGGGTTTCGTTCCGTTCAGAACAGCTGGCCGGCGGCGAGGGCGAAGTGCTCCACCAGCGGGCCGAGGGCGATGGCGGGGAAGAAGATCAGCCCCCCGGTGATGAGGATCACGCCGATCACCAGGCCGACGAAGAGCGGCCGGTCGGTGGGGAAGGTGCCGGAAGAGGCGGGCACGATCTTCTTGCCGGCGAGCGAGCCGGCGATGGCGAGCATCGGCACGATCATCAGGAAGCGCCCGACGAACATCGCAATGCCCAGCGTGGAATTCCAGAAGGGCACGTTGGCCGACAGGCCGGCGAAGGCGCTGCCGTTGTTGCCGGTGGCCGAGGTATAGGCATAGAGCATCTCGCTGAACCCGTGCGGCCCGGCATTGGCGGTGGCACCGGTGCCCACCGGCAGCACCGCGGCGAGTGCCGTGAAGCCGAGGATCGAGACCGGCAGGATGAGGATGGCGAGCATGGCCATCTTCACCTCCTTCGCTTCCAGCTTCTTGCCGAGATATTCCGGCGTGCGGCCCACCATCAACCCGGCCACGAACATGGCGATGATGACGAACAGCAGCATGCCGTAGAGGCCGGAGCCGACGCCGCCGAAGATGATCTCGCCGAGCATGATGTTGATCATCGGCACCATTCCGGCGATCGGCATCAGGCTGTCGAGCATGGCGTTCACCGCGCCGCAGGACGCATCGGTGGTGACGGTGGTGAACAGGGTGGAGGCGGCGATGCCGAAGCGCACCTCCTTGCCTTCCATGTTGCCGGCAAGCTGGTCGATGTTCAGCGATGCGAAGGCCGGATTGCCGCCGGCCTCGGCGCCGTAGCAGGCGAGCACGCCCAGCAGGAACAGCACGCCCATGACGCTGAAGATCGCCCAGCCCTGGCGCTGATTGCCGGCCATGCGGCCGAACACGTTGGTCAGCGCGGCGCCGATGGAAAAGATCAACAGCATCTGCACGAAATTGGTGAGCGCCGTGGGGTTCTCGTAGGGATGGGCGGAATTGGCGTTGAAGAAGCCGCCGCCATTGGTGCCCAGCATCTTGATGACTTCCTGGGACGCCACCGGCCCCTGGGCGATCACCTGTTTCGCCCCCTCCAGCGTGGTGGCCTCGGTATAGGCGTTCAGGTTCTGCGGCACGCCCTGCCACACGAAGAACAAGGCCACGACGATGGAAATCGGCAGCAGCACGTAGAGAACGCCGCGCGTGAGATCGACCCAGAAATTGCCGATCGTCCGGCCGGAGCGCCGCACGAAGCCGCGCACCAGCGCGATGGCCAGCGCGATGCCGGTCGCGGCGGAGACGAAATTATGCACCGTCAGCCCGGCCATCTGCGTCAGATAACTCATCGTCGCTTCCGGCACGTAGGATTGCCAGTTGGTGTTGGTGATGAAGCTCACCGATGTGTTGAAGGCCAGATCTGGCGGAATCGCTCCCTGCCCGGCGGGATTGAAGGGCAGTACGGCTTGCGCGCGCTGAATCAGATACAGGGCGAGAAAACCCGCGACGCTGAACGCGAGCATCGCCACGGCGTAGGCGATCCAGTCCTGCTCTTGCGATTCACGCACGCCGCACAGCCGGTAGATGCCGCGTTCCAGCGGCCGCAGCGCGGGCGAGAGCAGCGTGCGTTCGCCTTGGAAGACGCGGGTCATGTAGCCGCCCAGCGGCTTGGTGAGGAGAATGACGAGAACGCCGAACAGGGCGATCTGCGCCCAGCCGTTGAAGGTCATGACAGGGAACTCCGCGAATGCCCGTGCGTCAGAATTTTTCCGGGCGCACCAGCGCGCAGACGAGATAGACCAGCAGCACCAGGGTGACCCCGCCGCCCAGGATGTAATCGAACATCACAGCCGGTCGCAGATGATCACGTAGGGCACGCAGGCGCCGAGCATCGCGGCGCCGAGAAGGATGTAAAGCAGATCGAGCATGGTGCGGACTCCGCGCGGGATTGCGCCGGGTCCGGAAGCTATGGGGCGGCCCGTATAAATTCGATTGGGCGCGTTGGGCGGCGGAATATAGATTTCGTATAGATGCCCGCCTTGTTTGAGGATGGCGCCGTGCTCGATCCCGTCAAGGCACGCTTCGCTCAAGAGCCTTGACGGGCTCTGCGCGCGTCGCC
>CAMFLK010000370.1 GCA_945957135.1 uncultured Rhodospirillales bacterium
CATACGAGATAGGAGTCCGTCTCGTGGGCTCGTAGATGTGTATAAGAGACAGACGAACACCCGGTCCGGCCCGTTCACCATGATGTCGGTGATCGAATCGTCTTCCAGGATGGGTTCCAGCGGGCCGAGGCCCAGCATGTCGTTGACCAGCTCGCCGGCAAGTTGGCGCTGTTCGCGGCCGTTGAGCTGGAAGCGCTTCTCCGTGGCGATTTCGGCGAGCACGCGCTCCACCTCCATCGCCAGCCGCTCCGGCGACATGGCGGAAACCACGGAGGGATCGAGCTGCACCAGACATTCCGCGCGCAGCTGGGCCACCGGCGACAGCACGGGGGTGGCGACGGGCGCGGGGGCGGCCGGGGCGGCGGGCGCCTGCTCCTCCTCCATCGCCGCGCGGCGGCGACCGAAGACGGGAGACGCGCTCATGCGCGGCGCTTCCAGAAGGCGAGACGCCGGCGGTGCTTTTCACCGGCCAGGGCGGAGGTGCCTGGCTCGCCGCTGTCGAGCAGGCGCACGAACGCGACCTCGCGCGCCAGCGCCAGGATGCCGTTGCGGAACGGGCCACGCGGCTGCGCCGCGGGGGTGCCCAGGCTGGCGGCCTGGCCCACCGATTTCCCGACATCGGGGATGACGAGGTCGGGCTTCATCTTCAGCGCCTCCTCCACCTGCCGCACCGTCAGCCCGCCGGGGCGCCCGGCGCCGACCAACGCCAGCACCGCGCGGCTGGGCTGCATCGGCCCGTTGGGCAGCGCGAGCAGGCGCAGCGCGTCGCGCGCGCCGGCGAGGGTGGGGTCCATCACCACCACGCGCTGGTGGGCGAGGTTCAGCAGGTCGCGATGCAGGGGCAGGGCGGAAAACGGCGCGTCCACCACCACAAAATTGTAGCGCCGGCGCAGGGCTTCCACGAGGCGCTGGGCGGCGCCCGGCGCGTAGGCGGGCTGGTCGGTCAGTTTTTCCTCGCCGGCCAGGATGTGCAGCCGGTCGGCCACCGGCTGCGCGGCGCGTTCGACGAACAGCTCGTCAATGCGCTGCGGCATCTCCAGCGCGTTGCGCAGGCCGGAGCCGGTTTTCGCCGCGAGCAGCGTGGCGCAGCTGCCCCGATGCAGGTCGGCATCGAGCAGCATGGTATGGCGGCGCGCCTCCACCCCGAAATACCAGGCGAGATTGGCGGCCAGCGTGCTGGCGCCGACGCCGCCGCGCGCGCCGGTGACGGTGATGACGCGCCCGCCATTGCTCGCTTGGTTGGCCTGCGCGCCGCGCGCCACCAGGGGGCCGAAATGCCGGGCCACCATGTCGCGGAGCAGCGGCTTGTAGAGATATTCCAGCACGCCCAGCCCGTGGGTGAGCTGGCGGTAGAAATTCACGTCCTCGCGGTCGCCCACCACCAGCACGCGCACGCCGGGCTCCACCACCTCCGACAGTTCCTCCAGCACCGAGAGCGGCTGGTCCTCGCCCCCGACATCCACGATCAGCGTGCGCGGGGTGGGCATCTTCTGCAAAGCCTGGATGGCGGCGCGGGCGGAGCCGCGACGCATCTCGATGCCCTGGGGTGCCGCGTCCACCAGCCCTTCGCGCAGCGCCGTCTCGGTGGCGGCGTCGGCGACGAAGGCGACCACCAGCGGCCGGTCGTTGAGCGCCTCGGCCTGCGGTTCGGGGGCAGTGGCGATGTGCTGATCGGGCATCAGTTGCTCGCCGGTGAGCCGGACTGGCTTTGTGGCTGCGCCTGCAATTTGGCGATGGCGCTGTCGGGCAGCGGGCGCACCTTGTCGTGCCGCGCGCGGTCCAGCGCCGCGGCCGCCTGCTGGCCATCGCCGCCTTCGGGCGTGCGGCCGCGCACGAGATCGGCGGGCACCGCGACCATGGCGCGCAGATTGGTGTCGTTCGCGCCGTTGGGGTGCCACATGCCCTCGCGCGTGGTGGGGTCGATCGCCTCGCAGCCGGCGAGAAGCAGCAGCAGCGCCAGGGAAATCCGCATGCCCGGCCTCATTGCATCACGAATCCGGCATCGCCGGGAATGCGCGTGGCCACGCGCGGCGCGGGGTCGGCGCGGCCGGTCTGGCGCAGCAGCAGGATGCGCTCGAGGTCGTTGGGCGCGCGGTAGCCGTCGGTGGGCGCAGCGAGCAGCCTCGGGTCCGATACCGGGCGCACGAGATAGGGCGTGACGATGATCACCAGCTCCGTCTCGCCTTTCTGGAATCCGTCCGAGCGGAACAGCGCGCCGAGGATGGGCACGTCGCCCAGGCCGGGCAGGCCGCTGCCGGTGAGCTTGGTGGTGTTCTGCAACAGCCCGGCGATGGCGAAGCTTTCGCCGCTCGCCAGCTCCACCGTGGTTTGCGCCCGCCGCACGGTCAGCGCCGGCACCTGGATGGTGCTGTTGCCGGCGGACATCGTGATGGCGCCCTGATCGGAAAGGGCCGAGACCTCCGGCCGCACCTTCATGCTGATGCGGCCGCCGGAATAGACGGTGGGCACGAAGGCGAGGCTGACGCCGAACTGCTTGAACTCGATGGTGATGGAGTTGTTCTGCTGCGCGACGGGGATGGGGAACTCGCCGCCCACCAGGAAGTTCGCCGTCTCGCCGCTGATCGCCGTCAGGTTCGGCTCGGCCAGCACGTGCACCAGCTGGTCCTTCGACAGCGCGTCGATCAGCCCGTTGAAGCTCGCGCCCTTGCAGCCGGCGCCGGAGGTGATCACGCCGCTCACCGCGCAGGCCAGCGCGCCCAGCCCGTTGGCGGAATACGACACGGCGGGGAAGTTGCCGATCATGCCGATCGTGCCGATGGACGACCAGTTGATGCCGAGATTGCGGGTGAGGTTGCGGCTCATTTCCGCGATGCGCACATGCAGGTTCACCTGCGTGCTGGCGAGCACGGAGAGGCGGTTTTCCACCACCTGGTTCTCGGTGACGTAGCCGCGCGCGATCTGCATCGCGCGGTCGGCATCCGCCGGCGTGTCCACCTCGCCGGTGAGCGCGAGGCCGTTGGGCAGCGTCTCCACGCGCACGGAGCGGCCGGGCATCACCCGGGAAATGGTGGCGCGCGCCTCGGTGGCGCCGAAGCTGGAGGGGCGGACGGTGACGTCGTACTGCGCCACCGGCGCGCCATTGGCGCCCAGGGCGGCGATGGTGGTGCGGCCGGGCGCGATGCCGAACACGAACAGGGAGTTCATGCTCGCCGGCCGCACCTCCGCCACTTTCGGGTCGGCGGCGAACACGCTGGCCGCCTGGCCGCCGAGCTGGATCACCCGGCCGGTGCCGGCATCGATGGTCACCGCGTTCAGCACCGGCTGCACCACGGGTGCGGTGACCGGCGGGTTTTGCGCCTGGGCTGGCAGCGCCAGCAGCAAGGCCGCGAGAACCGAAATCCTCCGCATCAGAACTTGAACTCCTTCCCGTCCGTTTTGCCCAGGAACAGCCGCAATGTCTGGCCGGCGCCGTGCGCCTGCTGGTTCAGGGCGGGGGAGACGTCCCCGCCCCAGGTGGTGCCCGCC
>CAMFLK010000371.1 GCA_945957135.1 uncultured Rhodospirillales bacterium
ATCCTCATCATGCACACGATGTGTGCATCACGAAGGGACAAGCCCGGCCAAGACGGGGAAGGGGAGTTTGGAAGAAAAAGCCACCTCTCAGCCAAACATCAAAAAGTTTTTTGGTTCTTTTTTTCAAAAAAGAACATTCTTCCTTACGTGGACAAATGTCGGGTCATGGCGCTTCGATCCTCGTTTCTTCAAGTCCTTCTTCGATCATATCCATGCTCGCCGCGTCGATTTTCAGCAGGCCGAAGCGGAGTTTGCCGCCCCAGCCGGGGGTGGTGAGGGCGAAGGTGGGGTGGGTCAGCAGGGTGTGGACGGGCAGTGTTCCCGTGTGGGTGTAGTGAACGTCGCGGCGGAAGGGGTGGAAGTTGGGGGCCATGGTCACTTGGTATGGGGTGCCGGGCTGCACGATTCCCGTGGCGACGAAGCTTTGCAGGCGGTCTTTTCCGCCCATGGTTCGGGTGGGGGCGTAGTAGGCGATGCGGTCGCCCGGCCGGATGCGGGCGAGCGGGCCGGACTTGCCGTGGCAGACTTGCATGAAGCCGCCGGCCACGCCGCGGGCGACGTGTTCGGCGCAGGCGACGGCGATCCAGTTAGCGGGGTTCATCGGGCTCTCCCTTGGGGTGATGCCGGGAGGGTGCGCGGGGGCGGTGACAGATTCTGTCAGCAGGTCACGCGGTGAGCCCCTCGCGCTTCCGCCATTCGGCCAGCAGGGTGCGGCGGGGGCGTGGCAGCGGGGTGTCGAGCCGTTCCACCGACTCCATGCGGTCCACGCGGAAATGGCGGAAGTCGGCGCGGGTTTCGCACCAGGCGGCGAGCATGCGGGCGTCGCGGAAATAGCCGAGGGCGAAGGGCCAGACCACGCGGTCGCTGGCTTTCCCCTCGCCGTCGAGGTAGCGCAGGCGCAGCTTGCGTTCGGCGCGGATGGCAGCGCGCAGGTCCGCGAGCGGCAGGGTGGGGTCTTCGCGCGGCACCAGCAGCCAGTCGGTGTCCAGCCGGTCGCGCAGGGGGAGGGGCAGCACGGCGGCGATGCGGGCCAGCGCGTCGATCGCCGCGCCGCGGAGCGCGGGATCTTCGCCGTTGCCGGCCCAGCGCAGGCCGATCACCAGGGCCTCGATCTCCTCCTCGGAGAACATCAGCGGCGGCAGCAGGTAGCCCGGCCGCAGCACGTAGCCGAGTCCGGCCTCGCCCTCGATCGGCGCGCCCTGGGATTGCAGGGTGGCGACGTCGCGATAGATGGTGCGCAGGGAGACGCCGAGTTCGCCGGCCAGCACCGCCGCCGGCACCGGCCGGCGCCGGCGGCGCAGGGCCTGCAGCAGGTCGAGCAGCCGGGCGCTGCGGGCCATGGACTTACAGGGGCGTGCCGTCCTTGCGGGTGTAGCGGTAGTGCCCGTCCGTCTGCATGACGGCGTGCAGGTCGTCCTCGGGGTAGGTGACCACGTCGCCGCCGCCGCGGTCGCCCATTTCCAGGAACACCACGTCGGCCGCCGAGCGGTTGACCAGGCGGTGGGCATCGCCGGTGCCGTGGGGGAAGCCGGCGCACATGCCGGCGCGCAGCACGGTTTCGCCGGCATCGGTGATCAGCACCGCCTCGCCTTCCAGCACGAAGACGAACTCGTCCTGCACGCTATGGGCGTGGCGCATGGAGGAGGCGCCGCCGGGGTGCAGGCGGGTGAGGTTCACGCCGAAGCGGGTCAGCCCGAACAGGTCGCCCAGCACCTGCTTGTCGCGGCCTTGCAGCTTGGCCAGCAGGTCGGGCGGGAAGCCGCTGGGGGCCGGGCGCAGCGGCAGGTCGGCGGCGGTGACGGCGATGGGCATCGGCCTCTCCTCAGGGGAAAATCCGGGAATATCCAGGACATGCCACGGGCATTCAGGGAATTCCACGCGGCGCCCATTGCCGCGCGCGGCCGGGTGCCGAAAGGATCGCCCCTGCCTCATATTTTGCAAGGAGACGCATGGGATGAGATTTCATTTGAAGGTGGCGGCCCTGCTGGCCGCGATGTGCGGGCCGGCGGCGGCGGCGAGCGTCGATATCGGCTTTTCCGGCGCGGGGGTGAGCGGGTCGCTGACCCTGACCTACGGCGCGGCGACGGACGCGACCTATGCCAACGCCTATCAGGTGACCGGCATCAGCGGCGTGTTCACCGACACGAATAACGGGCTGAACATCGTCAACGCGCCCATCCTCGGGCTGGTGCCGCTCAACCATGCCGCGCCCGAGCCGACCAATCTTCTGGCGCCGAACGATTTCAGCAAGTTCGCCGTGGCCGACCTGGCGCATGGCGCGCTGAGCTACGACAATCTCTACTGGCCCGGCGGTTCCGCGCCCAGCGCTTCCGACTATCCGTTCGGCGGTGGCGTGCTCGATATCTACGGGCTGATGTTCGATATCGGCGGCGGCATGGTGGTGAATTTCTGGAGCAACGGCACGCCGCCCGGCCCCGCGCTGTATTACGGCGTGGCCGTGGCCACGGCCGACCATGCGCTCGACTATGTCGGCGACGGGGTGCGGATTCCCGAGCCGGCCTCGCTCGCGCTGCTCGGGCTGGGGCTGACCGGGCTGCTGGTCGCGCGGCGCCGCGCCTGAACCGGAAGGCGGTGGCCGCCTATGCCGCGGCCGCCGCGCCGGCCTTGAGCAGGGCGATCAGCGCCTGGCGCACCGCGTTGGCCGAAGCCACCGGCGCCGGCCAGGGCACCCGGACGACGGTCTCGCCCTGGGCGAGGTCGCAGCCATCGACATCGACGGCGACCATCGCCCAGTCGCCGGGCTTTCCGGCGAGGCGGGCCATGGCGTCGGCGTGGTCGCTGTTGCAGTGGGATATGATGCGTTCGGCCGCCCCGGCGACCTCGGCCACCGCTTCGGGGTCGGGGGTGAGATCGGCCTGGCGCAGGCGGGCGGCGGCGGCGAATCCGCCGACGAACAGCCCGGCCTGCGGGCGGACGCGGAACAGGGCGAAATCCTTGAAATCGGCATAGATGGCCGCATAGGGGTGCAGGGCGAGCCAGCGCGCCTTGGCGGCCGGGTCCGGTTCCGGCTCGGCCAGGCCGGTGATGGTGAGGCGGGGCGCGGTCTGCGGGTTGGCGCCGGTGGGTTCGCCCACCACCATCAGCGCGCAGCGCGGGTCGGCCCGCAGATGGCGGGTGTGTTCGGACAGCGCCGAGAGGAACATCACCACCGACAGATCCGGCAGGCAGGCGGGGGTGACCAGGCTGGCGAAGGGCTGGCCGCCGGCGCTGCTGGCCAGGCTGGCGGCGCGGGCGGAGCGCAGCAGGGCGCGGGCCTGGGCCGGGAAGGCGGGGGCCCCATCGCGGACCTCGTCGCGGGCCTCGTCACTCATGGGGCAATCCTTCCGGCTTCAATGCGCCACAATCCAAGTCCATATTCGGCCTCTGTCCATAGAGGCCCGAGATGAAACAGACCATCGCCCTGGTCGATGACGACCGTAACATTCTGACCTCGGTCTCGATCGCGCTG
>CAMFLK010000372.1 GCA_945957135.1 uncultured Rhodospirillales bacterium
GGTCTGGGGCCTAAGGCCCCAGCGGGGTCCAGGGGCAGCGCCCCTGGCCTTCCTTGCGAAGGAGCCCGCTCCGAACTTACCCATCCACCCAGGTGGTCCGCACGTAGCTGCGGATGTTGGCAGCCAGCGGCACGTAGCCGTGCACGGTGTTCCACCACGCTTCCCAGCGCAGGGGATATTGGTAGATGTCGAGCACGTAGGCTTGGTCGGCGACGCGTTTCTGGATGGCGAGGTAGGCGGCGGCGCGCTTGTCGCGATCGAGCAGGGTGCGGGCTTCGAGGATCATGCGGTCCAGCTCGGGGTCGTTCATGCCCAGGGCCTTGCCGAAGCTGGAGGTGGACAGGATGCGCGAGACGATGGCGTCGGGGTCCGGGTTCCAGCTGAGTGCGATGGACATCAGCGTGGGGAACTCGCCTTTCAGCCACAGGGCGATCAGCGGCGCCGTCTCCATCGGCTTGATCGCGACCTTGATGCCGGCTTCGGCCCATTGCTGCTGCAGGATCTGCGCGCAGGCGACGTCGAGCGGGTTGGCGGCGACCACGATGTAGTCGCCGAGATCGAGCCCGTCGGGGTAGCCGGCCTGGGCGAGCAGTTTCTTGGCGGCGGCGGGGTCGGTCTTGTACCAGGGCATTTCGCCCACCCCGTCATAGCCGCCGACATGGCTTTCCGGCACCATCGCCGCCACCTTGCCGGAGCCGCCGAGCACGGTTTCCAGACAGGATTTGCGATCGGTGGCGAGGCTGAGCGCCTGGCGCACCCGCGCGTCGTTCAGCGGCTTCTGCTTGAGGTTCATCCACACCGGGAAGGTGCGCGTGGTCTTGCCGGGCGCGGAGACCAGGTCGCGCGAGGTGCGCACGATCTGGGCGGAGACCTTGGGGTCCTTGAACCAGGTCATGTCGATCGCGCGGGAGCGCAGGGCGGAGGTGATCGAGGCCTGGTCCTTGAAGAAGCGGAACACCACCGTGTCGAGATAGGGCTGGCCCTTCTCGTAGTAGTTGGCGAAGCGGCGCAGGGTGAATTGCTGGTTGGGCTGGTAGGATTCGAACACGAACGGCCCGGTGCCCACGGGCTTGGTGTTCAGCTCGGCCACGCCGCGCGGCACGATGCTGCCCACCGGGTTGGTGGCGAGGTAGCTGAGGAACGCCGCGTTGGGCGCCGAGAGTTCGAAGCGCACCGTGAAGGGATCGACCACGGTGACGGATTTGATGCCGGCGAACAGCGGCGCGTTGGGGCTGGCGGTGGCCGGGTTGAGGATGCGCTCGAACGTGTATTTCACGTCCTCCGCGTCGAAGGCCTGGCCGTTGTGGAAGGTCACGCCCTGGCGCAGGTGGAAGACGTAGGTGGTGTCGTTGGGCTGGTCGAAGCTGGTGGCCAGGTCGGGCTCCGGCTTCATGTCCGGGCTCCAGCGCAGCAGGCCGGTGTAGAGCAGCGAGGTGAAATCGTAGGAGGAATAGGCGGTGACGGTGGTGGCATCGAGGCCGATCGGGTCGGCATCGGCGCCGATGGTCAGCTTGCCGCCGGATTTGGGCGTGCCCCCCGCTTTCGGCGTGCCTTGCGCGAAGGCGGACGCGGGAAGGACGCCGCCGGCCATGCCGAGCAGGGCGAGGCGGAGCAGTCCGCGCCGTGCCAATCCCTCGTCAGGCACGATCTCGTCTTCGTTGTTCCACATGCTGCAATGCCTTTCCCGATCCGGCACAACGGTAATTCGCGCGGGCCGCCCGCAGCAAGATCATCCGCACGGTCTGGCTGGCCAAATCACTTGACAGGCCGTTCCACTCGGGCAGGGTTCGCGTGCGCAACGGGAGGTTTCGCCGCGATGATCCGCATTGCCACCGCCGGGTTCCACCATGAATCCAACACCTTCTCCACGGTGCCCGCGAGCCTCGACAAGTTCCGCCATTCCGGATGGTTGGACGGCGACGGCATTCGCGCGGAATACGGCACCGCGCGCACCTCGCTGTCCGGCTTTCTCGCCGCCTGCGCCGAGGACCCCGAGGTGGAGCTGGTGCCGCTGTTCTACACCCACCTCACCCCGATGGCCGCGATCACCCATGAGGCGATCGGCGTGATCATGGAACAGGCGGTCGGCGTGATCCGCGACAACGGGCCGTGGGACGCGGTGCTGCTGCCCCAGCACGGCGCGGCGGTGTCGGAAACCTGGCCGGACCCGGATGGCGAGTTCGTGCGCCGGGTGCGCGAGGTGGTGGGGCCGGACGTGCCGATCGGCGTGGCGCTGGACATGCACGCCAACGTCTCGGCCGCGATGATCGAGAATGCCGACATCACCACGGTGTATCAGACCACCCCGCATATCGACGCCTTCGAGCAGGCGGTGCTGTGCGCGCGGCTGATCCTGCGGATGGTGCGCGGCGAGATCCATCCCACCACCGCGCTGCGCACGCCGCCGCTGGTGGTCAACATCCTCAACCAGGGCACCAGCGACGAGCCGATGGCGAGCCTGATGCGCATCGCCGACGCCGAACGGGCGCGGCCGGGCGTGCTGACGCTGAGCGTGGTGGAGGGGTACCCCTATGCCGACGTGGCGGAGATGGGCATGTCCTTCATCGTCACCACCGACGATGATCCGGCGCTGGCCGCCGAGATCGCCGACAGCCTGGCCGCCGCGGCCTGGAAGATGCGCGCGGCGCTCAACACCGGCGGTGTCACGATGGACGCGGCGCTGACCCGTGCGGCGGCGGCGGCGGCGCATCCGGTGGCGCTGTTCGACATGGGCGACAATGTCGGCGGCGGCAGCACGGCGGATTCCACCTTCCTGCTGCACGCCGCGCGCCGGCTCGGCGTGAGCGGCCTGTTGCAGGCGGTGTACGATCCCGACGCGGTGGCGGCGTGCCAGAAGGCCGGCGTGGGCGGCAAGGTGTCGTTCGCGGTGGGCGGCAAGGTGGACGACATGCACGGCACGCCGTTCCCGGTGACCGGCACGGTGACCGCGCTGTCGGACGGCGACTACGAGGAGACCGGCCCCACCCATGGCGGCTATCGTTTCTTCAGCGACGGGCCGAGTGCGGCGATGCGGACCGATGACGGCCACACGCTGGTGCTGATCTCGCTGCCCGGCGGCACCCGCAGCCTGCAGCAGTTCCGCTCGCTGGGGATCGAGCCGCGCGAGGCGAAGATCCTGATCGCCAAGGGCGTGCACTCGCCCCGGCCGCAGGTGGAGCCGATCGCCAAGGAGATGATCTGGGTGAACACGCCGGGCCGGACCAGCGCCGACCTCTCCACCTTCACCTACCGCCACCGCCGCCGGCCGATCTATCCGCTGGACCCGATGGCGGAGGGGTAGGGCGGATCAGCCGGCCAGCATGGTCCGCGCGGCGAGGGCCGCCACCAGCAGCGCGTTGAACAGCAGGATCGGCGTGGCGAGGCGGCCCAGCCCGGCCTGCCAGCGCCGGCCGGCGGCCTGGCCGAGCAGGCCGATCGCCGCCAGCATCGGCGCGGTGCCCAGGCC
>CAMFLK010000373.1 GCA_945957135.1 uncultured Rhodospirillales bacterium
GGCGGGCCTGGCGGGATGGACCAACGCGCTGAACGCCGGCAGCAGCCGCGCCGACGTGGTGGTCGGCTTCTCCGAAAGCGTGGAGAACCAGAACAACACGGCCAACTGGGTGATGAATTCCGACCCGGCGCAATGGGGCATCCATCCCGGCTGACCCCCCGCCGGCCCGGCGTGACCGCCCCGATCCCGAAAAGTTGATTCACGGCCACCGCGCCACCAGCGCAACGATGCACGCGGGAACACCCCGCCAAGAACCCGACAAGAAGGAGCGACACAATGGCCGTGCCCTCACGTCCCGCCACGCTCACGCTCAAGGCCCTGCAATCCAGCGTCGGCGACGCCGTCAAGAAAGCGGTGGCCGACAACAAGCTCACCCTCGAATCCGGCTTCGCCATCGGCCCCGGCACCCTCGTCGGCCCCCGCCTGCGCGCCGCCGGCATGACCATCGAAGCCGCCGAGAAAGTGGCCGTCTCCGTCACCGCCGCGGCCAGCAAGGCCCACGCCACCTCGCTCACCGCGGGCAAGGTGCTGGAACCCGGCTTCGTCTTCACCCACGGCCACATCATCTGCGGCTTCTGGCCCCCGCCGGGCGTGCTGGACGGCGAAATCCTCGCCCACCAGTAGCGGGAGCGCACGGGGATGGACGCCACACCGTTCTGCCCCAGCGCCCAGCCGGAAATGGACGACGCGTCGGTGATCGGCGTGGTGCAGCGCACCGAAGCCGGCCCACGCGTCGCCTATCTGCAGGCGGACCAGAAGGCGACGGCGGAGATCACCGCCCTCGCGGCCCCCCTCCGGCCCACCGAGGTGATGCGCTTCGCCGCACGCTGCGAAGGCAGCGCATGCCGGCATTTCGACGGGCAGGACTGCAAGCTCGTCACCCGCATCGTCGCCATGCTGGACCCGGTGGCCGACGCCCTGCCCGCCTGCCGCATCCGCTCCGACTGCCGCTGGTTCCGCCAGGAAGGCCGCGCCGCCTGCCTGCGCTGCCCGCAAGTGGTGACCGAAAGCAACAACGCCAGCGACACGATGCGCGCGGCGGCGGAGGGGTAGCGCGTCGGCGCGGGCGTACCGGAATTGCTCCCGTCCTGGCCGCGTCGGGCACGGCCAGGACAGGCCAGTCCCTACGGCGTCGGCGTCTCCCACCGCCTGGCCCGCACGGTGCGGCCCTGGGCGTCGTGGCGCAGGCGCACGGTGCGCACGATGGGGTTGGGCGCCACGGTGTAGCTCACCCGCGTGACGATATACGTGGTGATGCAGCCATCCACCTGCGCCCCGCCATCCCCGGGCTCGGACACGGTCGGCACCTCATGCACCAGCTGCCAGCGCTGGTCCGCCGCATAGCCGCGAATGCCGGCCACCCAGGCTTCCGCGTTCGCCCCGCCCGGCCGCGGCGTGTGGATGCAACGATATTCGCCGCCACCGATATAGTACACGCTGTAGAGACAGCCGGAATAGCCACCGCCGGCCACCGTGCGATGGGTGCGGGTCAGCGGGGAGACGGTGGATTGCACCTCGTTGAAATACAGGCAGTAGCCGTTGCCCTCGCCCTCCACCCGCTTGCCCGCGAGGTTCAGGGCATTGTCCACACCCCCGGCCAGCGTGGTGTCCACCGGGCGATAGCCCATCTCGATCCGGTAGAACGGCGACAGCGTGGTCTCGCGCATCGGGCCGTTCGCGAACACCACCTGATCCGCCGTCACCCGGCGGACGCGCTGGCGATAAAGGTCGCTGACGATGGTGCGGATATCCGGCATCCAAGCCTCCCCCCTGGCTGATGGTGGCGGAGCCTGAATGCGTCGGCATGCAAAGTAAAGCGGAACGAACGCGCCCGCGGGTCACGCCCGCGCGAGCCCGCAGCCGCCGCCGCTTCCTAGGCCGGCACGATATCCAGCCGCCGCTCGATGCGCTCGATACGGAACTCCACACGATCGATCCGCTGGGAAAGCCCGGCCATGTCGATGCGAACATCGGCCAGTTCGCGCTTGACTTCGCCCATCTGCCGCTCCAGCGACGTCATGCGATGCTTGATGTCCTGCATGTCTTCCCGCAAGCCGGCCATGCCGGTGTCCAGCCGCCGAAGCATGACAAGCATCAGATTGTCGGGAGACTCACTCATATCATGCCGCTTCCTTGCCGGCCCTCACGGCATATGTCGCCTGGACCGCCATGAACCAAATATGCAGCATATCGGGCCCGTTGATAAAGACGTTCAGAAAGAACCGCCAATCCACGCCCGCCGCCATCAAACCTCCGCCCCCCGCAACATTTCCGGCGGCGCGTCGATCGACAGCATCTGGTCCATGTCGGTGGTCACGTCGCGCAACGCCAGCAGGAACGTCCGCGCCTCCGCTAGGCACCGCGCGTTCTGGTCCTCATCCAACGGACGGCGATAATTGCCGGCCTCGTATTTGCCCCAGACCGGGCGCCACACGCCGCCACCCCGATAGTCGAACCCCTTGTAGAGAAACGCGCCCTCCACCGCGATCTTCACGTGGAACTCGTACACCCGGTAATAGGTGGTGCCGGTGCCCGCCCGCGCACCGGCGACGAATTCATACTTCTTGCCCTGCGGCGTGGGCTCGAGATCGAGCCGCACATGATGAACCTCGCGCGGCCCGAACTCCATCAACACGAAACCCTTGGCATTGTAGCTGAACACGTAGTTCCTGACGCGCCTCAGCTCGCTGTCCGACAGCCGAATCCACGGCATCGCGAATCTCCCCCCGCGGCCCTACCGCGCCGCCCACAACATCCCGCGCCGGAAGATCGTCGCCATCTGCGGCACCGCGAACTCCGCCGCCGTGTGACCCAACGAGCTGTAGAACACCCGCCCCTTGCCATGCCTCCGCTTCCACACCACCGGCATGACATGCCCATCGATCCACCAGGCATGCTCCCCCGAAAACGTCGTCGTCGCGAGAACCTCGTTGTTGGGATCGACATGCATGTAATAATGCTCGGACCGGTACGGGAAATCCGCAATCCCCGCCATCACCGGATCGTCCGGCCGCGTGACGTTGACGGTGTAGTCGATGATGTTGCCCGGATGCGCCACCCACTGGCCCCCCACCATGAACTGATACCGCACCTCATTGCGGAAACTGTCCCCCGCCTGCCCATGAAACCCCGCCAACCCCGTCCCCGCCGCCACCGCCGCCGTGAGATTCTCCACCTCCCCCCGCTCGATCGTGGACATCGTCACCATCGGAACAATCAAGTCCAACTCTCCAAGCTTCGGATCGGCATACGCCGCCGTGGAATTCTCCACCGCCACGCCAAACCCCTCCTCCCGCAACATCCCCGCCACAATATCCGCACACGCCTTGGGCGTATGACCTTCCCACCCACCCCACACGATCAACGCCTGTTTCATCCGTCTGCTCCTTCGCGTTTTAGGAAAGGCAAGGCGGGGGCTCCGCCCCTCGACCCCGCTGGGGCCTTAGGCCCCAGACC
>CAMFLK010000374.1 GCA_945957135.1 uncultured Rhodospirillales bacterium
GAACCCACCCCGCCGCCGCCGGCCCGCGCCAGACGCCTGTTCAACCTCGTCACCGGGGCATTCGCCCGGCAGGCGCCGGCGGCCGAGCCGGCCCCGCGCGAGCCGCAGATGGCGCCGATGGCCGAGCCCGAGGCCTATCCGGTGGAGACGCCGCACGAGGTGCCGCGCGCGGTGGCGGGCGAGCAGCCGGATCTGGACATCCCCACCTTCCTGCGGCGCCAGAGCTCGCATCCGCAGGCGCACTGAAGGCCCTCGGCTTTTTCGAGGATGGCGCCGTGCCCAACTCCGTGAGGAGGGGGCGCGGCGCCTTTTGGCGGAAGGCCGGGACGAGGACAGCTGCAAAGGCTCATTTCTTCTGAGTCTTCGCATGTGTGCCCTTGCTTGCGTTGCGGGGGACGGGGTCAAGGCACGCTTCGCTCAAGCGCCTTGACCCCGTCCCCCGCAACGCAAGCACAATCATCGAAGCGAAGGGCCTCACCCGCCACCGTTTCGTAACGCGCCGCAAAAACTGTTTATTTCTCAATCGATTATAGAGAAATACTCAGAAATAATGATTGAATGGCCAAAGCGGGTGGCCGCACCTAGGTTCCAGGCTGGCCGCGGGGAATGGAACCGCGGCGGCCGCCGAACGATTCGGCGGAAGCTGGAGAAAGCCCGGATGAATGCTTCCGTCTATGAGCTTGCCCCCCATGCCACCCCCTCGCTGTCGCAGGCGGGGCGGGCCGTGGCCATGGAGATGGGCGGCGACAGCGGCGAGTATGTCACGCGCTTCGAGCCCACCGTGCAGCGCACGCTGAAGCAGCCGATCGACTGCGTGGGCGTGGGCGTGCACTCGGGCGCCAAGGTTTCCCTCACCCTGCTGCCCGCCCCCGCCGGCACCGGCATCGTCTTCCGCCGCACCGATCTGGGCGTGGACATCCAAGCCCGCTTCGACAATGTGGTGGACACCCGCCTGTGCACCGTGCTCGGCCGCGCGGACCGGCCGGAAGCGCGGGTCGGCACGGTGGAGCATGTGATGGCCGCCCTGGCCGGCACCGGCGTCACCAACGCCATCGTCTGCGTCGATGGGCCGGAAGTGCCGATCCTCGACGGTTCGGCCGAGGGTTTCGTATTCCTCATCGACTGCGCCGGCATCGCCACCCAGGACGAGGCGGCCCCGGTGATCGAGGTGCTGCGCCCCGTGCGGGTGGAGGCCGACGCGGCCTTCGCCGAGTTGCGGCCCTGCGGCTATGGGTTCGAGGCATCGGTGTCCATCCAGTTCGCCGCCGCCGCGATCGGCCGGCAGAGCCTGTCGCTGGCGCTGACCACGGAAGCCTTCCGCGCCCAGCTCTCCCGCGCCCGCACCTTCGCCCTGGCCGAGGAGGTGGCGGCGCTGCAGGCCGCCGGGCTCGGCCTGGGCGGCAGCCTGGACAACGCGGTGGTGGTGGACGGGGCCCGGGTGCTCAACCCCGGCGGCCTGCGCATGAACGAGGAATTCGTCCGCCACAAGATGCTCGACGCGGTGGGCGACCTCGCCCTTGCCGGCGCCACGCTGCGCGCGCGCATGACCGGGCACCGCAGCGGCCACCGGCTCAACAACCAGCTGCTGCACGCGCTGTTCGCCGATCCCGCCAACTGGCGCATGGTGCCGGCGGATGCCACCGCCACCACCGGCATGGCCGGCTGGGGCGAGCGCCGCCTGCGCGCCGCCGCCGCGCCGGTCTGAACGCAGCCCTGCCCCGGGCTTCGCGCGGGCGGCGCGCGTGGTATAAGCGCCCCTCCCCTGATTCCCCGGTGATTGCCTTGACTCCTGTGCGCCGCCTGCTGCCCGCCCTGTCCGCCCTGCTGCTGCTGTCGCTGGGCGGATGCTCCACCTTGAACTCGCTGAACCCGTTCTCCTCCTCCGAGGACGATTCGCAGCCGAAGGAGGATCTGTCGCAGGTGCCGGTGGAGGAGCTGTACAATCGTGGCGTGGAGGCGCTCACCGCCAAGCGCTACAACGTGGCGGTGCAGCAATTCGACGCGGTGGAACAGTATTATCCCTACTCCACCTGGGCGGTGAACGCCCAGCTGATGGAGGGATACACGGATTATCTCCAGAACAAATACACCAATGCCATCGGAACGCTGGACCGCTACATCCAGCTTCACCCCGCCAGCCGCGACATCGCCTATGCCTACTACATCCGCGCCCTGTCCTATTACGAGCAGATCGCCGACATCCAGCGCGACCAGGCCGGCACGGTGAAGGCGATGGAGGCGTTGCAGGAAGTGGTGAACCGCTTCCCCGACAGCGCCTATGCCCGCGACGCGCTGCTGAAGATCGACCTCTGCCGCGACCACCTGGCCGGCAAGGAGATGGAGATCGGCCGCTGGTACCAGCGCCAGAAGCTGTACGCCGCTGCCATCGGCCGCTTCCAGAAAGTGGTGGACGACTACCAGACCACCAACCACACCGCCGAGGCGCTGCACCGGCTGACCGAGATCTATCTGCTGCTCGGCCTGCCCGACCAGGCCAAGCGCACCGCCGCGGTGCTCGGCTACAACTACCCCGGCAGCCCCTGGTACGAGGACAGCTACGACCAGCTGCTGCGCGACAACGTGATGGCCGACGCGCAGGGCCGCCAGCCCAGGCCGCAGCCGGGCTTCTTCCAGCGCAATTTCGGCTCGATCTTCTGAGCGTCGGCCGGAGCGCGCCTCCTCGTGCTGACCACGCTCTCCATCCGCGACGTGGTGCTGATCGAGCGGCTTGACCTCGCCTTCGATTCCGGGCTGACGGTGCTGACCGGCGAGACCGGGGCGGGCAAGTCCATCCTGCTCGACAGCCTGGGCCTCGCCCTCGGCGCCCGCTCCGAATCCGGGCTGGTGCGGGTGGGGGCGGAGCAGGCCAGCGTGGCCGCCGCCTTCTCGCCCCCCACAGGGCATCCGGTGTTCGCCCTGCTGCGCGACCAGGGGATCGACGCGGAGGACGAGGTGGTGCTGCGCCGGGTGCTGAGTCGCGACGGCCGCTCCCGCGCCTTCGCCAACGACCAGCCGGTGGGCGCCGCCCTGCTCAAGCGGGCGGGCGCGCTGCTGGTGGAGGTGCAGGGCCAGCACGACCAGATGGGCCTCGCCGATCCGGCGGGGCATGGCGGCCTGCTCGACGCGTTCGGCGTGCCGCCGGCCATCCGCGCGGCGGTGGCCGCGGCGCACGGCACCTGGCGCGCCGCCACCACGGCGCTGGACGAGGCCAACGCGGCGATCGCCGCCGCGCTGCGCGACCAGGACTGGCTGCGCCACGAAATGGAGGAGCTCGACAAGCTCGCTCCCGAGGAAGGCGAGGAGGAGGAGCTGGCCAAGCGCCGCCACCACCTCCAGCAGGGCGAACGCCGCGCGGCGGCGCTGGCCGCGGCCATCGCCGAACTCACCCCGCGCGACCGTCGCGGCGCCGGACCCGCCGCCGCCCTGCGGGCC
>CAMFLK010000375.1 GCA_945957135.1 uncultured Rhodospirillales bacterium
GGGGGTAGGTGGGGTTGGGCTCCTGGTTCAACATAGGTTCCGTTCTACCGGAACCGTGTTCTCCGGCGCAACAGGAAAATGCACTGGGCCGGTTTTCAACCCGACCGGCCTTCCCCGGCGCCGGCGCGAACCGCGCCAACCCCTGAACCCGTTCCGAGTTCGCGGGTTCGGGGCCGGGCATATCAGGGGGGCGCCAGGGCATTCCGCCCCGGCGGAAACCTTCAGGGAAACCCCGCCATGTTCCGCATCAAGTCCCTCGCCCTCGCCGCCACCATCGCCTTCGCCGGCTTCACCTCCGCCGCCCACGCCCGCGACTATCGCGATTTCGGCATCCTCAACAACAACGGCTCCTCCCCCATCGTCGGCGTCTGGATGGCCCATGCCGGCACCGACGAGGCCTGGAAGCCCATCTCGCTGGCCGGCGCCATCGTTCCCGGCGAGCGCCGCAACTTCGACGTCTCCGGCCCCAACGGCGACAATCTGTTCGACTTCCGCGTCCGCTTCCGCGACGGCTACGTCGCCACCTTCAGCAATGTCGATCTCAGCCGCGTCGGCACCCTTCGCGCCGACTGAGACCGGCGGCACGAAGCGGTGACTCTTTCACCGCGAAGGGGCGTTGGTATCGCGCGCCGGGTTGGCTGGCGGCGGCGCGCCAAACAAAGACTCATATCAACGGTCATTCTTCATGACCGTTGATATGAGGGGAGGCCGACTGACGAAAGCTAGATTTCCTCCGACGCATGCAGCGCCGCCGCCAGGATCGGGGCGGCGGCGACTGCCATGCGGCCGCCATCGTGGTCCACGTCGGGGACGTCGATGATCGTCCAGTTGCAATGCGTGCCCAGCGCCTCGGCCTGGGCACGGGCGGTGGCGACATAGGCATGGGCGCGGGCGTGCCGCGTGGGGCCCTGCGCCATCGCCGCCGGCTCCTTGGGGAAATGCTCGGCGGTGGCGTCGATATCCGCGGTGCCCGCCATCACCGTCAGGCGGAAGCGCAGCAGCGCACGCAGCCCGGCTTCATCGAGGCCGGTGGCGCCCAGCCCGTAGGGGAAATCCACGTCCAGCCGCGGCATGGCATAGGTGCCGGCATTGGCGGTGACGGCGACGGCCACCTCGTCGCGGAAACCCAGCGACACCAGCCGATGCACGAACTGCCCGCCGGCCGAATGCCCCCACAGCCCGTAGCGCCGGCGCCGCGTCACGCCCTGCCCGCGCAGCGCCGCGAACAGGCGGGAATCCACGCCATAGGTCCATTCCTCCCGCGGCTTGGGCTTTCCCTCCGCATCGGCGCGATTGCCGAAATTGTACCAGGGCGAGCCGGGGAAATCCTCATTGGGGAATTCCGGCACGATCACCAGCATCCCCGCCTCGTCCACCAGCGGCAGGAAATGGTCGCGATAATCCCCACCATTGCGCAGCACGCCATGATGGGCGAACAGCACCGGCGTCTCCGCCGTGCAATGGCGCGGCACCGCGCTGCGCAGCACGATGGCGCGGCCGGGCAGGAACGGGTCGGTCGTGTCGAGATCGTTGGCGCCGGGATGCGCGACGAGGCGGGAAAGATCGGTCATTGTGTCCCCTAGGGTGCCCCCCTGAGCGCCAGCCCGTCCACATCGGTGTTCTGGTCGGCGCGGCCGGTGAATGTGTAGCGATCCTTGAAGGCCCAGACCGAGGTTTCCCAATAGAGCGGGATCAGCGCGTTCTCGCGCAGCGCGATGGAGGTGGCCTTCCACAGATCGGCCTGGCGCTTTTTCGGGTCCATCTCCTGCAAGGCCGGCAGCATCGCCGCGTCGAATTCCGGGTTGGACCAGCCGCCATAGTTGGACGTGCCCAGGCTGCGCGCGGCATTGGTGGTCAGCGCGAAATAGCGCAGCAGCGTCATCCCCTCGCCCGAGCCGTCGCCCCAGCCACCCATCGACAGGCTGAAATCGCGCTTGGCGCGGCGGGGGAAGAACGTCGTCTGGGTCATCGCATCGACCGTGGTGCGGATGCCCACCCGGGTGAAGAACTGCCCCAGCGCCTGCGCCACCTTGGCGTCGTTGATGTAGCGGTCGTTGGTGGCGGAGAAGGTCAGCGCGAACCCGTCGGGATAGCCAGCCTCGGCCAGCAGCTTCCTCGCCCGCTCGGGATCATAGACACGCTTCGGCGCGTCCGGCATGGCGCCGAACAGGCCGGGCACCACATACTGGTCGGCCGGCTCGGCCAGCCCGTCCATCAGCCGCGTGGCAATGGCCTTGCGATCGATGGCCAGCGACAGCGCCTCCCTCACGCGCGGATCGCGCAACGGATTGGCGCCGTCCTTGCCCACCGCGAGCGGCGATGTCTCCCGCCCGATATCCGGCTGCAGGAACACGATGCGCAGCGACGGCGTCACGGTCCAGGCGAACCCGCCGCGCTGCTTCAGCGTCGGCAGATCCTGCGCCGCGGGGTTCTCGATCAGGTCGAAATCCCCCGCCATCAGCCCGGCCAGCCGCGCGCCCGCCGCCGGCACCGGCTTCAACGTCACCCGGTTCCAGCGCGGCTTCGCGCCCGCGCGGTCCATCACCCCCTCCAGCACGATCGCATCGCCCGCCGTGAAACGGGTCAGCCGGTAGCGCCCGGTGCCCACCGCCATGCGCAGATTGTCGAAATCCGACGTCGGCGGCAGCGCCGATTGCGGCAACCCACAGCCGCGCTCGGTGGAAAACCGCACCTCCCCCGCCCCCGCCCGCTGCGCGGAAATGATCGCGAAATTGCTCAGCGTGGTCAGCAAGGTCGGCTCCGGCACCCGCGTGCGCAACACCACATGATGCGCATCCGGCACGTCGATCCCCGTCAGCGCATTATACGCCGTGGTGAAGGAATGCGTCGGCCCCACCCCCGTCCCCGCCCGGCAAAGGCTGTACACCACATCATTCGCCGTGAACGGTGTGCCATCGTGAAACCGCGCCGCCGGATCGAGCTCGAAACTCCAGGTCAGATCGTCCAGCAACTTCCACGACAATGCGAGGTCCGGCTGAAGAACCAACTTGCTGTCCGTCACCACCAACGTGCCGAACACCAATCGCGCCAACTCGTTGTTCGGCGTCACCTCATGAAAATGCGGGTCCGCCGAAGACGGCGACGCATTCAACGCCACCGTAATCTCCGCCGCCCGCGCTGCGCCCACCCACGCCAGAAAAGCCAAACCCCAAGCAATGCGCTTCATCGTTTACCTCCGTCGTGGGTTGAGGCAAGGCAAGGCAAGGCAAGGCGGGGGCTCCGCCCCTCGACCCCGCTGGGGCCTCAGGCCCCAGACCCCGCTAATTTCTTGGGCCGAAGGCCCCATCAATACCGTTGGCCCGCGAAGATTATTGGCTTCGCCAGGGAAATGGCAAAACCCGTACCGCTTCAAACGAATGGGGTCTGGGGCCTGAGGCCCCAGCGGGGTCCAGGGGCAGCGCCCC
>CAMFLK010000376.1 GCA_945957135.1 uncultured Rhodospirillales bacterium
CAATAAATCAAAAGTTCTTTGCTTCTTTCTTTCAAGAAAGAAGCGCTTCCTTCCTCCCTTCCTTCACCCCATGGTCGAATTGAACGCCCCGCCATCGAGCAGCAGGTTCTGTCCCACGATGAAGCCGGAGGAGGCGGCGCACAGGAAGGCGCAGGCGCGGCCGAATTCGTCCGGCTCGCCCACCCGTCCGGCCACCGAGGTTTTCGATCGTTCGGCGATCTCTTCCTCGATGGTGCGGCCGGCGGCCTGGGCGGCGGCGGCCATGGTGGTGCGCAGCCGGTCGGTGCGGAACGGGCCGGGCAGCAGGTTGTTGATGGTCACGTTGTGCCGTGCCGCCTGTCGCGCCAGCCCGCCCATGAAGCCGGTGAGTCCGGCGCGGGCGCCGTTGCTGAGGCCGAGCGTGGGGATCGGCGATTTCACCGAGGCGGAGGTGATGTTGACGATCCGCCCGAAGCGGCGGGCGATCATCGGGTCGATCACCGCCTTGGCCAGCAGGATGGGCGTGATCATGTTGGCGTCCACCGCGCGGATCCATGCCTCGCGGTCCCATTCGCGGAAGTCGCCGGGCGGTGGGCCGCCGGCGTTGTTGACCAGGATGTCCGGTTCGGGGCAGGCGGCCAGGGCGGCCGCGCGCCCGGCTTCGGTGGTGATGTCGCCGGCCACCACGGTCACCTCGGCGCCCGTCTCGGCGCGGATGGCGGCGGCGGTTTCCTCCAGCGTGGCGGCGGTGCGGGCGGTGATGGTGACGGCGACGCCCTCGCGCGCCAGGGCGGTGGCGCAGGCCCGGCCCAGCCCCTTGCTCGCGGCGCAGACCAGTGCCCGCCTGCCCTTCAATCCCAGGTCCATGCCACCCCTCCCTCGTTCGGTTCGCGGACTAGACAGGGTTTGCCCGGCCACGTCCACCGGGCTAAACCGGGCGCGATGAACACGACCCGCAGGCTCGCCGCCGCCGCCCTGCTGCCAGTTCTGGGGGCGGTGCTGGGGGCAGTGCTGGCGGTGCTGCTGGCGCTGCCCGGCACGGCCCATGCCCATGCCATTCTCATCGCCGGCAGCCCCGCCCCCGGCGCCACCCTGCCCGCTGGTCCCGTGGTGGTGACCCTGCGCTTCAACAGCCGCATCGACCTCGCCCGTTCCCGTCTGACGCTGACCGCCGAAGGCGCGGCGCCCCGGGTGCTGCCGCTCGCCCCCGGCGGCCCGCCGGATGTGATGGCGAGCGCGGCGGAGCTGGTGCCCGGCGCCTATTCCCTGCACTGGCAGGTGTTGGCGGTGGATGGCCACATCACCCGTGGCGAGGTGCCGTTCACCGTGCGGACGCCCTGACTTGGCCCTGCTCGTCGATCTCTTCGGCTATCTCTCCATCGTCCTGCACGGGCTGGTGATCGTCGCGCAGTCGATGGCGCTGGGCGGCGTGTTCTTCCTGGTGTTCCTGGTGCGGCCGCGCGCCTGGCAGGTGGGGCCGGCGGGCGAGGCGATCAGGCGCGACACGCAGCGCATCGCCGCCTGGAGCGCGCTGGCGCTGGCGGTGCTGGAGGCGGTTTCGGTGGCGATGCAGTCCGCCGTGCTGGTCGCCACGGTGGAGCTTCCGTTGGCCGACGTGCTCGGCGCGCAGTTCGCCCTGGCCGGGTTCGTGAAGATCGGCGCCGGGCTGCTGCTGGCCGCCCTGCTGGGCCTGCCGCGCCCGCCGGCGCTGGCGCTGCTGCTGCTGGCCGTCATCACCCTGGCCGCGGCGACGATGACCACCCATGCCGCGGCGCGGCTGGACGACCGGCTGCCGCTGCTGGCGGTGTCCTTCCTGCACCAGCTGGGCGCGGCGATCTGGATCGGCGGCATTCCCGCCTTCATCTCCGCCCTCGCGCGGGTGCATGAAGCCGCGTCGTGGCGGCTGATCAGCGAGCGGTTCTCGGCGCTGTCGATGGTGGGCGTGGCCTGCATCCTCGTCTCCGGCGCCACCATGGCGGTGTTCTATATCGGCGACTGGAGTGCCGTGTACGGCACCGCCTATGGCGTGATGGTCGCGGCCAAGGTGGCGATGTTCCTGGGGCTGCTGGCGCTGGGCTACGGCAATTTCCGCCTGACCCGCCGGCTGGGGCGCGTGCCCGGCACCTCCGTGGTGCGGCTGAAGCGTTTCGCGGAGGTGGAGATCGGGGTGGGGTTCACCCTGTTCTTCGCCGCCGCCTCGCTCACCTCCGTGCCGCCGGCGATCGACCTGGTGAACGACCGGGTGACGTTGCAGGAGATCGTGGAGCGCAACGCCCCGCGCCTGCCGCGCCTCGTTTCGCCCGACCACGACGCGCTGGCGCTGAACGCGTTGCAGGCGCAGCTGGACGCGGAGGCCCGTGCCCAGGCCAGCAAGCCGCTGCCCGCCTTCGTGCCCGGCTCCGGCGCGTTGCCGGCGCGCAACGCGGCGGATATCGCGTGGTCGGAATACAACCACCACTGGGCGGGTGTGTTCGTCGTCGTCATCGGGCTGCTGGCGCTGCTGAGCGAGGCGGGGCTGCGCTGGGCGCGCCACTGGCCGCTGCTGTTCCTGGTGATGGCCGGGTTCCTGCTGGTGCGTGCCGACCCCGAGGTGTGGCCGCTCGGTTCGGTGGGGCTGCTCGAATCGCTGCGCGACGTGGAGGTGTTGCAGCACCGGTTCTTCGTGCTGCTGATCATCGTGTTCGGCCTGTGGGAGTGGCGGGTGCGCGTGGGCCGGGCGGGGCCGCGCGCGGCGCTGGTGTTCCCGCTGGTCACGGCCGCCGGTGGCGCGGCGCTGCTGACGCACAGCCACGCCATCGCCAACATCAAGGACCAGCTGCTGATCGAGCTGACCCACACGCCGCTGGCCCTGGCCGGCATCGCGGCGGGCTGGGCGCGGTGGCTGGAGCTGCGGCTGGACCCGGTGGCCAACGCGCGCGCCCGGCGCATCGCGGGCCTGGCCTGGCCGCTCTGCTTCATTCTCGTCGGGGTGCTGCTGATGCTCTACCGTGAGGCATGACACGTATCTTGTTGGTTGAAGACGATGCCGACGTGCGCGACCTCGCGGCGATGCTGCTGGAGGCGGCGGGTTTCGCGGTGACGGCGGTGGAGTCCGCCCCGGCCGCGCTGTCCGCGCTGCGCGGGCAGCCGGGTTTCGCCGCGGTGGTGACCGACCACGCCATGCCCGGCATGACCGGCGAGGAGCTGATCGAGGTCCTCGCCACGGAGTATCCGGCGCTGCCCTGCCTGCTGATCAGCGGCTTCAGCACCGGCGGCTGGACCGGCACGAGCGCCCGCGTGCTGCGCAAGCCCTATCGCGCGCATGAGCTGACGGCGGCGGTGCGGGGGCTTCTCGATCCCGCCTGATATCGGGGCGGGCTCCTTCGCTTCTTGCGATTGTGCTTGCGTTTCGCTGGAGGCTGTCAAGGCACGCTTCGCTCAAGAGCCTTGACA
>CAMFLK010000377.1 GCA_945957135.1 uncultured Rhodospirillales bacterium
AGATGTGTATAAGAGACAGGCCGGGCAGGCCGGCGCGGACGCGCAAGGCTTCCAGCGTGGGGTAGGGGCGGGCGGCGGCGATGGCCTGTGCCCAATCCTCGCGGAACCCGCCGATCTGGCGCAGGCCGAGGCGCAGCGCGTCGTCTTCAATCGTGCAGTCCCAGTCGCTGGCGTTCACCTCGGGCGGGCGCACCTCCACCTCATGCGCGCGGGCGTCGCGCACGATCTGGGCGGGGGCGTAGAAGCCCATCGGCTGGCTGTTGAGCAGGGCGGCGGCGAACACGGCGGGATAGTGGCATTTGATCCAGGCGGAGACATAGACCAGGACGGCGAAGGACGCCGCATGGCTTTCCGGAAAGCCGTATTCGCCGAATCCCTTGATCTGCTCGAAACAGTTGCGGGCGAAGTCCGGGTCGTAACCGCGCCCGATCATGCGGCCGACCATCATCTCCTCGTATTCGTGCATCGTGCCGCGATTGCGGAAGGTGGCCATGGCGCGGCGCAGCCCGTTGGCCTCGTCGCCGGTGAACTCGGCGGCCACCATGGCGATGCGCATCGCCTGCTCCTGAAACAGCGGCACGCCGAGGGTTTTCGACAGGACCGGCTTCAGCTCCTCCGCGCAGGCGGGGTCGGCGGGGCTGGGCAGGTCGATGTCGTAGCCCTGGCCTTTCGCCTGCGCCGCCCGCCGCTCGGCCCGGCGGTTGAGATAGGGATGCACCATGTTGCCCTGGATCGGGCCGGGGCGGACGATCGCCACCTGCACCACCAGGTCGTAGAACACCCGCGGGCGCAGGCGCGGCAGCATGGCCATCTGCGCGCGGCTTTCCACCTGGAACAGGCCGAGCGAGTCCGCCCGGCACAGCATGTCGTAAACCTGCTCATCCCCCTGCGGCACGGTGGCGAGGGTGAGGTCTTCGCCGAATTGTTCCCGGATCAGCGTGAAGCTCTTGCGCAGGGCGGTCAGCATGCCCAGCGCCAGCACGTCCACCTTCATGATGTGCAGTGCGTCGATATCGTCCTTGTCCCATTCGATGAAGGTGCGGTCCTCCATCGCCGCGTTGCCCACCGGCACGGTCTCCACCAGCGGCCCCTGGGTCAGCACGAAGCCGCCGACATGCTGGGAGAGGTGGCGCGGGAAGCCCACCAGCTCGCGCGCCAGGGCCAGCGCCTGGCGCAGCCGCCGGTCCTGGCGCTTCAGGCCCAGCGCATCGACATGCGCGTCCTCCACCCCCTCGCCATGGCTGCCCCACACCGTGTCGGCCAGCGCCGCGGTGACGTCCTCGGTCAGGCCCAGCGCCTTGCCCACCTCGCGGATGGCCGAGCGCGGGCGGTAATGGATGACGGTGGCGCACAGGGCCGCGCGGGCGCGGCCGTAGCGGCGATAGACGTATTGGATCACCTCCTCGCGCCGCTCATGCTCGAAATCCACGTCGATATCCGGCGGCTCCGTGCGGTTGGCGGACATGAAGCGCTCCACCAGCAGATCCTGCTCGGTGGGATCGACGGCGGTGATGCCGAGGCAGAAGCACACCGCGGAATTGGCCGCCGAGCCGCGGCCCTGGCACAGGATGCCCTGCCCACGCGCCCAGGCCACCACGTCGTGCACCGTCAGGAAGTAGTGGGCGTAGCTGAGCGTCTCGATCAGCGCGAGTTCCTTGTTCAGGGTTTCGCGCAGCTTGTCGGGCAGGTCGGGGCCGTAGATGCGCGCCGCACCTGCCCAGGTGAGGTCGGTGAGGTGCTGCAGCGCCGTCTTGCCCGGCGGCACCGGCTCGTCCGGGTATTCGTAGCGGAGGTCGTTGAGCGAGAAGGCGCAGGCCGCCACCACCTCCCGCGTGCGGGCCAGCGCCTCCGCGTGGCCGGCGAACAGCCGCGCCATTTCCAGCCCGGGCTTGAGGAACCGCTCGGCATTCGCCTGCAGGCGGAAGCCGGCCTCATCGATGGTCACGCCCTCGCGGATGCAGGTCAGCACGTCCTGCAGGGGGCGGCGGGCGGGGGTATGGTAGAGCGCGGCGTTGGTCGCCACCGTCGCCACCCCCGCGTCGCGTGCCAGGGCGGCCAGCCGGTTCAGCCGGGCGCGGTCCTGCCCGTCATAGCGCGGCGCCAGGGCAAGCAGCAGCCGGTCCGGCCAGGCGCGGGCCCAGTCGCGCAGATGATCCACATGCCGGTCGGGCACCAGCGCCACCAGCCCGGCGCCGATCTCCGCCGCCTGGGCAAAGGAGATGTGGCATTCCCCTTTGGGCACGTCGCCCATCTTGCCCTGCGACAGCAGCCGGCAGAGCCGGCCATAGGCGGCGCGGTCGCGCGGATAGACGATCAGCTCGCCGCCTTCGCGGAAGACCAGCCGGCACCCCACCAGCAGTCGCAGCCCGGCTTTCTCCGCCGCGACATGGGCGCGCACCACGCCGGCCAGCGTGTTGCGGTCGGCCACGCCGATCGCCGTATGGCCGAGGGCGGCGGCCTGCGCCACCATCTCCTCCGGCAACGCGCCGCCCTCGAGGAAGCTGAAGGCGGTCAGCGCGTCGAGCTCGGCATAGGACGTCATGGAAACAGCCCATGCATCCACCAGCCCGGCGTGGACGGTTCCTCCGCCCGGCCGTAGAGCCCGGCGCGGAACACCCAGTAGCGGCGGCCTTCGCTGTCCTCCAGCTTGTAGTAGTCGCGGGTGTACCCGGCATCGGGGCGCCACCATTCCGGCGCGATGCGCTCCGGCCCCTGGGCCCGCACCACGCGGCGGGGCTTGCGCCGCCAGGTGAAGCGGGCGGGCGGCCCCTCGGGGATGTCGGCGATCGCCTCCACCGGCTCCGGCGGGTCGAGCAGCAGCAGCGGCCGGTCGGCGGCGGGGCGGGGCAGGGCGGATGCAGGCGGGGCGAGGGGGGAGACGCGGCGCTCGCCGCGCTCGGGCACCCAGCTGGCCGCCGCGTCGCGCCGGAACACCGCGCCCTCGCCCAGCCGGGCGGTGAGCCGGTCGATCAGTGCGGCGAATTCCGTGGCGTCCGGGGCGCCGTCCAGGCGCGTCTGGGCGAGGGCGATCGGCTCGGCGCGGTCGGCCTCCAGCACCAGCGCGTCGATGCCCGGGCCGAGATCGAGATGTTCCAGCCCGCGCCGGCGCAGCACCTGGGCGATATGGACGGGATCGGCGCTGGGCAGGCTGAGCGCCATGGCGAGGCTGGTGGCGGCGCCGTCGGTGCGCAGGCCGGTCAGGCGCAGGCGGCGGGCCCCCTTGCCGTCGCGGCGCAGGGGGCGGACCAGCGCCTCGGCCAGCGCGATCAGCAGCGGATCGGCGCCGGCCGCGTCGGTGACGGGATCGGCGAAGACGCGCCGCGCGCGGTAGGTGGCGGGCGGGCGCAGCGGGGCCAGCGCCTCGTCCTCGCGGCCCAGCGCCTGGTCCAGCCGGCGCGGCAGGGTAGGGG
>CAMFLK010000378.1 GCA_945957135.1 uncultured Rhodospirillales bacterium
ACCCCGCCCCGCGCGCCCCGCCCCGGCACCGGCGGACATGGCCGAACTGGCGCGCCTGCTCGCCGCCGCCGAGCGCCCGCTGCTGCTGGCCGGCGGCAGCGACTGGTCGGACGATGCCTGCGCGCGCCTGCCTGCCCTGGCCGCGCGGCTCGGCCTGCCCGTCGCCGTCGCCTATCGCCGGCGCGACCTGATCGACAACGCCCACCCGCATTTCGCCGGCGAGATCGGCATCGGGCTCGACCCCGCCTTGGCGCGCATCGTGCGCGACAGCGACCTGATCCTCGCCCTCGGCCCGCGGCTCGGCGAGTTGAACACGATCGGCGGCGGCTTCCACGGCTTCTCCCTGCTCGACGCGCCGCGCCCGGCGCAGACCCTGGTGCATGTGCATGCCGAGCCGGCCGAGCTGAATCGGGTGTATCGCGCCGACCTCGCCATTCCCGCCTGGCCGGAAGCCTTCCTCGCCGCGCTGGACGATCTGCCGCTCGCCCCCCGCCCCGGCTGGGCGGCATGGACGCAGGCGGCGCGGCGGGCGCGCGAGGAATGGGTGCGCCCGGTGGCCTGCCCCGGCCCGGTCGATCTGCCCGCCATCTACGCGTGGCTGCGCGATTTCCTGCCGGCCGAGACCGGCATCGCCGTGGGCGCCGGCGCCTATGCGCTATGGGCGCAGCGCTACCTGCCGCACAGCCGGAAACGCACCCTGTTCGGCCCGAAGAGCGGGGCGATGGGCTACGGGCTGCCGGCCGCCATCGGTGCCGCCGCCGCCTGCCCGGAGCGGCGCTTCGTCGCCCTGGCCGGCGATGGCTGCTTCCTGATGAACGGCGAGGAACTGGCCACCGCCGTCTTGGAAAACCTGCCGGTGATCACGGTGGTTTTCAACAACAGCGCCTATGGCGCCATCCGCCTCACCCAGCACCGGATGTTCGGCCGCGAGACCGGCACCGCGCTCGCCACACCCGATCTCGCCGCCTATGCGCGGGCCTTCGGCGCGCATGGCGAGCAGGTGCGTTCAACCGCCGACTTTGCCCCCGCTTTCCGCCGCGCCTGGGACTGCGGCGGCCCTGCGCTGGTGGAGGTGATCGTGCCCCCGGAAGCGACGCGGCCGTCATGACCTCGGTCCTGATCGTCGGCGCCGGCATCGCCGGGCTCACCGCCGCGTGGCACCTGCAAAAGGCGGGGTTCGCCGTCACCGTCCGCGAGGCGGAGGCCCAGCCCGGCGGGCGGATGACGGAGCTGACCGCCGGGGGCATCGCCTACAATTCCGGGGCACGGCTGATCTATCCGTTCGGCGCCGCGCTGCACGCGCTGGTGGACGAACTCGGCCTGCGCGAGGCGCTGGTGCCGGTGCGCGGCCTGTCCGCCCAATGCCGGCAGGACGGGCGGGAGTACCGGCTGGAGCTGATGCCCGGCCCGCGCAGCCTGGCCGGCCTGCGCTGGGGCGAGCGGCTGCGGCTGGTCGCACTCGCCGCCCGGCTCGCCTGGCTGCGCCCGCGCGTCGATCCCGATGACCTCGCCTCCGCCCCGGCATATGACACCGAGACGCTGGCCGGCTGGGCCGACCGGGTGCTCGGCCCGCGCCTGCGCGCCCGGCTGATCGACCCATTGTTCCGCGGCACGCGCAGCTGGAACCCTGAGGAGATTTCGGCCGCCTTCCTGCTCACCACCCTGCCGCACATGCTCGGCCGCTCCGCCGTTTACGTGTTCGCCGGCGGCATGGGGCGGCTGACGCGGGCGCTGGCGGAGCGGCTGGACGTGATCTGCGGCACCTCAGTGGTGCGGGTGGCGCCGCACGCGGGCGGCATGCGCAGCCATCTCGCGGATGGCACGGAGATCGACACCGACCTCGTGCTGCTCGCCGTGCCCGGCACCCGCGCCGCCGCGCTGCTGGCGGAGCCCGCGCCGGAACAGGCCGGCTTCCTCGGGGCCGTGCGCTACAACAGCCTGGGCGTGGTCCACTACGCCGTCTCCGGCGACCTGCCGCCCGCCATGCGCTTCCTCGGCCGCGACGAGGCCGCCACGCTCGCGACGTGGCAACAGCTTCCCGCCGCCCCGGGATCCGGCCGCCCGCACGCCCAGCTCTACTGCCAGCTCACCCCCGAAGCGACGCGGCCGGCGGGCGGTGCGGACGGCCTCGATGCGCTGATCCGCGCGGATGTGCGCCGCCTGCTGCCCGACATCGACCGGCGGGAGATCGGCCGCGTCGAACAATGGATCGCCGACAAGCTGCCGCTGCCCTATCCCGGCTACGGCGCGCTGATCGCCCGCTTCCGCGCCTGGCAGGCGGCCGCCCCGCGCCGCGTCTATCTCTGCGGCGACTATCTGCGCCAGGCGCTGGTCACCGGCGCCTGCGCCAGCGGCGCCGAAACCGCCGCGGCGATGTCCCGGCACTGGGCGGCGGCATGAAGGACTCCCCCGTGCTCCAGCGCGCCCCCCGGCTGCGCGACCAGGTCTATGCCGCGCTGCGCGGCATGCTCGGCGACGGCAGCTTCCCCGAGGGCCGCGTCGTCGAGGAGGAGATGGCCGAGCGGCTCGGCGTGTCGCGCACCCCGGTGCGCGAGGCGCTGTTCCAGCTGTGTCGCGAGGGCGTGCTGGAAGACACCGGCCGCGGCTACCGCCGGCCGGAGCTGACGGCGGCGGACGTGGCGGAAATCGTCGAGCTGCGCCGGCTGCTGGAACCGGCCATGGCGCGGGCCATCGTGGCACGCATGACTCCCGCCAGCCTGGAAGCCTTCGCCTCCGTCATCGCCCGCGAGGACGCGGCGATCGCCAAGCCCGACCCCGCCGATTTCGTGGAAGCCAACGCCGCCTTCCGCCAGATCTTCCTCGACACCAGCGGCAACCGCCGCATCGCCCAGGTGATGCGCGTGTTCGACGACCAGATCTCCCATCTGCGCCGCACCACCCTCGGCCCGCCGGAGAACCGGCAAGCCACGGTGGAACAGCATCGCCGCTTCTTCGCGGCCCTGGCCGCGCGGGACGCGGAGGGGGCGGCGGAGGCGATCGCCGGATTGCTGAATGTGGCGGGGGCGTATTATGAGAGGATGTGGGTCAGCAAGTAAGGAAGGAAGCGTCTTCTTTTTTTTTGAAAAAAAGAAGCAAAAAAACTTTACTCGTTATTCTTCGAAAGGCAAGCGACGACGCACGTCTTCAACAGATAAAAAGTTTTTTGGTTCTTTTTTTCAAAAAAGAACACCCTTCCTTTCTTTCAACGCCGCCCAAACCCGCTCCGCCGTCGCCGGCAACTCCACCGGCCCCGCGCAGCAGGAGCGCGCTCACGCCGAACGCTCTTTACAGCCGGACATGGCGCATGTTTGCATACAGTATGCACACACGCGACGCGGCCTCCCATCGGATCGCCGTCGATATCGGCGGCACGTTCACCGATTTCGTGGTCGAGACGCCCGCGCAC
>CAMFLK010000379.1 GCA_945957135.1 uncultured Rhodospirillales bacterium
CCCTCCAGCCGCCGCGCCGCGCGCAGCAGGGCCGCCGCGTAGAACGGGCCGGAACTGCCGCCCACCGCCCGGCGCAGCGCGTTGCCCAGCGCCACGCACAGCGCTTCCGGCCCCGCCCAGGCGCCCTCCGGCAAGGCGCGGATGGCGGCGGCGGCACGGGCCATGCTGGCGCCGAGATCGCCGTCGCCGGCCCGCGCGTCGAGATCGGTCAGCCGGTCCTCGGCGCCTTCCAGCGCCTCGGCCACCGCCAGCCCGGCCCGCCGCAGCGCCGGGGTGAGCGGGCCGGGCGGGGCGGGCGCGGGATCGGGCGCGGTCTCGGCCGCCGGAACCACCTGGCGGGCGGGGGCGATATGGCCGGTGGACATCCAGGCCGGGGCGCAGGCCGGCGCGTCGAGCCAGGCGAGGCGCGCCGCGTCGAGCCGCATCACCGACAGCGAGCAGCCCGGCATCTCCAGCGCGGTGAGGTAGTTGCCGCACCACGCCCGCTCCACCGCCAGCCCGCGCCCGCGCAGCGCCGCCAGCGCGTGGCGGGCGACGATGGCCAGCTCCATCGGCGGCGTGCCGCCCAGCCCGTTGACCAGCAGCGCCACGCGCTCGCCCGCGCCGAAACCGCGATCGCGCAGGATGGTGTCGAGCAGCGTGTCCACCAGAGCATCGGCCGGGCGCAGGGCGGAGCGGGCCACGCCCTTCTCGCCATGGATGCCCAGGCCAAGCTCGATCTCGTCCTCGCCCAGGGTGAAGCCGGGGCGGCCGGCGGCGGGCACGATGCAGGGGCCCAGCGCCACCCCCATCGTGCCCAGCTCCGCCGCCGCCGCCCGGCCGATCGCCGCGACCTCCGCGAGGCCGCGCCCGGCCGCCGCCGCCGCGCCGACAACCTTGTGGACCAGCACCGTGCCGGCCAGCCCGCGCCGGCGCTCGGGCGGCACCAGCCCGTGCAGCGCCACGTCGTCGGCCACCACCACGATCTCGCAGGGAATGCCCTCGCGATGGGCGATCTCCGCGGCCAGCGCGAAGTTCAGCCGGTCGCCGGTGTAGTTCTTCACCACCAGCACCGCGCCGGCCGGCCCGGCGGCGGCGCGGATGGCGGCGAGGATGGTGTCCACCGCGGGCGAGGTGAACACGTCCCCGGCGATCGCCGCGGTCAGCAGCCCCGGCCCGACATAGCCGCCATGGGCCGGCTCGTGCCCGCTGCCGCCGCCCGACAGCACTGCGAGCAGCCGGGCTTCCGGCGCCGGCAGCCCGGCCCGCAGCACCACCGCCTCGCCCTCCAGCAGTGCCTGGCCGGGGGCGAAATCGACCGCGCCCTCCAGCATCTCGCGCACCAGCGTGGCTTGGGTGTTGATGAGTTTCTTCACGCGCGTTCCCTTCCCGGCGGGGCCGGGCGGGTTCTACTGCCCGCGCCCGGTGATCATCACCATGAACGTGCGCAGCATGATCGAGAAATCGGCCACCAGCCAGCCGCGGAACGTGGCCAGCCGCATGGCGTAGGCGGCGTCGTAGCCGATCTTGCGGCGCACGTCCTCGATGCTGGTGTCGTAGCCCTGCGAGACCTGGGCGAGCCCGGTCACCCCCGGCCGCAGCCCGGCGGTGCGGTCGGCGAAGAAGGGGATGGCGCGTTCCAGCCGGCTGTAGAAGCCCGGCCGCTCCGGCCGCGGCCCCACCACGGACATGTCGCCGCGCAGCACGTTGAGCAGCTGGGGAATTTCGTCGAGCCGGGTCTTGCGCAGGAACAGCCCGACGCGGGTGATGCGCGGGTCGCGCCGCGCGGCCCACACCGCCCCGCTCGCCTTCTCGGCGTCCGAGCGCATGGAGCGGAACTTCAGCATCATGAACAGCGCCGTGCGGTCGGACATGGCGCGGCCGACGCGCAGCTGGCGGTAGATGACCGGACCGGGGCTGTCGAGCCGGATGGCCAGGGCGATCAGCGGCCACAGCCAGATCGTGAGGATCAGCAGCGAGAGGGCGACGGCGATGTCCATGGCGCGCTTGGCGATGCTGACCGAGGTGGGGATGTAGCCGACCTCCAGCACGCCCACCTCGCTCATTCCGTCGGCCATCGCCCGCTCACCTGTCGGATACCATATCGCGCCGGCGACATACACCGGTCTTCCCGGGCGGGAAGACAGCAACCGGCGTGCCAGACGGTGGCGGCAAGAGGGGGCTAGCCGGCCGACCCGTCGAGATTGCGCAAATAGAGATGGAGTTCGACGGAGACGGCCTCGCAATGCTCGTCGATATCGTGCCAGACCTCGACGCAATCGGCCGCGGTCAGGCCCGGCCGCAGCATCGCCCGGCGACAGGCTTCCTCGAGCGCCCCCGCCCCCACCGCCCCGGCCGCCCCGGCCAGACCGTGGGCGGCCCGGCGCAGGCCGGCGGCGTCGTTGTCGAGCGCCGCCAGGCGCAGCGCCTGGCGCAGGCGGGCGAGGTCGCCCCGAAACACTTCGAGCACGCGGTAGAGGTCCTCGGCGTCGAGGTCCTCACTGAGCTGACGGGCGAATTCCGAATTCGTCATGCTCATCGGGGAATGGTTCGGTGCGGCGAACGGCACGGCACGGCCTACGGAACGATGTCTGCGATCAGCGGGCCCAGGCCCAGGCGCCGCGCGCGGCATTGGCCTGGCGCATCGCGACGGGGTGCACGCCCAGCAGCTCGGCCACGCCGTGGTCGCGCATCACCGCGAGCGGCTGGCCGGTGGAGCCGGAAATGGCGAGCTGGGCGCCGCGGGCATGCAGACGCTTGTACAGGAAGGCCAGGGCGGCGAGGCCGCAGCCATCCATGAAGGTGACGTGGCTGAGGTCGATGACGATGTCGTCGGAGCCGGAGCGGGCCAGCGCCTCGAACCCGTCGCGCAATTCGATGGACGTGACGTGGTCGAGCGCGCCTTTCAGATGAAGCCGGACCTGGCCCCCCTCACACTGCACCCGCTCGATCATGCGCCTGCTCCTCAAATATGCGAGAGGACGAGCAAAAACTGGACCATGACCGAAACACTAATTTTTGCGATTTGCGGCGTAAATCCTCAATTTTTAGGAGGGTGTACACGTTTCTGCGAAAGTGTGCGGGCAATTCGCCTCGCAATATGCGAATCACCCGGCGAGATAGCCCGCGCGATGCCCGTGCCCCACCGCCTCCGCCCGGCTGCGGACGCCCAACTTCGCGAATACCGCCTCCAGGTGGTATTTCACCGTATGGGCGGAAATCGACAGGCGGCGGGCGATCGCCTTGTTGCTCAGCCCCTCGTCCACCAGCGCCAGGATCTGCGCCTCGCGCGGGGTGAGCCGGCTCGGCCGGGCCGGCGCCTCGGCCCCGCGCGGACGCACGGACAGCCCCTCGCCCCTGTCTCTTATACACATCTGACGCTGCCGACGAACTCTAGGGTGTAG
>CAMFLK010000380.1 GCA_945957135.1 uncultured Rhodospirillales bacterium
CATTCGCGGATAAATTGCTAAAATCGCATAGCTAGTTAGATTTTCTGCATAGCTCGCGGTGTGCCTCGGCCGCGTGCGAAGCCATCACCGGCTGGCGGGGCCTCAGCACGTGGATGACCGGGACAAGCCCGGTCAAGACGAATTGGGTCGTTCGTACAATCGTGCCGACGCATGGACTCAATATAGTAAAAGTTCTTTGCTTCTTTCTTCCAAGAAAGAAGCGCTTCCTTTCTCCCCTTCCGTTCGAATGACCGGCTTTATCTCTTCAGCACGACATGTGTCGCGCGTGGGGATGGTGTGGTTTCCGTCACGTGGTAGCCGAGTTTCGGCAGGTCGATGTCGGTGAGCAGGTTTTCGCCGCGGCCGAGCAGGATGGGGGCGATGGCCAGGTGCAGTTCGTCGATCGCGCCCAGGCGCAGATATTGCCGGACGGTGGCCACGCCGCCGCCGATTTTCACGTCGCGGTCGCCGGCGGCTTCCTTGGCGCGGGCGAGGGCGGCTTCGGGGCCGTCGGTGACGAAGTGGAAGACGGTGCCGCCGGCCATTTCGATGGGCGGGTGGGCGTGGTGGGTGAGGATGAAGGTGGGGGCGTGGAAGGGTGGGTTGTCGCCCCACCAGCCTGTCCAGTCCGGCCCGCCCCAGTCGTCGCCGGCCGGGCCGAACATGTTGCGGCCGAGGATGAAGGCGCCGAACCCGTCCATCGCGGCGGCGGCGAAGCGGTCTTCCGTGCCGCCCTCCTGGCCGATCATCGCGCGGAAGGCGCGGGTCGGGTAGAACCACTCATGCAGCGCCCGCCCGCCCTCGCCGAGCGGGTGTGCCAGGCCCTGGTTCGGCCCCGCGCCGAACCCGTCGATGGAAATGGCGAAGCCGGCGACGCGCACCTTGGCCATTGGGGGCTCCCTGAGGAAGGAAGAAAGGAAGTATCTTCTTTTTCTGAAGAAAAAGAAGCAAAAAGACTTTGTTCTTTATTCTTCGCGCGGTCAGTCCGACGCAGTATGAGGCTAGATAAAGTCGTGGACGGCCGGGACAAGCGCCCGGCCACTTCGGTTTTTTGGTTCTTTTTTTCAAAAAGGAACGCGCTTTCTTCCTTTCTGACTTTCCTCCGTGGATGGCCGGGACAAGCCCGGCCAAGACGGTTTTACTTCATTTCTTCCCGGATCACCGTCCCGGCCGCCCCTCCGCCTCCCCCAAATCCCACCACAGCCCGGCGAACGCGGCCATGCCCTCGCGGGCGGGGGCGATGAGGAAATGCTCGTTGGGGCCGTGTTGCTTGCAGCCATTGTAGCTGTGGGGAATCCACACCAGGGGCAGGTGCAGGTGGTCCACGAACACGTCGCCGGGCAGGCCGCCGCCGGAGTTGGGGATGCGCTGGATGTGTTTGCCCAGCGAGCGTTCCAGGCTGTCGGCGGCGAAGCGCACCCAGGGGTTGTCGGGGTCGGTGCGGCTGGCGGGCATGCGGATGCCGGCGTTGGCGATCTGGATTTCCGGGAAGCCGGCGGCGTCGAGATGGGCGCGCAGCGCGGGTTCGAAGCGGGTGGTGTCGCTGTCCACGGTGTAGCGGATCTGGCAGTGGGCGGAGGCGTTGGGCGCCACCGCGTTCACCGGGTTCTCCGGCCGGCCGGAGAGCATGGCCAGCACGATGAAGCTGGTCCAGCCGAACACTTTCTCGGCGGCGGTGAAGCCGGGTTCGCCCCAATCGGGGTCGATGGTGGCGGAGGCTTCGCTGTGCAGTTCGAGGCCGGCGAGCGCGCCGCGCACCTGGGCGGGCATGCCGTTGGGCGGCAGCCAGTCGCGCACCAGGATCCTGCCGTGGCGGTCGGCGATGGCGGCGATGGCGTGGGCCAGCACGATGGCGGGGTCGGTGGTCATGCCACCCCAGTTGCCGGAATGCACGCCGCCCGGCCGCACGTCGAGCACCAGGTCGAAATGGAAGGTGCCGCGCGTGCCGGTGGAGATGGTGGGGATGTCCGCGGCCACGCGCGGGCCGTCGCTGGCGATCAGCACGTCCGCCGCCAGTTCCTCGCGATGGGCGGCCACGAAGTCGCGCAACCCGTGGGAGCCGCGTTCCTCGCTGGTTTCCAGCACGAGCTTGACGTTGAAGCCGAGCTTGCCGCCGCGCGCCGCCAGAACGTGTTCCAGCGCGGTGAGGTTCAGCGCGTGCTGGCCCTTGTTGTCCGCCGTGCCGCGGCCGTACCAGCGCCCGTCCTGTTCGGTGAGGCGCCAGGGGGCGAGGCCGGCATCCCACTGGTCATCGAGCCCGCGCACCGTGTCGCCATGGCCGTAGGTGAGCACGGTGGGCAGGCCGGGGTCTTCGATGCGCGCGGCGGTGAGGATGGGGCCGTAATCCGGCAGCGGGTTGGGGTGGACCTGCACGGTGAACCCCATGCCTTCCAGCCAGGGGCGGATCGCTTCTTCCAGATAGCGCCACACATCCCTGGCGTGGGCGGGGTCCTGCAGCGTGCTGGGAATGGCGACGAGCTCCGCGAGCCGGTCGCGGAAGCGGCCGTCATCGAAGAAGGCGAGGGCGGAGGCGAGGGCGGTCTGGCGTGTGCTCATGCCGCAAGCCTAGCCCGCGTTGGTCCGGCGGCAAATCGGGTGGGCTCTAGGGCTTCCACCCCATATACACCGGATAGGCCGGGTCCCCGGCCTCGTACATCACCCACACCGTCTCCCCGATCTTGGGCACGGCGATGCTGTTGTATTGGAAGGACGGCATCGCCCAGCCGGAGACCTGGCCGGACACGCCGGGCACCATCACCTGCACGCGGTTGTCGCCGGCGGGGTCGGTGTTGTTCAGGACCGTGCCGCGATAGATGCCGAAATACTTGCCGGGATTGGCCGACAGGGCCATGGCGGATGACTCCTTGCATGTCGAAGGCGGCAGACTACGCCGGCCGGCGCGGCGCCGGGCATCACGGTATCGCGCGCCGGCGGCCCGCCAGCACCATGCCGGCCGATGCGAGCTGGATGAGCGCGGCGGCGGCGAACAGCGGCATGGCCTCGCCGATCGCCGGGCTGGCCGCGCCGAGCTCGCGCAGCCAGCCGAAGGCGGCCGGCGCGAAGGCATAGCCGGCCTGGCTGATGGCGGTCACCAGCGCCACCACCCGCGCCGTGTCGGCCGGGCGGAACTCGGCCTGCGCCACCAGCGGCGGCAGGGAGGTGACGTTGCCGAGGCCCAGGCCGAACAGCGCGCAGCCCAGCAGCAGCCACGGCACGGAGGCGCCGGCGCCGAGCAGGGCGACCGAGCCGGCCGCCTGCATCGCGACATTGGCGGCGGCCACCGCCCGCCGGTCCGCGCCCGGCGGCATCGCCGCCCCGAGCACGACGCGCCCGCCGATGGCGCAGGCC
>CAMFLK010000381.1 GCA_945957135.1 uncultured Rhodospirillales bacterium
CATCTGCACGATCTGGGTGAAGGGGCTGGGCGGGTTCATCGGGGTGTCTCCTGTATGTGTTAACAATCAATATCTGACGTAGATAAGACGTCAGTTATCATGCTGCAACCTGAAAACCCCGATTCCCTCATTAAATTTTGTTAATAAATCTTTCCATCATCTCCACCGGCGGCACGGCGCGGCGGCCGCGACAAGGGGTCGCGGCGGCATGGCCCGGACAAGCCAGATCGAGGAGGGATTGGGAAGTTCGGAAGACGAAGCCACGGCGCAGCCAAAGTGAAAAAAGTTTTTTGGTTCTTTTTTTCAAAAAAGAACATTCTTCCTTCCTGCCTTTCCCGCGTGGATGGTCGTGCCAATTGCATGGACACCGCGGTTTTTGGTTCTTTTTTTCAAAAAGGAATGCGCTTCCTTCCTTTCGATCGTCTCGGCCTACTTCATGGCAGCGCCGCCACGACCTCCGCCACGCTGAGATCGGCGAGGTTGGGTCGGCGCAGGACGGTCGGCCATTCGCCGGCGGGGCCGCGGGGGGCGGTCAGGGTGGGGTCGCTGTCGGCGGAGAACAGCACGATGCAGGGGCAGCCGGTGGCGGCGGCGAGGTGCATGGGGCCGGTGTCGTTGCCGATGGCCAGGTCCGCCTGGGCGGCGAGGGCGAAGATGTCGGGCAGGGTGGTGTGGCCGGTGAGGTCGAGGGCGGCGGGGCAGGCGGCGGCGAGTTGGGTGTCGGCGGCGGCGCCGATCACCACCGGGTGGGTTCCGCGGGCGAGCAGGATGTCGGCGAGCGCGCCGTAATTGGCGGCGGGCCAACGCTTGGCCGGACGGTGGGGGGCGGCGCCGGGCACCAATAGCGCGAAAGGACGGGGGAGGGTGAAGGGGCGGGGCAGGTCGGGGATCGGCCGTTCCGTCAGGAAGCGCAGATCGGGGCGGGGGAAGTCGGTGATGCCGGCGCGGCGGAGCTGGTCGCGCTGGCGCTCGATCGTGTGCATGGCGTGGCGGGCGGGGCCGGGCTGGGGGTGGGAGCAGCCGGGGGCGACACCGGACCAGGGCGGCCGCCCGGCCAGCAGGAAGTAGCGCGAGGAGCGGCCGGAGGTTTGCAGGTCATAGACGAAATCGAAGCCACGCAATTGCCGGCGCAGGCGCAGCAGGCCCGGCAGGTCGTGCCAGGTGGGGCGGGCATCCACCTCCACCCGGTCGAACCACGGCGCGGCGCGGGCGAGGTCCGCGAAGGGGGCGGTGGTCAGCAGGGTGATTTCGGCGGTGGGGTGGTGGGCGCGGATGGCGGCGAAGGGGCCGAAGGAGAGAACGAAATCGCCCAGCGCGCCGAGCCGGATGACGAGTATCCTTGTCACCCCAGCAGCTCGGCATACACGGCCAGCGTCGCCGCCTGCATCGCCTGCACGGTGTAGCGGGACAGCACGGCGGCGCGGGCCTGGGCGCCGAGCGTTTCGCGCTGCGCGTCGGTCAGCGCCAAGGCGTGGTCCAGTGCCTGGGCCAGCACGCCGGCATCGCCGGGCGGCACGCGCCAGCCGGTGACGTCCGGTTCCACCGTTTCCGCCGCGCCGCCATGGTCGCTGGCGATCACCGGCCGGGCCATGGCCTGGGCCTCGATCACCACCCGGCCGAACGCCTCGGGGTCGGTGGAGGCGTTGACCACCACGTCCGACAGCATCATCGCCGCCGGCATGTCCTCGCAGTCGCCGACGATGCGCACCCGTTCCGCCACCCCCAGCCGGTGGGCGAGGGCGGAGAGTTCGGCGGCGTAGCGGTGGCGGCCCTGGTCGCTGCCGACGAACACCGCCACCGCGTCCTGGCGGTCCATGCGCGCCAGCGCCTCGATCAGCACGGTCTGGCCTTTCCAGCGGGTCAGGCGGCCGGGCAGCACCACGGTGGGCTGCCCGTCCGGCAGGCGCCAGGCGCGGGCGAGGCGGATGACCCGTTCCGGCGTCACCGCGTCCGGGTTGAAGATGGCGGTGTCCACGCCGCGGGGGATGACGCGGATGCGCGCGGGGTCGGTGCCGTGGCGGGTGGCGATGAGGCCGGCGATGAAGTCGCTGATGGCGATGACGATCTCGCCCTGCGCCATCACCGCGTTGTAGCGGCGCTTGAACGGCAGGTCCTCGTTGTAGGCGCCGTGATAGGTGGTGACGAAATGCGCGCCGGTGCGCCGGGTGGCGAGCCAGGCCGACCAGGCCGGGGCGCGGGAGCGGGCATGGACGATGTCCACCCCCTCGCGCCCGATCACCTCCGCGAGGCGGCCGGCGTTGCGCCAGATGGCGTGCGGGGCGCGCCGGTCCAGCGGCAGCAGGATGTTGCGTCCGCCGGCGCGTTCCACCAGCGGCGCCATGCGCCCGCCGGCGCTGGCCACCAGGGCGGTGCCGCCGGCCTGCGTGATGGCCGCCGCCATCTCCACCGTGCCGCGCTCCACCCCGCCGCCGCCCAGGGCCGGCAGCACTTGCAGCACCACCGGGTGGCCGTTTGCGGATTCGTGCATCCAGCGGGCTATATCATTTCGTGGAGCATTGGGAAGGGCGCGCGATGGAACGCACGGGCCGGCTGGATCGCGGCGACGGGGTGGAGCTGGCCTGGGCGCTGCTGCCCGGGCGCGGCCCGACCGTGGTGTTCCTGCCCGGCTTCGCCAGCGACATGGCCGGCGTGAAGGCCACCACCCTGCGCGAGATGTGCGCGGCGCGTGGCCAGGCGATGCTGCGGCTGGACTATTCCGGCCACGGCGCCAGCGGCGGCGCCTTCGCGGACGGCACGATCGGGCGGTGGCGCGACGATGCGCGGCTGGTGATCGAGCGGGTCACCGAGGGCGAGCGGCTGCTGGTGGGCTCGTCGATGGGCGGGTGGATCGGGCTGATGCTGGCGCGCGACCTGCCCGGTGTGGTTGGGCTGGTGGGCATCGCCGCGGCGCCGGATTTCACCGAGACGCTGATGTGGGCGGCGATGTCGCCGGCCGAGCGGGCGACGCTGGAATCGGCGGGGCAGCTGGTGGTGCCGAGCGAGTATGGCGCGCCCCTGGTGATCACCCGCGCACTGATCGAGGACGGGCGGCGGCATCTGCTGCTGGACGGGAATTTGCCGATCGGGGTGCCCGTGCGCCTGTTGCAGGGCCAGCGCGACCCCGACGTGCCGTGGGAGACCGCGCTGCGCATCGCCGAGCGGCTGACCGGCGAGGATGTGCAGGTGACGCTGATCAAGGACGGCGACCATCGCCTGTCGCGCGAGAGCGATCTGGCGCTGCTGCGGGCGATTGTCGCGGGGATGCTGGGGTAGCTGTGGGTCCCGCCTTCTTGGAGGGTGGCGCCGTGCTCGGTGTCGTCAAGGGGCGCTTCGCTCAAGCCCTTGACG
>CAMFLK010000382.1 GCA_945957135.1 uncultured Rhodospirillales bacterium
GTCTCGCGCGAGGCGCTGGACCGGGCCGACGACGCGCTGCGCCGGGCGGAGGCCGACCTGGCGGTGTCCGCCGTCGCCATCGCCACGGCGCAGGCGGCGGCGGAGATGCACCAGGCGGCGCTGGCGCGGGCGGAAGCGGCGCGGGACACGGCGCGCTGGCAGCTCGGCCGCACCCATCTCACCGCCCCCGCCGACGGCACGGTGAACAACCTCACCCTGCGCGCCGGCGACACCGCCACGGCGAACGTGCCGCTGATCGGCATCGTCGATGCCCATGCCTGGCGCATCATCGCCAACTACAAGCAGGACCGGCTGCGCGGCTTCCGGCCGGGCATGACCGCCTGGGTGTGGCTCGACTCCCAGCCCTGGCGCCTGCACCGCGCGCGCATCGACAGCATCGCCCGCGGCATCAGCCGCAACGAGGCGGCGGACAAGCTGCTGCCCTATGTGGCGCCGACCACCGACTGGATCCGCCTGCAGCGGCGCTTTCCCGTCACCATCACCCTGGTCGATCCGCCGCCCGGCCTCGTCCTGTTCATGGGGGCGGACGCGCGCACGCTGGTCTTTCCGTGACCGGGCTGCTCGCGCGGGCGGAACGCGAGATCGGCGGGGCGTTCACCGCGCTGGGGCAGGAACTGGGCGAGCTGCATGTGCCCGGCGCGCGGCGCGACATGTGCCTGATGGCGACGCTCTCGGTGGTGATCTCGGTGCTCGCTGCGGTGTGGTTGCGGCTGGACAATGTGTGGTGGGCGGGCATCAGCGGCTTCATGTCGGTGCAGGCGACGCGGCCGGGCTCGCTGCAGCGCGGCGTGCTGCGCATCGTCGGCACCGCCGTGGGGGCCGGGCTCGCGCTGCTGCTCGCCCCATGGGCGCTCTACGACCATGCCGCGCTGTTCGTGGTGCTGCTGCTCGTCACCGCCGCGGGGATGGTGGGGTTCATGCTGAGCCCGCACGGCTATGCCTGGCTGTTCGTCGCCATCACCTTCAGCCTGGTGCTGCTGGGCGGGCTGGAGGACCCGCCGCGCGTGTTCACCTTCGCCGTCTATCGCACGCTGGAGGTGGTGGTGGGGACGGGGGTGGCCGTGGCGGTGGCGTTCGTGCTGGCGAGCGAGGCGGCGCCGGCGCCCCCCGCGCCGCCCATGCCCGGTCTGGATGAACTGCTCGGCCCGCGCCGGCAGGTGGTGGAGCATGCGGCGCGGGTGGGGCTGGCGGTGGCGCTGATGCCGCTGGTCTGGCGCTGGTTCGAACTGTCCGGGCAGACCCAGATGGCGGTGACGGTGGCCGCGGTGATGGCCGCCCCGGTCCTGGCCGACCATCCGGAGGATTGGCGCTCGGTGGCCCGCCGCGCCCTGCATCGCGTGCTGGGCTGCGCGGTGTTCGGCGGGGCCGGACTGCTGCTGCTCGCGGTGCCGTTGACCACCATGCCTCTGTGGCTCGCCGTGCTGGCCGGCGGCGTGTGGGTGGCGACCCATGTGCAGGCGGGGCCGCGCGGGGTGGGGTATCTCGGCACGCAGGGCGCCGTGGTGTTCATCATGACGCTGGTGCAGGGGGTGGGGCCACCCGACAGCATCGCGCCGGGCCTCGAGCGGCTGGGCGGCATGGTCGGCGGGCTCGCGCTGCTGCTGCTGGTCTCGCTGGCGCTGTGGCCGGACGTTGCGCAACCGCAAGACGAGTCGTGATGGCCGCGACTCCGCCGCGCGTGGCAGACAGCGCGCATGCTCAATCGTCGCATCCTGATCGCCGTCGCCGGGGCGGCCGCCGCCATTCCCGCCGCCGCCCAGAAGCCGTCGCCCCCGAAGCCGTCGCCCTCGAAGCCGCCGGCGGCCGATGAGAGCTTCGCCAGCTTCGTCGCGGGGGTGAAGGCGGAGGCGCGCAAGGCCGGCATCCGCCAGGCCACGCTGGATCGCGCCTTCGCGGGCGTGAAGCCGAACCAGCGGGTGATCGAGCTCGATCGCCGCCAGCCGGAGGCCACCTGGACCTGGGAGCGCTATCGCAGCAGCGTGATCGGCGAGGCGCGCATCGCCCGCGGGCGGGAGATGCTGGGCCGCCACCGCGCCCTGCTGGACGCGGTGACGCAGCATTTCCGCGTCGCGCCGGGCGTGATCATGGGCATCTGGGGGCTGGAATCGAATTACGGCCAGTCCGCCGGCAATTTCAACGTGATCGAGGCGGTGGCGACCTTGGCCTGGGAAGGCCGCCGCGCCGCCTTCTTCCGCTCCGAGCTGATGGACGCGCTGCGCATCCTGGACAGCGGCGACGTGCCGGCCGAACGCATGGTGGGCAGCTATGCCGGCGCGATGGGCCAGCCGCAATTCATGCCCGATTCCTTCCTGCGCTTCGCCTATGACTGGACCGGCAACGGCAAGCGCGACATCTGGACGGATACCGGCGACGTGTTCGCCTCCATCGCCAATTATCTTGCAAAATCAGGCTGGGGCGAGCGGAGTCCCTGGGGCGAGCAGATCGGCCTGCCGCAGGGTTTCGACGCGGCACTGGCCGGGCGGGACAACCGCAAGCGGCTGGCGGAGTGGGCGGCGATGGGCGTGCGCGGCCGGGCGAGCCTGCCGCCGGACACCCAGGCGGCGGTGCTGCTGCCTGGCGGGGCGGGGGGCGACGCGTTCCTCGTCTACTTCCCGAGCTTCCTGGCGATACGCCGTTACAATCCCTCGGATTTCTATTGCATCAGCGTCGGGCTGATCGGCGACGCGGTGATGGGATGATCCGCAAGCTGGCGCTGCCGCTGATGCTCGCCGGCTGTACCGTGGGGGGACCGGCGCCATCGCCGCATTACGTGGTGGGCAAGCCGTACCAGGCCGGCGGGGCGATGGTCTATCCGCAGGAATCCTTCAGTTACAGCGCCACCGGCCTCGCCATGGCCTATCAGGCCAGCGGCCGGCTGACCGCCGATGGCGAGGCGTTCGACCCCGACGCCATGGCCGCCGCCCACCGCACCCTGCAGCTGCCGGCCATCGCCCGGATCACCAATCTCGAGAACGGGCGGCAGGTGGTGGTGCGGGTGAACGATCGCGGCCCGCCCAATCCCGGCCGGGTGATCGGCGTCACCGCCCGCACCGCGACCGTGCTGGGCATGCAGGACAAGAACGCCGCCCAGGTGCGGGTGGAGGTGCTGGATGGCGAGAGCCGGCAACTCGCCAGCGAGTTGCAGGGCCAGGGCCGGGGCGAGGTCTCCGCGCCCCCCATCCAGGTCGCCGCCGCGCCGCGTGGCGCGGTGCAGGCGGAATCGCTCGCGCCCCCGCCGGGGGCCGCGCAGAGCCTGTCTCTTATACACATCTCCGAGCCCACGAGACGGACTCCTATC
>CAMFLK010000383.1 GCA_945957135.1 uncultured Rhodospirillales bacterium
GCCAGCCGGGCGGCGGGGCGTCGCCGGCCGCGAGCACGGCGACCGCCTCCGCCTCCGGCGCCGTCTCGCGCAGGGCGAAGTTCAGGGCGCCGGCGTCGCGCCCGGGGAAGCGGCCGAGATGGAAGAAGCGGAAGCGCGGCCCCAGCCGGGCGCAATGGCGGGCGGCGGCGGCCCACAGCGCCGGGTCGGCGGTGTTGCTGTCAACCACCAGCACCTCCAGCGCCGGCGGGTCGAGCTCGGCGAGGGCGTCGAGCGTGCGGCGCACGTCCTGCGGCGCGGCGTCGTGCAGGGGCAGGTGGACCGAGATGTTCGCGGGGATCGGCGGCATGGCGGATATCCCAGGGAAGATGACGGCAGTGTCATGCGGCGATGGGGCAGGGGGCGGGCGGCAAAGTGACGGAAGCGTGGCAATCGGCGGTTGTTGTGGGTTCGCCGCGCGCGGGCGGAGCGGGTAAGCTGGCGGCGGTAACGGAGGTTGGACCGGGTATGGAAGTCGCCATCGATCTCATCGTGGTGCTGCTGCTGATCGTGCTGAACGGGCTGTTCTCGATGAGCGAACTCGCCATGGTCTCGGCCAACCGCAACCGGCTGGCGGTGATGGAGCGCAAGGGGGTGGCCGGCGCCACGCTCGCCCGCCAGCTGGCGGAGGACCCGCAACGCTTCCTGCCCACGGTGCAGGTGGGTATCACACTCGTGGCGATTCTCTCCGGCGTGTTCGGCGGCGCGCATGTTTCGGCCGCGTTGACGCCGCTGATCGCCGACGTGCCCGTGCTGCGGCCGTTCGCGGAAAGCCTGTCGCTGTCGATCGTGGTGGTGGCGATCACCTATCTCACGCTGGTGATCGGCGAGCTGGTGCCCAAGCAGCTGGCCCTGCGCCGGCCGGAGGCGGTGGCGGTGGTGGCGGCCCCCGTGCTCGCGGGCGTGGCGCGGGCGAGCGCGCCGGTGGTGTGGCTGCTCGGCGTGTCCTCCGCCGCGGTGCTGCGCCTGTTCGGCCGCACCGACGACTCCCAGCAGGGGGTGACGGAGGAGGAGCTGAAGGCGCTGCTGGCCGAGGGCGAGCAGACCGGCGTGCTGGAAAGCGAGGAGCGCGACATGATCGAGCGCGTGCTGCGCCTGGCCGACAAGCCGGTGCGCGCCATCATGACGCCGCGCAACGAGATCGCCTGGATCGACCGCACCGACCCGCCGCGCGACATCGCCGCCACGCTGAAATCGGCACCCCATTCGCGCTTCGTGGTGTGCGACGGCAGCGTGGACAACGTGGTGGGCGTGGTGCAGGCCAAGGACATGCTGGACCGCGTGCTGGACGGCAAGGACATCTCGGTGGGGGCCGCGCTGCGCCAGCCGCTGGTGCTGCCGGACACGGTGACGGCGCTGGACGCGCTGGAGCGCATGAAGTCCGACATGCTCGGCCTTGCCCTGGTGTTCGACGAATATGGCAGCTTCGAGGGGGTGGTGACGGCGGCCGACGTGCTGGAGGCGATCGTCGGCGACGCCGATGCCGCGACCATCCCGCCCGAGGCGGCCGACGGCACGCCGGAGCACGAGCAGGTGCTGCTGCTCGACGGCTCGATGCCGGTGGACGAGCTGAAGGCGCGGCTCGACCTGCCGGACCTGCCGGCCGAGGGCAGCTACCACACGCTGGCCGGCCTGCTGCTGGCCCTGCTGCGGCGGGTGCCGATGGTGGGCGACCGCATCGTGTTCGCCGGCTGGCTGTTCGAGGTGACGGCGATGGAAGGCCGGCGGGTGGAACGCGCCCGCGCCAGCCGCGAGCCGCTGGCCCAGGGGTAGCGCCGGTACAGCCACTTGTTACCGCGACGAATCTTGCGCCGCCGCCGCCCACGGGTCTTCAATCGTTTCGGCACGTAACACGCCAGGCGGGAGGCCGAAGATCATGAAGGCCGTTGCGTTCGCGAACAACGACATCGCCGTCATCGCCTGGACCTTCGGGGCCAAGCTGGCGGGCTGCGTGGGCTTCGCGATCTACCGCATCGACGTGCTGGCGGGCACCCAGACCTGCCTGCCGGCGATGGCCAGCTTCCAGGGCCAGGACGCCGCCGCCGGGCGCACCACGGCGGACGATCCGGTGCAGAAATTCTACTGGAAGGACGTCTTCGCCAGGCACGGCGGGACGTACAAATACCGCATCGTCCCGCTCGCCGGCGCGCCGGGCAAGCTGCAGCCCATGCCGTTCGGCCCGCTGATCACCAACCAGATCCAGCTCACGCCGCATTACGGCGCGCTGTCGGCCTATTTCAACCGCGGCATCCTCGCCACCCAGGCGACCGCCAAGGCGCTGTCCGCCGGCGGCGGCGGGATGGCCGACAAGCTCGCCGCCCATATCGGCACACCCGGCGACACGCTGCGCGACGACCTCGCCGGCCAGATGATCGAGGCGCTCACCGCCCTGCCCGAGGAAGCCGCCAAGACCGGCGCCCAGCTGCATTGCGCCTTCTACGAATTCGACGACCCCGAGGTGATCGCCGCGCTGAAGCCGCTGAAGGGCGACCTGAAGCTGATCCTGTCCAACATGCCCGGCGAGGACGGCGGCGCGAAGACCAACGACACCTATGCCGCCCAGCGCGCGGACATCAAGGCGGCCGGCGCCGATGTGACCGACCGCTTCATGGCCAGCGGCCATATCGGCCACAACAAGTTCCAGGTGCTGGTGAAGGGCGGCGTGGCGCAGGCCGCGCTGTTCGGCTCCACCAACGTCACCACCCACGGGCTGTGCGCGCAGACCAACAACACCATCATCGCCCGCTCGCCGGCCGTGGCCGCCGCCTATCTCGACGACTGGAAGCGCCTCGCGGCCGACACGCTGCCGCCCGGGCCCGCCGTCACCGGCCCGCAGGCGCCGGCCCTGCGCACGGCGGACGCCAAGGGGCCGGTCACCGCGAAGCTGGAGGATGGCAGCGGCACGATCGACATCTGGTTCTCCCCCAACACGCCCAAGCCGCGCGCCAGCAAGCCGCCGGCCAACGAGGCCCGCCCGCCCGACCTCGCGGCGCTGTTCGCCCTGATCGCCCAGGCGCAGCACTCCATCCTGTTCCTGGTGTTCGAGCCGGGCACGCCCAGCATCATCAACGCCATCGCCGACGCCCAGCGCGCCCGGCCCTCGCTGTTCGTGCGCGGCGCGGTAACGGCGGCCAGCGCGGCGGGGGAGTTCCAGACCGCCGTGAACGGCGGCCAGCCCACCGGCAAGCCGGCCACCGGCGACAAGCTGCCCGAAGACTACCGGGTGATCCACACTCGCGGCGTCACCAAGGGCGACGCGTTCGGCCAGTGGAGCGC
>CAMFLK010000384.1 GCA_945957135.1 uncultured Rhodospirillales bacterium
GAGCAGGGCCTGGTCGCGCTGCTCGCGCGGGGCACGGGCCAGCACGGCGCCGGCGGCACGGGCGGCGGCGCCGGCGCGGGTCAGCCAGTCGGTGGCCTCGGTGGGGTCGATATGCATGGCGTTGTCCTCGTCATCGAGCGTGCGGGCGGCCCGGTGGGATCGTCAAGCCGGCAGCAGCACCAGGTCGTCGCGGTGGATCAGCACGTCACGACCGCGCCAGCCGAGGATGGATTCGATGTCCTCGGAGCGGTGGCCGATGATGCGGGCGGCATCCGCGCTGGCATAGGCGGACAGGCCGCGCGCCAGCTTCGCCCCGTCCGGCCCCAGCACCTCCACCGCGTCGCCGCGCTGGAACCGGCCGTGCATTTCGCGCACCCCGGCCGGCAGCAGCGAGCGGCCCTGGGTGAGGGCGCGCGCCGCCCCCGCATCCACCGTCAGGCTGCCCTGCGGCTGCAGCGTGCCGAGAATCCACTGCTTGCGCGCCGAACGGCCCTCCGGCGCGGGCAGGAACCAGGTGCAGCGCGCGCCCTCGCGCAAGGCGCGCAGCGGGTGCTCGACATGGCCGAGCGCGATGGCCATGGCGCAGCCCGCGCCGGTGGCGATGCGCGCGGCGACCAGCTTGGTGCGCATGCCGCCGCTGGAATAGCCCGGCGGCGGGTCGCCACCCATCGACTCGATCTCCGGCGTCAGCACCGGCACTTCCGCGATGTGGGCGGCCGTGGGGTCGCGCTTGGGGTCGGCGGTGTAGAGCCCGTCGATGTCCGAAAGCAGCACGAGCTGGTCGGCTTGCACCATCTCCGCCACCCGCGCCGCCAGCCGGTCGTTGTCGCCGAAGCGGATTTCGGCGGTGGCGACGCTGTCGTTCTCGTTGATCACCGGCACGCAGCCCAGCTCCAACAGCGTGCCGATGGTGGCGCGGGCGTTGAGGTAGCGGCGGCGGTCCTCGGTGTCCTCCAGCGTGAGCAGGAGCTGGGCGGCGGTGAGGGCGTTGGCCTGCAGCACCTCGGTCCAGGCCTGGGCGAGGCGGATCTGCCCCACCGCGGCGGCGGCCTGCTTCTCCTCCAACCGCAGCGTGCGGCGGGGCAGCTTGAGCTGCCGGCGGGCGAGCGCGATGGCGCCGGAGCTGACCACGATCACCTCCGTGCCCGCCTGCCGCAGGGCCGCGATATCCTCGGCGACGCCGGCGAGCCAGGCCATGCGCGGGGCGGCGCGGGCGGCATCCACCACCAGCGCGCTGCCGATCTTGACCACCAGCCGGCGGGCGGAAGCCAGCGACAGGCTCATTGCCGCGCCTCCTGGATGCGGTGCCACAGCGCGTGCAGCACCGCCTCCACCCCGATGCCCGCCACGCCGGACATCACCATCACCTCCGCCCCGCTCGCCTTGGCCAGGGCGGCGCGGCGCGCGGTGAGCTCGCGCGGCGTCATCGCATCGGCCTTGTTGAGCACCAGCAGTTCCGGCTTCTGCGCCAGCCCGCCGCCATACTCCTCCAGCTCCCGCCGCACCGTGCGCCAGGCCCGCACCACGTTGCCCGCCGCCCCGTCCACTAGGTGCAGCAGCACCGCGCAGCGCTCGACATGGCCGAGAAACCGGTCGCCCAGCCCCGCCCCCTCATGCGCGCCCTCGATCAGCCCGGGAATGTCGGCCAGCACGAATTCCTGGGTGTGGGACAGGCGCACCACCCCGAGCTGGGGATGCAGCGTGGTGAAGGGATAGTCGGCGATCTTCGGCCGCGCGGCGGAGGCCTTGGACAGGAAGGTGGACTTGCCGGCATTGGGCAGCCCGACCAGCCCGGCATCGGCGATCAGCTTCAGCCGCAGCCACACCCAGCGCTCCTCGCCCGGCCAACCCTTGTCCGCCCGGCGCGGGGCGCGGTTGGTGGAGGATTTGAAATGGGTGTTGCCGAACCCGCCATCCCCCCCGCGCAGCAGGGTGATGCGCTTGCCGGCCTTGTCGAGATCGGCGAGCAGCGTCTCGCGGTCCTCATCGAGGATCTGGGTGCCGACGGGCACCTTGATCAGCACGTCCTCCGCCCCCTTGCCGGTGCGCTCGGAGCCGGCGCCGTTGCCGCCCTTGCGGGCGCGGAAATGCTGGGTGTAGCGGAAGTCGATCAGCGTGTTCAGGTTGTCCACCGCCTCGAACACGATATCCCCGCCCCGCCCGCCGCTGCCGCCGTCCGGCCCGCCGAACTCGATGTATTTCTCGCGCCGGAACGCGACCGCGCCGTCGCCGCCATCGCCGGAGCGGAGGTAGATCTTGGCCTCGTCGAGAAATTTCATCTTCGGGGTGTCCGCAACGAAAAAGGGGCCGGCTGGCGCCGACCCCCCAATCTCATCAGTCCGTGTCAGGATGCGTGGGAGCGCGGCGCCTCTATTCGGCGGCGGCCGGCAGCGGCACCACGGAGACCTGCACCCGGTCCTCAGCACGGCGCTCGAACTTCACCTGCCCGTCGATCAGGGCGAAGATGGTGTGGTCCTTACCCAGGCCGACATTGCGGCCCGGCTTCACCGCCGTGCCGCGCTGGCGGATGATGATGTTGCCGGCCACGACCTTCTCGCCGCCGAACTTCTTCACGCCGAGGCGCCGGCCTTCCGTATCGCGCCCGTTGCGCGACGAACCGCCGGCCTTCTTGTGTGCCATCTCGAAACTCTCCTCAGGCCGCGTTGATGTCGGCGATGCGCAGCACGGTGACGTGCTGGCGATGGCCGTTCTTGCGGCGGCTGTTCTGCCGGCGGCGCTTCTTGAAGATGATCACCTTGTCCAGCCGGTCCTGCGCGATCACGGTGGCGGTGACGCTGGCGCCGGCGACGGTGGGGGCGCCGAGCGTGAGCGTGCCCTCGCCGCCCACGGCGAGCACATCGGTGAAGGTGACGGTGCTGCCGGCCTCGGCCTCCAGCTTCTCCACCTTCACCACGGCGTTGGGCGCCACGCGGTACTGCTTCCCGCCGGTGCGGATCACTGCGAACATCGATTGGTCATCCTGTAGCAAGCGTCGCCGCGGGAATACCACGCGGGGCGGCCAGCAGGGCTGGTCGCCGGAGAGGCGGCGTTATAGCGGCCCCGCCGCCGCTGTCAACGCAATTGCGGCACCCAAGCCGTGCACGGATTGCGGAGCCGCCGCCCTGTCCCTATAACGCGGCGCCGCACGAGACGGAGAGGTGCCGGAGCGGTCGAACGGGACGGTCTCGAAAACCGTTGTGCCCTTACGGGTACCGTGGGTTCGAATCCCACCCTCTCCGCCACTTCGGTATAAAACCGGGAACGCCGATTCCCGCCGATTTCCCTCCCT
>CAMFLK010000385.1 GCA_945957135.1 uncultured Rhodospirillales bacterium
CGTCTCGTGGGCTCGGAGATGTGTATAAGAGACAGGGCCCATGCCGCGCTGCTCGCCGCCATCCACGCGGCCAGCTTTCCCGAAGGCGGGCGATGGGCGGCGGCGGCGATGGCCACCCAGCTGGGCCTGCCCGGCACGTTCGGGCTGATCGACCCGGACGGCGCCTTCATCCTCGCCCGCGTCGCGGCCGGGGAGGCGGAAATCCTCACCCTCGCCACCATGCCCGCGCTGCGCCGGGCCGGCCGGGCGCGCCGGCTGCTGGCGGCGGCGATGCGCCATGCCGCGCAGGCCGGGGCGGAGGCGCTGTTCCTGGAAGTCTCCGTCGCCAACCTGCCGGCGCAGGCGCTGTATCGCGGCGCGGGCTTCCGCGAAGTGGGACGGCGGCCGCGCTACTACGAGGACGGCACGGACGCGCTGGTTCTGCGCGTCGGCCTCACCCCTTCCTGAGCAGCAGCCGCGTCCGTCCTTCCGCGTCGATCTCCTGCTTCAGCACCGTATGCCCCTGGGCGCGCGCGGTTTCCGGCACGTTGCGCACCGGTTCGTCGCCGCGCAGCAATACCAGCAGCGTCTGCCCGGCCACCAACCGGTCCAGTGCCAGACGCGTGCGCACGAAGGTCATCGGACATACCTCCGCGGTGATGTCGATAACTCGGTCGGGGCCGGATTCGGCCGGGGTTGTTTCGCTGCTCGTCTTCGGCATGTCCGGCCTGTTGTTTATTTCCAAAATATCCGTTGCGAATCTGCGGCCTGGCAACATATATGGGCGCAGGCGCACTTTATCGCGCAAATCTTTACCGCTGGCCTGGTGGAGTTTTTCTATCGGGTGTTCAGCAAGGAAGGTGTCATCGATGGGCGACAATGCAAGCGGCTCGGATGTTCTGGGTCTCACCGCGCAGATCGTTTCGGCGCATGTTTCCAACAACTCCGTGACGGTGGACGCGCTGCCCGCGTTGATCCAGGACGTCTATCGCACCCTGGCTGGCGTCGGTGCCGAGACGGTGCAGCCCGAGAAGCCGCAGCCTGCGGTGCCGGCCAAGAAATCGGTGTTCCCGGACCATATCGTGTGCCTGGAAGACGGTAAGAAGCTCAAGATGCTCAAGCGGCACCTGAAAACCGCGTACAACATGTCGCCCGAACAGTATCGCGAGCGCTGGGGCCTGCCGCCCGACTACCCGATGGTCGCCCCCAACTACGCGCGCCATCGCTCGTCCCTGGCCAAGAAGATCGGGCTCGGAACCAAGCCGCGCGGCCGCAAATAGGCCGGATCGTCCGGTCCGATTTGCGTCCGGCCGCCTCGGCCGGGTAGTTTCCCGCCGAGGATCGAGGACCGATGGGAAGCCGCATCGAGCAGGCGTGCGTCGAACGAGGCCTGAAAATGACCGGCCAGCGCCGCGTGATCGCGCGCGTGCTGTCCGAGGCCGCCGACCACCCGGACGTGGAGGAGCTCTACCGCCGCGCCTCCGCGCTGGACGGGCGCATCTCCATCGCCACCGTGTATCGCACCGTGCGGCTGCTCGAAGAGAAGGGCATCCTGGAACGCCGCGATTTCGGCGGCGGCCGCGCCCGGTACGAGCCCACGGAACACGGCCATCACCACCATTTGATCGACGTGGACACCGGCCGTGTCATCGAGTTCGAGGATCCCGAGCACGAGCGCGTGTTGAAGGCCATCGCGGCACGGCTCGGCTTCAGCATCGTCTCCCACCGGCTGCAGCTGTTCGGCCGCAAGCTCGAGGCCGCCGCGGCCCCGCGCCCCTCCCGCCGCCGTAGCTCTGAACCGCGCGCCGACCAGCCCGCCGCGGACACGGACGAGCTGGCGCGATGACCCACGCCCGCCAGCCGGTCTTCGCCCCTGACCAGGACCCCGGCTTCGGGGAGCTGCGCGGCGGCAATCTCGGCGTGCGCCTCGCCACGGGCGCGGCCGAGATCGACGCGGTGCAGGCGCTGCGCTACCGGGTGTTCTACGAGGAAATGGGCGCCGTCGCCGACCCCGCCACCGCCGCCCGCCACCGCGACAGCGACCGCTACGACGCGGTGGCCGACCACCTCGTGGTGGTGGACCACGCGATCGGCCCGGGTGCGGAGGGGGTGGTGGGCACCTACCGGCTGATCCGCGCCGCCGCCGCCGACCGGGTGGGCGGGTTCTACTCCGCCGACGAATACGACATCTCCTCCATCCTGCGCTTCCCCGGCCAGGTGCTGGAACTCGGCCGCTCCTGCGTGGCCCCCGACTATCGCGGCCGCGCCACCATGCAGCTGCTGTGGCGCGGCATCGCCGCCTACGTCTTCCGCCATCGGATCGACGTGATGTTCGGCTGCGCCAGCCTGCCCGGCACCGACCCCGACGCGCTGGCCAGCGACCTCACCTATCTCTACCACCACCACCTCGCCCCGCCCGCCGTGCGCATGCGCGCCCTGCCCGAACGCTACGTGGACATGCGGCGGATGGACCCGGCGCTGATCGACCCGCGCCGCGCGCTCACCACGCTGCCGCCGCTGATCAAGGGCTATCTTCGCCTGGGCGGCTTCGTCGGCGACGGCGCGGTGATCGATTCGCAGTTCAACACCACCGACGTCGCGGTGATCGTGAAGACCGAGCTGGTGACGGAAAAATACAACCGCCACTACCAGCTCGGCCGCGAGGACGTCGCCACCCTCGACCCGTACTGAGTCACCTGCGGTGCGGCCCGGCCGGCACCTGCCGCACATGCACGAAGCTGATGCGCTGATGCACCACCACCGTGCCCGCCCGGCTCTTGCCGTGGCACTGGTCGGGGCGCACCGGCCGGCATTCCTCCGGCGCCAATTGCCGGCCGCAGCGCGGACAGGCGGGCAAGCCGGCCGCCGCCGGGGCGGGCGCGAAGATCGTGTGGCAGACGGGGCAGCGATATTCCGGGGGAGGGTCGGCCATGGCCAAACTCCTTGCGTCTGCACCTGCATGTCGGCATCACCGGCGCCACCCACCAATGCCGATTCCGCCGAACGCCGGGCCGGCCCCCGCGTTCCGCACATGACCCGGAGGCCGCGATGAGCGCCGATCCCACCCTGATGGCCCAAGAGACGGCCGAAGCCCCGCAGGCCGTCGCCCGGCTGCTGGAACGCGAGGGCGCCGCCCTGCGCGCCCTGGGCCGCACCCTGGCCGACCGCGCGCCCCCGGTGGTGGTCACCGCCGCCCGCGGCTCCTCCGACCACGCGGCCGGCTACCTGAAATACCTGCTGGAAATCACCGCCGGCGTGCCCGTCGCCTCGCTCGGCC
>CAMFLK010000386.1 GCA_945957135.1 uncultured Rhodospirillales bacterium
GGCACCGGCCAGGACGAGCAGATCATCGACGCGCTCGAGGGCGAGTACCGCGAGCACTTCATGCTGCACTACAACTTCCCCCCCTACTCGGTGGGCGAGGCCGGCCGCATGGGCAGCCCCGGCCGGCGCGAGATCGGCCACGGCAAGCTGGCCTGGCGCGCCCTGCACCCGCTGCTGCCGGGCAAGGACAAGTTCCCGTACACCATGCGGGTGGTCAGCGAGATCACCGAGAGCAACGGCTCCTCCTCCATGGCCACCGTCTGCGGCACCAGCCTGTCGCTGATGGATGCCGGCGTGCCCCTGCTGCGTCCGGTGGCGGGCATCGCCATGGGCCTGATCAAGGAAGACCGCGGCTTCGCCGTGCTGTCGGACATCCTGGGCGATGAGGACCATCTCGGCGACATGGACTTCAAGGTGGCCGGCACGGAAGTGGGCGTGACCAGCCTGCAGATGGACATCAAGATCACCTCCATCACGCCGGAGATCATGCAGGTCGCCCTCGGCCAGGCGCGCGACGGCCGCCTGCACATCCTGGGCGAGATGGCCCGTGCGCTGACCGGCGCCCGGTCCGACGTGGCGGCCACCGCGCCGCGCATCACCATCATCAACGTGCCCAAAGAGAAGATCCGCGACGTGATCGGCACCGGCGGCAAGGTGATCCGCGAGATTGTCGAGCAGACCGGCTGCAAGATCGACATCGAGGACGACGGCACCATCAAGATCGCCGCCACCGAGCAGGAGCGCGCCCAGGCCGCCATCGACCGCATCCGCGGCATCGTGGCGGAGCCGGAAATCGGCGTGATCTACAACGGCAAGGTGGTGAAGACCGCCGAGTTCGGCGCCTTCGTGAACTTCCTGGGCTCGCGCGACGGCCTCGTGCACATCAGCGAGCTGAAGCAAGGCCGGGTCGCCAAGACCACCGACGTGGTCAACATGGGCGACGCGGTGAAGGTGAAGGTGCTGGGCTTCGACGACCGCGGCAAGGTGAAGCTGTCCATGCGCGTGGTCGATCAGGAGACCGGGGCGGACATCTCCGACCAGGTCGGCCCCAAGGGGGGTGATCGTGGCGAGCGCGGCGAACGCCGCGAGCGCCAGCCGGAAGCCGCGTCCGAATAAGGCAAACACGATGTCCCGCCCGGCCGTATCGTGCGGCCGGGCGGAAAATCGGTTACAAGACGATGAAGCCGCCCCGCAACGGGCGGAACGGGGCAGGGCATGAAGGCGATCAACGCGATCCGCATGGGCGGTGTGGACGTGCTTCCGCTGGTGGAAGGCGGCAAGGGCGTCGCCGTCTCCAACGGCCTCACCTGCGGCCATTGGGCCGCCGGCGGCGGCGTGGGCACGTTCAGCGGCGTCAACGCCGACAGCTACGACGCCGAAGGGCGCCCCATCCCGCAGACCTACCACGCCGCCACCCGCCGCGAACGGCACGAGGAGCTGGTGGCCTACGCCATCGCCGGCGGCATCGAACAGGCCCGCCGCGCCCACGAAACCTCGGGCGGCCAGGGCCGCATCCACGCCAATATCCTGTGGGAGATGGGCGGGGCCGAACGCGTCATCCACGGCATCCTGGAAGGCGCGAAAGGGCTGGTGCACGGCATCACCTGCGGCGCCGGCATGCCCTACCGCCTGTCGGAGATCGCGGCGAAATTCAACGTCCACTACTACCCCATCGTCTCCTCCGGCCGCGCCTTCGGCGCGCTGTGGAAACGCGCCTACCACAAGGCCGCCAACCTGCTCGGCGGCGTGGTGTACGAAGACCCCTGGCTGGCCGGCGGCCATAACGGCCTGTCCAACAGCGAAGACCCCAACCGGCCGGAAGACCCGTTCCCCCGCGTGCTGGCGCTGCGCAAGCTGATGCGCGAATTCGGCCTGGGCGACACACCCATCATCATGGCCGGCGGCGTGTGGTGGCTGGAGGAATGGGAGCACTGGATCGACAACCCCGAACTCGGCCCCATCGCCTTCCAGTTCGGCACCCGCCCGCTGCTGACCAGGGAAAGCCCGATCGGCGAGGCCTGGAAGCGCCGGCTGCTGACGCTGCGCGAGGGCGACGTGTTCCTCAACCGCTTCAGCCCCACCGGCTTCTACTCCTCGGCCGTCAACAACGACTTCATCCGCGAACTGCGCGCCCGCAGCGAACGCCAGGTGGCCTTCTCCACCGAGGCGGTGGGCGAACACCAGGCGATCTACGGCGTGGGCCCGCGCCGGCGCACCGTGTACCTGGTGCCCAGCGACCTCGACCACGTGCGCGGCTGGGAAGCCGAAGGCTTCACCGAAGCCCTGCGCACGCCCGACAGCACGCTGATCTTCGTCACCCCCGAGAAGGCGAAGGAAATCCTCGCCGACCAGACCGCCTGCATGGGCTGCCTCAGCCAGTGCCGCTTCTCCAATTGGAGCCAGCACGAGCCGGAATTCAGCAACGGCAAGAAAGCCGACCCGCGCAGCTTCTGCATCCAGAAGACGCTGCAGGACATCGCCCACCAGTCCGACGCGGAATCGGCGGTGGAGAACAACCTGATGTTCAGCGGCCACAACGCCTTCCGCTTCGCCTCCGACCCGTTCTACAGCAACGGCTTCATCCCCACGGTGCGGCAACTGGTGGAACGCATCCTGACTGGTCGATAAGACCCGCGGCCGATAGAACGGGATCACACCGTGAGGACCCCGCCCATGAAACGGACCGCCGCGCTCGCCGGCCTGGCCCTGCTGGCCGCCTGCACACCCACCCCACCACCCCCGCCACCCGCCCCACCCCCGGCCCCGCAACCGATCGCCGGCACCTACCAGGGCTACAACACCCTGGTCTCCGCCGGCGGACCGGCGGAAATGCTGTGCGGCACCGGCGGCCCGCTCACCATCACCCTCGCCGGCGGCAGCTTCACCTACACGATGATCGAAGGCGACACCCTCACCAGCCCCCGCACCCGCCAACTCACCGTGCCCGTCGGCCCCGACGGCCGCTTCAACCTGACCCAGGCCAACACCACAATCACCGGCGTCGCCGGTAACGGCCACCTCACCGGCGACGCCTTCTCCGCACGCTGCAGCTACCATTTCGAACTGGCGCGCATGGGAGAGTGAAGGGAAGGCGGGGGCTTTGCCCCTCGACCCCACTGGGGCCTTAGGCCCCAGACCCCATTCGTTTCAGGCGAGGCCGTGCCGGCTCAGCAAACCATTTGAGGCGGAAAGAGGGGTTTGATGGGCCTTCGGCCCGAAGGGGAAAAATAAGAGGTCAGCGCATTTTCCTG
>CAMFLK010000387.1 GCA_945957135.1 uncultured Rhodospirillales bacterium
AGCCCGGTCAGCAGCTCCGCCTCCGGCAGGTTCGGCGTCAGCACCGTGGCCAGCGGCAGCAGCCGGGCCACGAGCGCCCCGAGCGCCCCCGCATCCAGCAGCCGCGCGCCGCCCTTGGCCACCATCACCGGGTCCACCACCAGGGGCAGCCCGGCCACGCGCCCGGCCACCGTCTCGATCGTCGCCTCATCCCCGAGCATGCCGGTCTTCACCACGTCCGCGCCGATATCCTCCAGCACGCAATCGATCTGCAGGCGCAGGAAAGCCGGCGGCACGGGGTGGATGCCGCGCACCCCCAGCGTGTTCTGCGCCGTCAGCGCGGTGACCGCCGTCATCGCGTAGCCACCCAGCGCGGTGACCGTCTTGATATCCGCCTGGATGCCCGCGCCCCCGCCGGAATCCGATCCGGCAATGACCAGTACCCGCCCCTTCATGCCGCCGGCGAGGTCTCGGCCTTCGCGGCCAGCAGGTCGCAGAGTTCGGCGACCAGCTGCTCCACCAGCGCGGCGTCCTCCCCCTCCACCATCACCCGTATCACCGGCTCGGTGCCGCTCTTGCGGATCAGCACCCGGCCGCGATCGCCCAGCGCCGCCCGCGCCTCCGCCTCCGCCGCCTTGGCCTCGGGGTGATCCAGCGGCGAGGGGCCGGCGAAGCGCACGCTGCGCAGCACCTGCGGCCAGGTGGCGAACACATGGCAGGCCTCGCTGGCCGGCCGCCCCTCCTCCATCAGCACCGCCAGCACCTGCAAGGCGGCCAGCAGCCCGTCGCCGGTGGTGGCGTAGTCGGACAGGATCATGTGGCCGGACTGCTCGCCGCCCACGTTGAAGCCGCCCGCGCGCATCCGCTCCATCACGTAGCGGTCGCCCACCGCGGTGCGGTGCAGGGCGAGCCCCCTGCCCTCCAGATATTTCTCCAGCCCGAGATTGGACATCACGGTGGCCACCACGCCGCCGCCCACCAGCCGGCCGGATTCGCTCCACGACCGCGCGATCAGCGCCAGCACCTGGTCGCCGTCGATGATCCGGCCGCGCTCGTCGCACAGGATCAGCCGGTCCGCGTCGCCATCCAGCGCGATGCCCAGGTCGGCGCCATGCCGCCGCACCTCCTCGCACATGCGCTCGGGGGTGGTGGAGCCGCAGCCATCGTTGATGTTGAACCCGTCCGGCTTCACGCCGATGCCGATCACCTCGGCGCCGAGCTCCCACAGCACCAGCGGCGCCACCTTGTAGGCGGCGCCGTTGGCGCAATCGATCACGATCTTCAGCCCATCGAGCCGCACCCCGCGCGGCACGGTGGCCTTGGCCGCCTCCACGTAGCGCCCGGCGGCATCCTCCAGCCGCGCGGCGCGGCCCAGCCGGGCGGGGGACGCCATGCGGGCGGACAGCTTGGCCTGCATCAGCGCCTCGATCTCGCGCTCCGTGTCGTCGGACAGCTTGTAGCCGTCCGGCCCGAACAGCTTGATGCCGTTGTCCTGATAGGGGTTGTGGGAGGCGGAGATCATCACGCCGAGGTCGCAGCGCAGGCTGCGGGTCAGCATGGCGATGGCCGGGGTGGGCAGCGGCCCCACCTGGGCCACGTCCATCCCCGCGGCGATGAAGCCGGCCACCAGCGCCGGCTCGATCATGTAGCCCGACAGCCGCGTGTCCTTGCCGATCACCACCCGGTGGCGGTGGCTGCCGCGGGTGAACATCAGCCCGGCGGCCTGGCCGAGCTTCAACGCGATCTCCGGCGTCATCGGGTCGGTATTGGCGGTGCCGCGAATGCCATCGGTGCCGAACAGCCGTCGTGCGGAAGCCATGGGCGCGTCTCCGGTTTCCCCCGTGTTCTAGATGACCCCTCGCGCCGTTGTAAGCGGGTTGAGGGGAGATGTTACGCTGCCGGGCGAACACTTGACGGTGACGGCACGGGCTCCCCATAAGCCACGGTCGCACGGAGGGAATGGCGTGGGGCTGGACGCGTTGAAAAAATGGCTGGGCTTCGGCGACCGGGGGCCGAGCCAGGCGGAACGCAATTGCGCGCATATGGCGGCCGAACACCAGGCCGGCCGGGTGCCGGACTACGAACGGGTGCTGGCGCTGGGCTATCCCTGCTTCCTCGGCCCCGGCGCGGTGGTCGCCGATGTCGGGGCGCATGAGGGGCTGCACCTCGCCCGCTTCATCGAGCTGGCCGGCCCCACCGGCGCGGTGATCGGGTTCGAGCCGCTGCCCACCTGCTTCGCCACGCTCACGGCGCGCTTCGCCCAGCCCAACGTCACCCTGCACAACGCCGCCCTGTCCAACGTGGCGGGGGTGGCGGAATTCATCTTCGCCCGCGGCACGCCGCAGGAGAGCGGGCTGCGCGAGCGCGTGTTCAACAATCCCGGCATGGCCGACCCGGTGCGCATCGAGGTCGCCACGCTGCGGCTGGACGACGTGCTGAAGGACGCCACCCGGCTCGACTTCATCAAGATCGACGCCGAGGGGGCGGAGCTGCTCATCCTCGAGGGCGCGGCGGCCACGCTGCGGCGGCTGCGGCCGGTGGTGTCGGTGGAATATGGCCGCCCCTCCTACTCCGCCTACGGCAACAGCGCGGAGACCCTGTTCGATTTCGCGACCCGCCACGACTACGTGATCTGCGACCTGTTCGGCGCGCCCATCCCCTCCAGGTCGCTGTGGCTGACGATCTGCGACCGCAGCTTCTGGGACTGGTACCTGGTTCCGCGGGAGAAGCTGGCCGGCTGGACGCGGCAAATGGCGCCGATGGCCGAGGTGGACGAGGTGCTGCGCCGGCTCGGCTGAGCCGTCCGGCGCCGCCCACGCGCCATCGCCCCGGGAATGACCCAGGGTAAAAAAATGCAGGGGGTGACGGTTCGGGTCGCGGGACAGGCGGCTCGGCGCGGGTGCGGCGCGGGTCATCCCGACCACGCGTCCTTGCGCGGCACGGTGACCTTGCGCCGTTTCGGGCATGGCCCGGTGCGTCGCGGGATGACCGCCCAGTTGACCGGGCGGAGGCGGATGATCCGCCGCCTTGCCTCCGGCTTGGCCGGCCGCGGACCACGCGGGGACTTGCCGCGCGTGCGGGGACCGGCCGACCGAGTCTTCCGGACGCGGACCGGCGCCTCCACTTCCACCTCCGGCACCAGCGTGCCCGCCCGCCACTGGGCGAGCAGCTCGTCGAAGGCGCGCATGGTCTCCATGAGGACATTCGCCTCGACCTTGTCTTTCCGGCTGAGGAACAACCGGCCCCATACCCCGCCCAGCAGGGCAGA
>CAMFLK010000388.1 GCA_945957135.1 uncultured Rhodospirillales bacterium
AACCCCAATCCCGCCCCCGCGACGCCCGCGACACACCCGGCCCCTACCAGGTGCCCAAGAAGTGGCGCCTGCAAATCCCCAAGCGAAGCTGGAACGGCGGCACCGACGACTGGGAAAAATCCGGATGACCCCCGCCGGGCGCACAGCCAGGACGCGTTTTTCCTTGGGACCCGTTCCCGAGGCGCCGCCGCATGTACAAACCAAAACGAATAGAAGTTCTTTGCTTCTTTCTTTCAAGAAAGAAGCGCTTCCTTCCTTCACCCTTCCTTCAGCACCCCAAGCACCGCCGCCCCATAGCGCGTCAATTTGGACGCGCCGACGCCTTTCACTTCGGCGAGGCTGTCGAGGTCGGTGGGTTGCAGGGTGGCGATTTCGTGGAGGGTGGCGTCGTTGAAGATGACGTAGGGCGGGACGGACTGGGATTTGGCTTCGCCGAGGCGCCATTGGCGCAGGCGTTCGAACAGCGAGTCGTCGCCGCCGGCGGGGGTTTCGCGGGGGCTGCGGGGGGTGCGGTCGCGTGCGGTGGGGGTTCGGGGTGGCGGGTCGGCGCGCAGCATCACGCGTTGTTCGCCGCGCAGGATGGGGCGGGCCTTATCCTGGTCGAGGCGGATGGTGGCGAATTCGCCGAGTTCCACTTCCAGCGCGCCGATGGCGACGAGGCGGCGGATGACGCCGCGCCAGAAGCCCGGCGGGTGGTCCGCCCCCACGCCGAAGGTGGGCAGGCGGTCGTGGTTCCAGCTGCGCACGGCGTCCGTCACCTTGCCGGTGACGACGCTGACCACGTGCAGCGCGCCGAAGCGCTGGCCGGTGCGATAGACGGCGGAGAGGATTTTCTGGGCTTCGGTGGTGCCGTCGAACATCCGCGCCGGGCGCAGGCAGTTGTCGCAATGGCCGCAGCCGCCTTCCAGCGTTTCGCCGAAGCAGGCGAGCAGCGCGGTGGTGCGGCAGGCGGGGGTTTCGGTCAGCGCGATCATCGCTTCCAGCCGGCCGCGCATCACCTGTTTCTGGGCTTCGGGGGCGGCGGAGTTCTGCAGGAAGTAGCGGGCGCGGGCGATGTCCTCGCCGCCATAAAGCAGCAGGGTTTCGGCGGGCTGGCCGTCGCGTCCGGCGCGGCCGATCTGCTGGTAGAAGGCTTCCGGGCTGTCGGGCATGTCGAGATGCGCGACGAAGCGCACGTCCGGCCGGTCGATGCCCATGCCGAAGGCGATGGTGGCGACCACCACCACGGGTTCGCCGGAGCGGAAGCGGGCGGCGGCCTCGCGCTTCGCTTCCGGGGCGAGGCCGGCGTGGAAGGCCACGGCGGCGTGGCCGCGGGCGTTGAGCATGGCGGCGACGCGTTCGGTTTTCGCCCGGCTGCCGCAATAGACGATGCCGGCCTGGCCGGCGTGGCGGCGCAGGAAGGCGAGGAGCTGGGCGGTCTCGCCTTCCTTGCCCTCGGCGGCGAGGTGCAGGTTGGGGCGGTGGAAGCTGGCGGCGAAAACCTCGGCGCCCGCCATGTCCAGCGCCGCGAGGATGTCGGCGCGGGTGCGCGGGTCGGCGGTGGCGGTGAGGGCGACGCGGGGCACGCCGGGAAAGAGGGCGGCGAGGCGGGCGAGGTCGCGGTATTCCGGGCGGAATTCGTGGCCCCACTGGCTGACGCAATGGGCTTCGTCGATCGCCAGCAGCGCGATGTCGCGGCGTTGCAGGCGGTCGGTGGTGCCGGGGGTGAGCAGGCGTTCGGGGGAAACGTAGAGCAGGTCGAGTCGCCCGGCATCCAGCTCGCGGCCGACCCGGCGGGCTTCCTCGGGGTCCAGCTCCGAATGCAGGGCGCCGGCGGCGACGCCGAGCTGGCGCATGGCGGCCACCTGGTCGTCCATCAGCGCGATGAGCGGGGAGACGACGATGGCGGTGCCGGGCCGGCAGAGGGCGGGCACCTGGTAGCAGATGGATTTGCCGGCGCCGGTGGGCATCAGCACCAGCGCGTCGCCCCCGGCCGCGATATGGGCCACGGCCGGGGCCTGCAGGCCGCGGAAATCGGGAAAGCCGAAGACGCGGCGCAGGATGTCGCGGGGGGTGTCCTGCTGGAGCGCGACGGCGGCGACGGCGCTCATGATGGGACCGCGCGCCGTTCAGGGCGTGAAGGCGGTGATCTCCACCCGGCGGCTCTCCAGCGAATCCTCGATGAACTTGGTCTCGCCCTTGCCCTGGCGCTTGATGCGGGCGGGGGGCACACCGCCGGCCACCAGCGCATCGACCACAACCTGGGCGCGGGCGCGGGAGATGGCGATGTTGGCCTCGGGGCTGCCCTCGGGGTCGGCATAGCCGGTGACGAGCAGCATCTGGGTCGGGTTGTTGCGCGCCCAGGTGCCGGCATTGGCGATGGCGGCCTTGCCGGCATCGTCCAGGTCGGCGGACCAGGGCTGGAAGAACACCACCAGCTTCGGCGCGTCCGCCGGCGGGGTGATCGTGCAACCGGCCAGCGCCAGCATCAGGCCAAGCATGAGACGACGGCGCATGCGCGACTCCAGGGCGGAGAGTGGGAACCGGCGCATTGGTGCCCGGCCGGGTGGGGCGGCGTCAACTGCTTCCGGGCGGCAGAATCCAGAAACTTGAAGAAGTTATCCCGCCGCCGCGACCGCCCGTCCGGCGGACAGTCGCCAGATGCGGTCCAGCCGCTCTACCCCGCACAGGCGGTGGGCGATGAGCAGGATAGTGCGGCCGGGGGCGGTCTCGTTCAGCGTGGCGAAGAAGTCGCGCTCGGTCTCGGCGTCGAGCCCGGCGCAGGGTTCGTCCAGGATCAGCACCGGGGCCGGCGAGAGCAGGGTGCGGGCCAGGGCGAGCCGCCGCCCCTGGCCGCCGGAGAAGCGGGCGCCGCGCTCGCCCACCCAGCTGTCCAGCCCGTCCGGCAGGGCGCGGACCAGCTCGCCGATGCGCGCGGCATCCAGCGCCGCCCACAGCGCGGGTTCGTCGGCCTCCGGCCGGCCGAGCAGCAGGTTGGCGCGGATCGTGTCGTCGAACAGGTGGGTGGTCTGGCCGAGCCAGGCGATGCGGCCGCGCAGGGCGTCGGCCGAGAGGGTCGCGATGTCGGTGCCGCCCAGGCGGATGGTGCCCTGCTGCGGCGCCACCACCTTCAGCGCGAGGGCGGCGATGGTGGATTTGCCGGCGCCGGAGGGGCCGAGCAGGGCGGCGCGGCTGCCTTGGGGCTGTCTCTTATACACATCTCCGAGCCCACGAGACGGACTCCTATCGCGT
>CAMFLK010000389.1 GCA_945957135.1 uncultured Rhodospirillales bacterium
TTTTTTTGGTATTCGAAAATAATTAAATAATTTTTTTGGGGTCGGGGCTCTAAGGCCCCAGCGGGGTCGAGGGGCGGAGCCCCCGCCTTCCTTCGTTTGGGGAATATCGAATGTCGCAACTGATCGCCCAGCCGCCTGTGTTGTTCATGCCGCAGCGCCAGGCGCCGAAGCCGGCGACGCGCAGGTTGCGGGTGGTGTCGGAGTATGAGCCGGCGGGGGACCAGCCCGGCGCGATCCGGGATTTGATCGGGGGGTTGGAGCAGGGCGAGCGGGACCAGGTTTTGTTGGGGGTCACCGGCTCCGGCAAGACCTTCACCATGGCCAAGGTGATCGAGGCGGTGCAGAAGCCGACCCTGGTGCTGGCGCCGAACAAAACGCTGGCGGCGCAGTTGTACGGGGAGATGAAGGCGTTCTTCCCGGACAACGCGGTGGAGTATTTCGTCAGCTACTACGACTACTACCAGCCCGAAGCCTATGTGCCGCGGACGGACACCTATATCGAGAAGGACAGCCAGATCAACGAGCAGATCGACCGCATGAGGCATGCGGCCACGCAGTCGCTGCTCGAGAGGAACGATGTGGTGATCGTGGCGTCGGTGTCGTGCATCTACGGCATCGGCTCGGTCGAGACCTACGCGAAGATGGTGGTGAAGCTGGAGGTCGGCGGACGGATCGACCGGGACAAGCTGGCCAAGGCGCTGGTGGAGCTGCAGTACCGGCGCAACGACGCGGCCTTCCAGCGCGGCACGTTCCGCCTGCGCGGCGAGACGGTCGATATCTTCCCGAGCCATTACGAGGATCGCGCCTGGCGCGTGGTGCTGTTCGGCGACGAGATCGAGAGCCTGTCGGAATTCGATCCGCTGACCGGCGAGGTGGCGGCGAAGCTCGATGCCGTCACGCTCTACGCCAACAGCCACTACGTCACGCCGCGGCCGACGCTGACCCAGGCCGTGGCGGACATCAAGATCGAGCTGGCGCAGCGGCTGGATCATTTCGTGAAGAACGGCAAGCTGCTGGAGGCCGAACGGCTTCAGCAGCGCTGCACCTTCGACATCGAGATGATGGAGACCACGGGCCACTGCAAGAGCATCGAGAACTACTCGCGCTATCTCTCCGGCCGCAACGCCGGCGAGCCGCCGCCGACGCTGTTCGAATACCTGCCGGAGAACGCGCTGCTGATCGTCGATGAAAGCCACGTGACCGTGCCGCAGATCGGCGGCATGGAGCGCGGCGACAACGCGCGCAAGTCGATCCTGGCCGAGTACGGCTTCCGCCTGCCGAGCTGCATCGACAACCGCCCGCTGAAATTCGAGGAGTGGGAGCGCTTCCGCCCGCAGACCGTGTTCGTCAGCGCCACCCCCGGCCCGTGGGAGATGGAGCGCACCCAGGGCGTGTTCGCCGAGCAGGTGATCCGGCCCACCGGGCTGATCGATCCGGTCACCGAGGTGCGGCCGGTGGAGCGCCAGGTGGACGACCTGCTGGCCGAGTGCCGCGCCGTGGCCCAGGCCGGCGGGCGGGTGCTGGTGACGGTGCTGACCAAGCGCATGGCCGAGGACCTCACGGAGTATCTGAACGAGAACGGCGTGAAGGTGCGCTACCTGCATTCGGACGTGGACACGCTGGAGCGCATCGAGATCATCCGCGACCTGCGGCTGGGGGTGTTCGACGTGCTGGTGGGCATCAACCTGCTGCGCGAGGGGCTGGACATTCCCGAATGCGCGCTGGTCGCGATCCTGGACGCGGACAAGGAGGGGTTCCTGCGCTCGCAGACCAGCCTGATCCAGACCATCGGCCGCGCCGCCCGCAACGTGGACGGGCGGGTGATCCTGTATGCGGATTCGATGACCCGCTCCCTGCGCTTCGCCATCGAGGAGACGGAGCGGCGGCGCACCAAGCAGCGCGAGTGGAACGAGGCCCACGGCATCACCCCCACCTCCGTGAAGAAGCAGATCGGCCGGGTGCTGGAGAGCGTGTTCGAGCAGGATTACGTCACCGTCGCCGCGGTCGAGGAGATGGAGAGCGCGCAGTTCGTCGGCAAGGACCTCAAGGCGGCGATCGGCGAGCTGGAGAAGCGCATGCGCAAGGCGGCGGCGGATCTGGAGTTCGAGGAAGCGGCGCGGATGCGCGACGAAATCCGCCGGCTGGAGGCGCTGGACATGGGGCTGACCCCGCCGCCCATGCCGTCCGCCAGCCTGCGGCCCCGGCGCGACGGCACGCCGAAGCCGCTGGGGCCGGGTGGTGGCGGCTACGATCCGGCGAAGATGAAGGGGCGCAAGCGCGGCCGGCGGTCCTGACGCATCGCGGCGCGCCGGGCCCGAACGCACGGGGTGTTCATCACGAAGCCCGTTGCGACTTCCCCGGTGCGGTGACAGCCTGTCACGCCCGGAATGGGGAGAGGCGGAATGCGGCATCTGTTGCTGGCGGCGGGGCTGGCCTGGATGGCGTGGCAGGCGCCGGCGGCGCGGGCCCAGCCCGCCCAATGCCCGGACAATTTCGAGGCGCTGGCCGACAGCACCGAACCGCTGGTGTGCGGCTGCTCGGCGGCGGCGGCGGATAGCGGCTCCGTCTGGGGCATGGATGTCTATACCGCCGACAGCTCCATCTGCCGGGCGGCGGTGCATGCCGGCGCCATCCCCAAGCGCGGCGGCACGGTGACGGTGATGCCGGAGCCGGGCCGCGCCGCCTATCCCGGCCTGTCGCGCAACGGCGTGGCCTCCACCAATTTCGGCGCGTTCCACGCCAGCTTCCGCTTCAAGCTGGCCGAGGGCGCGGCGCAGGCGGCGGGCCCCGCGCAATGCCCGGACAATTTCGCCGCCTTCGCCGATACAACCGACCCGCTGGTCTGCACCTGCACGCCCCAGGCCGCCGATACCGGCTCGGTCTGGGGCATGGACACCTACACCAGCGACAGCGCGGTCTGCCGCGCCGCCGTGCATGCCGGGGCGATTCCGCGGCGCGGCGGCACGGTGACGGTGCTGCCCCAGCCCGGCCGCGCCTTCTATCCCGGCGCCCGGCGCTTCGGCGTCTCGTCCACCAATTATGGCGCCTTTGCGTCCAGCTTCAGCTTCCAGCTGCCGGCCGGCACCGCGCCGCCGCCCAATATCTGCCCGGACGATTTCGGCGCGTACAAGGACGGCGGCGCGTCCCTCACCTGCCAATGCGCGCCGGACGCCATGGCCAGCGGCAGCGTGTGGGGCGTGGATGTCTATACCGC
>CAMFLK010000390.1 GCA_945957135.1 uncultured Rhodospirillales bacterium
ATGTTGCTGTTCACACCGCTCTCCCGGCCGCCGAAATCCGTTCGACCGGTGGCGGGGAGTCAGCGCATCTCCTCGACCGGTTCCACACCCATGATCGCCAGGCCCGAGCGGATCACCGTCGCGGTGGCCGCCACCAGGGCCAGCCGCGCGGCGGTCTCCGCCGGCCGTTCGGCCTGCAGGAACCGCAATGCGGCATCGTCCCGTCCCCGGTTCCACAGTGTATGAAAATCGCCTGCCAAGTCATAGAGGAAAAACGCAATCCTATGCGGCTCGCGGGCCAGCGCCGCCGCCTCCACATGGCGCGGCCAGGCCGCCAGCCGGCGGATCAGCGCCATTTCCGCCTCATGCGTCAGGCTCTCCAATGGCGCATCGGCGGCCTCCAGCCCCTGCTCCGCCGCGGCGCGCAGCACGGAGCGGCAGCGGGCATGGGCGTATTGCACGTAGAACACCGGGTTCTCGCGCGTCTGCGCCACCGCCTGCGCGATGTCGAACTCCATCTGCGCGTCCGACTTGCGGGTCAGCATGGTGAAGCGCACCGCGTCGCGCCCCACCTCCTCCAGCAGGTCGCGCAGCGTGATGAAGGTGCCCGCGCGCTTGGACATGCGCACCGGCTCGCCGTCCTTCAGCACATGCACGATCTGGCACAGCACCACGTCCAGCTTGCCGCCGAGCGCCGCCACCGCCGCCTTCAGGCGCGAGACGTAGCCGCCGTGGTCGGCCCCCCAGATGTCGATCATCACCTGCGCCCCGCGCGCCATCTTGTCGGCGTGGTAGGCGATGTCGTTGGCGAAATAGGTGTTGCTGCCGTCGGATTTGCGCAGCGGCCGGTCCACGTCGTCACCGAATTGGGTGGCGCGGAACAGCGTCTGCTCGCGCGGCTCCCAGTCGTCCGGCAGCTTGCCCTTGGGCGGGTCCAGCGTGCCCTCGTAGATCAGTCCCTGACCGCGCAGACGCTCGATCGTGGCGTCCGCCGCCCCCGCCTCCACCAGCCCGCGCTCGGAGGTGAACACCTCCTGCCGCACGCCGAGCAGGGCAAGGTCCTCGCGGATTTCCGCCAGCATGGCGTCGCGCGTGAAGTCGCGCACGACGTCCAGCCACCGCGCCGGATCGGCCACCGTCAGCCCCGGCCCGGCCAGCGTCGCGCCATGCTCCGCCGCCAGCGCCGCGCCGACGGGCACCAGGTAGTCGCCGCGATATTGCAGCCCGGTCGGGGTGAAGGCGGCGAATTCCTCCTCCGTCAGCCCGGTGCCGAGCGCCTGGAGGTAGCGCCAGTAGGCCGCCCAGGCCAGCGCGATCACCTGCGCGCCGGCGTCGTTGACGTAGAATTCCTTGGTGACGTCGTACCCCGCCTTGGCCAGCAGATTGGCCAGCGCGTCGCCCACCACCGCCCCCCGGCAATGGCCGATATGCATCGGCCCGGTCGGGTTGGCCGAGACATACTCCACATTCACCCGCACCCCCCGTCCCGCGGTGGACGCGCCGAACGCCTCCCCCGCCGCCAGCACGCGCGGCAGGCACGCCCGCCACGCCTCCGGCTTCAGCGTGAGGTTGACGAAGCCCGGCCCGGCCACCGCCGCCGAGGCCACCATCGGCTCGGCGCTGAGCAGCCCGACCAGCGCGCCCGCGATCTCCGCCGGCTTGCGCCCGGCCGCCTTGGCCGTGACCATCGCGGCATTGGTCGCCATGTCGCCATGCGCCGCCTCGCGCGTCGGCGTCACCTCCACGCGGCGGGCGAACTCGGGGTCGAGGCCGGGAACAACCTGGTGCAGTGCCGCCAGCACGCGCTCGCGCATCGCGGCGAAGATGTCATCGCTCATGTCGGTTCTTCATCAGTCGATTCTTCATCAGTCGGGGCTTCATCAGCCGGAAACGGAAAGATCGGTCAGCCTGGCATGCTCGTCGCGGGCGAAGCGGTCGGTCATGCCGGCGACGTAGTCGGCCACCAGGGCGGCGGTGCGCGCCGTGCCCGCCTCGCCGCCGGCCCGCGCCCCCCATTCGCCGGGCAGCAGCTGCGGCTGGGCGTGCAGCAGGGCGAACATCTCCGCCGTCACCCGCCGCGCCTTGGTCACCATGCGGTTCACCCGCCAATGGCGGTACATCCGGGCGAACAGGAACTCCTTGATCACCCGGTTGGCCTCGGCCATCGCCGGGCTGAACGCCACCACCGGGGTCTTGGCGCGGCGGATCGCGTCCACGTCGCGCGGCTTCAGCACGGCGATGCGCCGCGCCGTCTCCTCCACCAGATCGGTCACCAGCGCGTCGATCACCCGCCGCACCGTCTCGTGGCGCAGGCGCGGCGGCGGCACGTCCAGGCTCGCCCGCCGCGCCTGGGCGATCGCCTCGCCCACCACCGGCAGGTGGCGGATGTCCTCCATGGCGAACAGCCCGGCGCGCAGCCCGTCATCCAGGTCGTGGCTGTGATAGGCGATGTCGTCGGCCAGCGCCGCCACCTGCGCCTCGGCCGAGGCATGGGTGGTCAGCTCCAGATTGTGCCGCTCGGTGTACTGCGCCACGTAGGGCGGCGGCTTGCGCAGCGGGCCGTTGTGCTTGGCCAGCCCCTCCAGCGTCTCCCAGGTCAGGTTCAGCCCGTCGAAGGCGGCGTAGCGGCCCTCCAGAAGCGTCACCACCCGCAGGCTCTGCGCGTTGTGGTCGAACCCGCCATAGGGGCGCATCGCCTCGGACAGCGCCTCCTCCCCGGCATGGCCGAAGGGCGGATGGCCCAGGTCGTGCGCCAGCGCCAGCGCCTCCGTCAGATCCTCGTCCAGCGCCAGCACCCGGGCGATCGAGCGGGCGATCTGCGCCACCTCGATGCTGTGGGTCAGCCGCGTGCGGTAGAAATCGCCCTCGTGATTGACGAAGACCTGCGTCTTGTACTGCAGCTTGCGGAAGGCCGAGCTGTGGATCACCCGGTCGCGGTCGCGCTGCCACGGGCTGCGCGTCGCCGATTCCGCCTCGGCATGCAGCCGGCCACGGGAGGTCTCGGGCTGCACGGCCCAAGGCGCCCGGCTGGCGGGCGCTCGGCTGGAAGGCGGGGTCATGGGCTCCGGCGCATACACCTTCGGCCCACGCAAGGAAAGGCCGCGGCCCCCACCCGCTCCCTTTGGCCGCTCCCTTGGCCGGCCCCCGGGGGGGGGGGGGGGGGGGGGGGGGGGGGGGGGGGGGGGGGGGGGGGG
>CAMFLK010000391.1 GCA_945957135.1 uncultured Rhodospirillales bacterium
GATAGGAGTCCGTCTCGTGGGCTCGGAGATGTGTATAAGAGACAGGGCATGGACCAGCGCCGCCGCCCCGTCCAGCAGCGGGGCCTGGCCGGCGAGCTTGCCGGGCAGCCACCAGTCCTCGGCGCCGGGAAAGGCGAGCCAGGCGGAGGTGGCGAGGGCGGCGGCCTCGTTGCGGATGGCCGCGCGGCCGGCGCCCGGGCGATGCACGACCCGCACGCGCCCGGCGAGGTCGAGCGGCAGCGAGACGGGCGCGGCGCCGGCATCGGCGAGAATGATCTCGGCCGGCGGCAGCGACTGGCCCAGGCAGCAGGCGATGATCCGCTCCAGCGCCGGGCCGGGAGCCGGGGCCGCGCTGGACGCCTCGATGACGACGCTGACAGGGGCAGAGGCGGATGCCATTTCAGTACCCCAACCGATCGCCGACGCTTCGTCAACGGCATGTAACGCCGATCCGCCAATTCGTGCTGAATACGGAACGGGATGCCGTGCGGCAACAGAAGATTTGCGAGGGCTTTTCGATCCCTATAGGGTCCGCCCCGGTGGTTGGAGATGTCGCGACCACCCCGCCTCTCGTCGTCGTCCGTGTTTGGAATCGTTCCGGCTCATGCACGCCCACCGCTGTTCCCCATGGCGACGTGTCCCGGCGAGGCCGGGGCGGGCGGGGCGATGATCATTTCCGCGATCGAATGGCTGCTGCGCCGGGCGGTGCGCGTCCCCGCACCCGTGCCGCCGCCCTCCGCCCCTTCCGCGACGGCGGCGGAGCGCCTGCTGATGGTCGCCTATTATTTCCCGCCGGAGAATTCCATCGGCGCGCTGCGGCCGGAGCGGCTGCGCAAGTATCTCAGCCGCCTCGGCGCCGAGGTCGCGGTGGTCGCGCGCTTCATGCCGGAGCTGCCGCCGCCGCCGCCCTTCGTCACCCGCGTGCCGCCGCCCGGCCCGCCACGGCGGGCGAGCGTCGTGCTCCAGCGGCTCCAGGCCTGGTTCCTGCCCTATGACGACCGCCTGCCCTGGGTGCCCGACGCGCTGGCCGCGGCCGAGGCCGGGCTCGCCGCCCAGCCGGGCCAGGTGGTGTTCACCACCCATCCGCCGGTGGCGACGCATCTGGTGGGGCTGGTGCTGAAGCTGCGCCATGGCGTGCCCTGGATCGCCGATTTCCGCGACCCGCTGGTGGGCAACCCGCTGCGCAGCGGCGCGCGCGGGGCGGTGATCGACACGGTGATGGAGCAGCTGATCTTCCGCAACGCCGACGCGGTGATCGCCAATACCGACCGGGTGCGCGAGGCCTGGCAGCGCCGCCATCCCGCCCAGGCCGGCAAGATCCACCTGCTGTGGAACGGGTTCGACCCGGAGGACGGGCTGGCCGCCAAGCCGGTCAGTCCGCGCGCCCGGCGGCACATCGCCCATATCGGCACCATCTATGGCGGCCGCACCCCCGGCCCGCTGATCGCCGCCCTGGCCCGGCTGATCGCGGCCGGGCGGATCGCGCCGGACGCGCTGCAACTCCGCCTGCTCGGCCCGATCGAGAACGCCGCCCTCGCCGATGTCGCGGACGACGTGGCGGCGCTGGCGGCGCGGGACTGCATCCGCATCGACGACCGCCGCGCCCCGCGCGAGGAGGCGAACGCGGAAATGCTCGACGCGGACTTCCTGCTGCTGCTCGACATGACCAACGACCGGCACGAAAGCCTGCAACTGCCGGCCAAGATGTTCGACTATGTGCGCGCCTGCCGCCCCATCCTGGCCTTCACCCGGCCGGGCTCGGTGATCCGCAGCGTGATGGCCGAATGCGCCATCCCCGGCACCTGCATCGACCCCGCCGCCCCGCCGGCGGAGATCGACGCGGCGGTGGCCGATTTCCTCGCCATCCCGCCCGCGGATGTCCCGGTGAGCGCCGGTTTCACCGCCAAGTTCAACGCCGAGGACCAGGCGCGAACCCTCGCCGCCCTGATCCGTGCGGTGCGAATTGCCTCAGTGCAGTGAGGCCAGCGCCTGTGCATGGCGCCATTCGGCGGGGCTGACGATGCCCACCGAGGCGACCCGCACGGAATGCAGCCGGCCCTCGATCTGCCTGGTCCAGAAATCGAGGAACCGGCGCAGCACCGGGTATTCGGGCGCCAGATCCAGCTCCTGCCAGACATAGGTCTGCAGCACGGCGGGATGGTCAGGCAGGCGGTAGAGAATCTCCGCCGTGGTGAGGCGGTAGCCGTCGAGCTGGCGCCGCAGCGCGGATGGTTCAGCCATCAACTCCTCCGTCGTCTCGAGTGGCACTCCTGATGGACCGTGTTGCCCCTGCCGCCGTTCCCTGAGCGCGCCGCGTCGCGTTGTTTTTCGTGCGGCTGTCATCATCCTGCCACGGGGACGGGGCGCCGAGTAAAGAAAAAACGTAAGAGAATCAGATGATTGGCACTCAACTTCGGAGAGTGCTGCCGATTCCTTGACTCCGTGCCGCGAAGCGCCTAGATCGCTGGCACTCTCCAAGCGGGAGTGCTAACACCCCCCTCAATCCCCGAGGCCGAACCCGGCCCGCGGGGCCAATATCAGGAGCGATCCGAATGAAGTTCCGTCCTCTGCACGACCGGGTCGTGGTGCGCCGGCTGAACGCCGAGGAGAAGACCGCCGGCGGCATCATCATCCCGGACACCGCGAAGGAAAAGCCGATGGAAGGCGAAGTCGTCGCCGTCGGCGCCGGCGCGCGCAACGAGCAGGGCGCCATCGTGGCGCTCGACGTCAAGGCCGGCGACCGCGTGCTGTTCGGCAAGTGGTCCGGCACCGAGGTCAAGCTCGACGGCGAAGAGCTGCTGATCATGAAGGAGTCCGACATCATGGGGATCATCGAGGGCACGCCCGCCACGAAGAAGAAGGCGGCCTGAGGCCCCTTCGCTCCCCACGATCACGACACATAAAGGAAACAAGCAAACATGGCTGCTAAAGACGTTCGCTTCGGCACCGATGCCCGCTCGCGCATGATGCGCGGCGTGGACATCCTCGCTGACGCCGTGAAGGTGACGCTGGGCCCCAAGGGCCGCAACGTCGTCATCGACAAGTCCTTCGGCGCGCCCCGCATCACCAAGGACGGTGTGACGGTCGCCAAGGAAATCGAGCTGACCGACAAGTTCGAGAACATGGGCGCGCAGATGGTGCGCGAGGTCGCC
>CAMFLK010000392.1 GCA_945957135.1 uncultured Rhodospirillales bacterium
CACCCTAGAGTTCGTCGGCAGCGTCAGATGTGTATAAGAGACAGCCCACACGCTGCGCCAGACCGAGGAAGGCACGGTGATGCTGGGCGACAGCCAGGAAGCGGCGGGGTTCGACACCTCCACCTCCGTGCCCGTGCTGCAGGACATCGCCCGGCGCAACCTCGCGGTCTTCCCCCAGCTGAAGGACGCCAACATCATCCGAACCTGGGCCGCGCTGCGGGTGATGACGGCGGATGGCTACCCGATCTACGAACAATCCCGCACCCATCCCGGCGCCTTCGCCGTCACCTGCCACAGCGGCGTCACCCTGGCCGGCGCCCACGCGCTGGCGCTCGCCCCCGCCATCCTGGCCGGCGCCATCCCGCCCGAACTCCACCCCTTCACCAGCGAGCGCTTCCATGTTCCGGCGGCTTGAAAGCGACGCCCCCACGCTGCGCCTGACCTTCGAAGGCCGCGCGATCACCGCCCGCGCCGGCGACAGCCTCGCCGCCGCCCTGCTCGCCGCCGGCGAAACGGCCCTGCGCGAAACCCCGGTCAGCGGCACGCCCCGCGGCCCGTGGTGCCTGATGGGCGTGTGCTTCGACTGCCTGGTGGAAGTGGACGGCATCCCCAACCGCCAAGCCTGCATGATCGAAGCCGCCGAGGGCATGGCGGTGCGCCGCCAGCACGGCGCGCGGATGCCGCCGTGAAGAAGGAAGAAAGCGTGTTCTTTTTTGAAAAAAAGAACCAAAAAACTTTTATCTATTGGTTCCGTGCGTCGGCACTCTCCGCGCGAAGAATAACGAGCAAAAGTCTTTTTGCTTCTTTTTCTTCAGAAAAAGAAGAGTCTTCTTCCTGATGGAATACTGGGACGCCATCATCATCGGCGCCGGCCCGGCCGGCCTGGCCGCCGCCGCGGAATTGGGCCGCGCCGGCGTGCGGGTGCTGCTGCTGGACGAGCAGGCCACGCCGGGTGGGCAGATCTATCGCGGGGTGGAGAATGCGAGCCCGGCGCTGCGCGCGGCGCTGGGCGCGGATTACGCGCGCGGCGCTGGGCTGGTCGCGGCGATGCGGGCGTCGGGGGCCGAGTACCGGCCGGGCAGCTTCGTCTGGCAGATCACGCCGGACCGCGCCTTGTGGGTCAGCCGGGGCGGCCAGTCCACGCAGATGCAGGCGGCCGCCGTGCTGCTCGCCACCGGGGCGATGGAGCGCCCGGTGCCGGTGCCCGGCTGGACCCTGCCGGGCGTGATGGGCGCGGGCGCGGTGCAGACCCTGCTGAAATCCGCCGCGCTGGCGCCGGAGCGGCTGGTGCTGGCGGGCAGCGGGCCGCTGCTGTTCCTGCTCGCCGTGCAATGCCTGAATGCCGGCGCGCCCGTGGCGGCGATACTGGACACCACGTCGCGGGCGAACGAGATCGCCGCCGCGAAGCTGCTGCCCGGCGTGCTCGCCGGGCCGGGAAGAAGCTATATCTTCAAGGGGTTCATGCTCAAGGCGGCGCTGCGGGCGGCCGGCGTGGCGGTGCATCGCCATGTGACGAACCTGCGGTTGGAGGGCAAGGACCGGCTGCAAGCCGTTCATTTCACGTCACATGGCCGCACCGAGAGCATCGAGACCGGGCTGCTCGCGCTGCATGAGGGGGTGATCCCGGCCCAGCAGATCACCCGCGCGCTGGGGTGCGCCCATGGCTGGGACGCCGCCCAGCACTGCTTCCACCCCAGCTGCGACGATTGGGGCCAGACCAGCGTGGACGGCGTGCTGGTGGCCGGCGACGCTGCTGGCATCGGGGGCGCGCTGGCCGCCGAGCAGGCGGGACGCATCGCCGCCGCGGAGATGCTGCGCCGCCTCGGCCGGGTGGATGCGGGGCAGCGCGACCGCATGGCCGCCCCGGCGCTGGCCGCGCGCCGCGCCCATCTCGCGGCGCGGCCGTTCCTCGACCAGCTCTTCGCCCCGCCGGCCGGCGTGCTGCGGCCGGCCGACGCGGTCACCGTCTGCCGCTGCGAGGAAATCACCGCCGGGGCGCTGCGCGAAATGGCCGCGCAGGGCTGCCAGGGGCCGAACCAGGCCAAGAGCTTCCTGCGCGTGGGCATGGGCCCGTGCCAGGGCCGGCTGTGCGGCCCGGTGGTGACGGATGTGCTGGCCGGCGCGCACGGCATCGCCCCGGCGGAGTCCGGCTATTTCCGCATCCGCTTCCCCCTCAAGCCCATCCGCCTCGGCGAACTGGCGGAGGGATGACGACACCGTCGCGCCTGCGCCGGGCGGCGGAGGCGCTGGCCCGGCTGGGCATCGACCTGCGCCCCCCGGTGCGCCGGGCGCGGGACTTCCTGCTCTGGCCGGTGCGTCGCGAGGCCGCCGCCGACAACGCGGCGCGGGCGCGCATCGAGGCGACGCTCTCCGCCCAGCTTGCCGAGACGCGCGACCGGCTGGCGGCGCGGGAGGCCGAACTGGGCGCCCTGCGCCGCGAACTGGCCGCGCTGCGCGCCGCGCAGGAGGAGGTGTGGAACGCGGCCGCCGCCCGGATCGGGGCGCTGGAACAGGAATTGCCGCGCATCGCCCGGCTGGAGCAGGACGCGCCGCGCCTCGACCTGCTGGAACATCTCGCCGTGGCCGGCCCGTTTCCCGACTCCGGCGACGTCCCGCCGCAGGTCTCCATCATCCTGCCCACCCGCGACCGCGCGGCGCTGCTGGCCGAGGCCGTCGCCAGCGTGCGCGCCCAGCATTTCCGGCGCTGGGAACTGATCGTGGTCGATGACGGCAGCGCGGAGGACATCGCCGCCGCCCTCGCGCCCTTCGCGGAGGACCCGCGCATCCGCCTGGTCCGCCAGCCGCCGCGGGGGGCCGCCGCGGCGCGCAACCACGGGCTGGCGCTGGCCACGGCGGCGTGGGTCGCCTTCCTCGACAGCGACAATCTCTGGTTCCCCGGTTTCCTCGCCGGCGCGCTGGCGGCCCTGCGCGACGAGGACGCCATCGTCTATGGCGTGCTGGCCAGCGACGCGCACGGGATGGACCGGCCGCTGCTGTGGCGGGACTTCGACCGCGTCGCGCTGGAACGCGCCAATTTCATCGACCTCAACGCCGTGCTGATCCGCCGCGACGTGCTGGCGGACATTGGCGGGTTCGACACGGCGCTGGATCGCCTGCAGGACTGGGACA
>CAMFLK010000393.1 GCA_945957135.1 uncultured Rhodospirillales bacterium
AGCGGGGTCTGGGGCCTAAGGCCCCAGCGGGGTCGAGGGGCGGAGCCCCCGCCTTCCTTCGCGCGTTCATCCCTTCGTCGCCCCCGCCGTCAATCCGCGCACGATGAAGCGTTGGGCGACGAGCACGAGGAGGATGGCCGGGAGGGTGGCGAGCAGGGCGGCGGCGGCCATGTCGGTATGGTTGATGGTGTTTTCCTGGGCGAATTTGCCGATGGCGATGGGGACGGTGGCGGTCTGGCGTTGGCTGAGGGTGAGGGTGACGGTGAATTCGTTCCAGCTGAAGATGAAGGCGAGCACGCCGGCGGCGGCGAGGCCGGGGCGGATCAGCGGCACGATGATGCGGGTGAGGAGTTGGGGGCCGGAGGCGCCGTCGATGCGGGCGGCTTCCAGAAGCTCGGTGGGCAGGTCTTTCACGAAGATCAGCAGCATCCACAGGGCCATCGGCAGGTTCAGCGTGGCGTGGGCGAGGGTGAGGCCGAGGAGGGAATTGTCCAGTCCCACGCTGCGGAACATCACGTACCAGGCGCCGGCCAGGGTGATGGGCGGCACCATGTGGAACAGCACGGACCAGCCGAGCAGCAGGGGGGAGGCGAAGCGGGGCCAGCGCATGTGCTGAAGGGCGTGGGTGGCCAGGGTGGCGACGAGCAGGACGAGGGCGGTGCTGAGGACGGCCACGGTGAGGCTGTTGGCGAAGTTCGCGGGGTAGTCGGAGCTGGCGGGGTCGAGCACCGAGGCGAAGTTGGCCAGGGTGGGGGTGAAGGCGAAGCCGCCCATCAGCAGGGCGATCTGGGTCTTGAAGGCGGCCATGGCGATCCAGGCCACCGGCAGCAGCACGATGACGGCCGCGAGAATCAGCAGGGCGTGGCGGGCAAGTTTCATTCTGGCGCGCGCCGGCGGCCAGCCGCGACGGCAGCGGCGACCACCACCGCCACCAGCGCGAAGGTGGCCAAGGCCATGGCGGCGCCGTAGCCGGCGCGGTCTTCGGTGAAGAAGCGGCGGTAGATGGTGAAGCTCAGGACTTCCGTGGCCGTGCCCGGTCCGCCGCCGGTGAGGAAATAGACTTCGTCGAACACCTTGAAGGCCAGGATCATGCGGAAGGCGAAGGTGACGGCGATGGTGGGGGCGAGCAGCGGCAGGGTGACGTGGCGCAGGGTCTGGAACAGCCCGGCGCCGTCCACCCGCGCCGCCTCGAACACGTCGCGCGGCAGGGCTTCCAGCCCGGCGAGCAGCAGCAGGAAGCAGAACGGCGTCCAGTGCCAGACATCCACGGCGATGACGGAGGCGAGCGCGAGGGAACGTTCGCCCAGCCAGTCATGCGGCGCCAGCCCGACCAGGTCGAGCAGCAGGTTGATGACGCCGAAATCGAAGCTGAACATCAGTTTCCAGATGGCGCCGATGACGATGCCGGGGATCAGGATGGGCAGCAGGAACACGGTGCGGTAGAGCGCGCGGCCATGGGCGATGCCGCTGACCAGCAGGGCCAGCCCCAGGCCGAGCAGCATCTGCAGCGTGACGGCGGCGAAGGCGAAGACCAGTGTGTTGCGGATGCTGGCTGCCAGCAACGTGTCGGCGGCGAGTTGGGCGTAGTGGCGCAGGCCGGTGAAGGTCCAGTGCGCGGCCCCGGCGCTCCAGGTGATGTCGTGCAGGCTGAGCACCAGCAGCAGGCCGACCGGCAGCACGGTCAGCGCGCCGAACAGCAGCAGGGCCGGCCCGATGGCCAGCGCCCGCCACCACCAGGGTTCTGTCATTCCTTGAGGTCGGCCAGTTGCGGCGCCTTGTAGCCGGCTGATGTCATCACCTTGGCGATTTCCGCGGCCATGGTGTTCAGGGCGGCGACGGCGCTCATCTCGCCGCCGATCGCCTGGTTCAGGCGCAATTCGGTGATCGCCAGCACCTGCGCCGCCTCGGGGATGACGAAGGTGAGGCGGGCGTTCGGCAGGGCCTCGGCCAGGGCGGGCATCCAGCGGAACTTGTCCTGCTTGGCGAGGTCGGAGGTCAGCACGTCGCGCCGCACGGGCGGCGAGCCGGCCTGGGCGTAGGCGATCTGCGCCGGCGCGGTCTGGAACCAGGACAGGAAGGCCAGCGCCGCCTTCTGCCGCGCTTCGGGGATGTTGCGGGGAATGCCGCCCAGCCAGTGGCCCAGCGGCGGCGCGCTCGCGAAGCCCTGGGCGTGCGGCGGCGGCGCGAAGCCCACCTTGCCGGCGACGGCGGATTTGGTGGGATCGTCGAAGGTGCTGGCGGCGAGCACGGCCAGGATATGGCCGGCCTTGCTGGTGGCCATCGCCTGGATCACGTCGGTCTGGGTCTGCGCCGCGGTGTGCGGATGGCCGGCTTCCTTGGCCAGGCGCAGATAGGTCCGCATGCCCGCCAGGGTTTGCGGGGAGTTGATGGTGACGGTGAAGTCCCCGCCCTTCTGGTCGCGGAAGATGTCGCCGCCATGGCTCCACAGATAGGGCAGCACGTCGTAGGTCACATCGAAGGCGCCGCGCGCGCCGCGCTGGACGATGCCGTACATGCGCGGCGGCGTGTTCAGCGCGCGGGCATTGGCCAGCAGCTCGTCCCAGGTCTGCGGCACGGCGAGCTTCTTCTCGGCGTAGAGGTCGGCGCGGTAGTGCAGCAGCGGGATGAAGGGGTTGATGGGCACGGTCATCAGCGCGCCCTTGGGGTCCACGCGCTTGGTGGCGGCGTTCCAGAACACCGAATCGTCGAAGGTGTACACGGCGGGGTCGAGCTTGAAGGCGGGATCGACCTCGTTCAGCGGGCGCAGGAAGCCGCCGGCATACATCTCCACGAAGAAGCCGGCGTTGATGACGAAGATGTCGAACGGGCTTTCGGCGGCGCGGGCGGCGCTGCGCTGCTTCTCCAGGCTGCCGGCGAAGGGGTTCACGTCCAGCGCCACCGCGTTGCCGGTCTGCTTGCGATAGAGATCGACGGTGGCGCGGAAGCCCTCGAACCAGGGGGATTGGTTGACCACGATGGTGATGGGCGCGGCCGGCGCCTGCGCCGCCGCGCGGCCGGCCAGCATGGCCCCGGCCCCGGCCATCACCCCCCGCCGTGTGATGGGATGGATGGGTTGCTGCGTCATTGGTCCCCCC
>CAMFLK010000394.1 GCA_945957135.1 uncultured Rhodospirillales bacterium
GGCAGGCCGAGCTTGCCCAGCGCCTGCACCAGGCCGAAGCCGCTGGTGGGGTCGAAGGCGAGGGGGTGGCCGGGCACGGCGCGGCCGTCATCGGTGATCAGCCAGATCGTCTCGGCCTCGGTGATGAGGTAGCCGATGGTGAGCACCAGCCCGTCCTCGCGGATCACCACGCCGTTGCCGGTGCGTTCGGTGCCCAGCGTGTCCGCGGTGAAGGCGTCGGTGGGCACGTTGGCCCGCAGCCCCACCACGGCGCGCAGGGCGCGGTCGAGGTCGAATTCGTAGTCGCCGGGTTCCGGTTGCAGGTCGGGCGGGATTTCCCAATCCGGTGTCTTCATGGCCGTTTCACCGCGTTGCGTCGGTTTGTCATATTGGGCGGGAATGCGGGCCGGGCAACCGCCCGTGCCGGCCGCATGATCTGGCACCTTCCCGCCGCGCGAGTCACCAAAAACCGTGCCGGGGCGGGTGGCGGGGCGGGGGCGCCGGCTGGGCCATTATTTTTCCGTTACGATGCCCCGGCGCACCGGTTATCGTGGAAATATCCGCCGGGGCAGGGCGGCGCAGCCACGGGGGCTTGGCATGACCGTATCGGACGAGGAGCGCGGGCAGGTCATCGCCAAGCTCGCCTCCAGGATCGAGAAGAACAAGGTGGGCGATTCCTCCACCGCGGTGCTGACGCTGATCGGGCTGATCGCCGGGGCCGCGCTGGGTGGCGACGTGAGCACCGGCGAGGCGGTGGCCGGGCATGAGGTGGAGATGTCCGCCACCGGCTTCGGCTCGCTGTCCGGCCTGGTGTCGGGCACGGTGCTGAACCTGATCATCAGCTCCTCCATTCCCAATCCGTGGATGGTGATGAACGGGCACGCGGAATGGGATTCGCCCAGTCCGCTTTCGGCGAAATACAAGAAGCACCGCAAGATGATGAAGGTCAGCGGGGCCGCCGCCAGCATTCTCGGCGCCGCCGCCTCGGCCTCCACCGCCTCGATCAACGTGGCCAGCGAGGTGAAGCACCTGAACGCGGCGGTGTCCTCGGGCGCCCATATCATCGCCATCCAGGCGATCGCGGATTCCTACGCGCAGTCGCGCACCATCGCGGAATGGTGCGCCCTGCTTGTGAAGCTCAAGCGGCTCAAGGCGGCGATTCGCGGCGGCCAGGCGCTGGCCGGGTTCGGCGGGGCCGCCATCGCGCTGACCGGCTCGATCGCCGCGGCGGCGGCCAAGACCGGCATCAAGCTGCGCTATATCGACGTGGTGTACAACACCGCCGCGCAGATCCACTGGCGGGCCTATCGCGAGCAGGTGATCAACCGCAACTTCGCCAGCAAGGGCGGCACGGAGATCGGCCCGGCCTCGCGCATCTATGGCGAGATTTTCGAGCGGCGCGGCTTCACCCAGGTTTTCGGCCAGTACGACGCGGCGGGCATGATCATGGAGCCCGGCGGCTGGGAGCCGCTGGTGGACAAGCTGCTGCTGATGTAGCGCGCGAACCGGCCGGCCCCGGTTTGCGCCGGCGACGCGATTTGGCACCTTCCCGCGGCGCAATCCGCCACCTACCGTCGCACCAGAACAGTCCTGGGGAGGACACCGCCATGAAACGCCGCACGCTGCTGGCCGCCACCGCCGGCCTCGCCGCCGCCCCGCTGGCCCGGCCGCATGCCCAGAAGAAGACCACCGTGCGGTTCTGGTACCATTTCGACGACCCCAAGGCGACGCCCGAGGAGCTGGTGCGCGATTTCGAGCGCGAGAATCCGGACATCGCCATCCAGGCCGAGAGCATTCCCTGGGGCGGCGGGGCGGATTACGACAACCGGCTCTATGCCGCGATCATCGCCGGCAACGCGCCGGACACGGCCATGGTGAAGTTCAACAACATGCCGCGCCTGCTGGAGATGGAGGCGCTGGCCCCGCTCGACGCGCGCATCGCCGCCTGGCCGGGGCGGACGGATATTTCCGAGGACATGTGGCGGCTGCACCTGGCGCCGGACGGCAAGCGCTACGCGGTGCCGTCGCAATACGTGATGCTGTACCTCTATTGCCGGCAGGACTGGTTCGCGCAGAAGAACCTGAAGCTGCCGACGAATTTCGACGAGTTCCTGGCGACGGCCCAGGCACTGACGGGCGGCGATCGCTGGGGCTTCGGCCTGCGCGGCGGGGCGGGCGGGCACGACCATTGGCTGACCTTCGCCATGGGCGGCGGGGCGGAGATGAAGAAGGGGGGCTTGATCACGCCCGCCGCGTTGGCGGCCAATCGCTGGTTCATCTCGCTGTTCACCGACAAGAAGGTGATGCCGCCTTCCGCTCCCAACGATGGGTTCGTGCAGACCATCAACAACATGAAGGCCGGGCGGACGGCGATGACCATCCACCATATCGGCTCGGCCAACGAGATGCAGGCGGCCTTGGGGGACAACATCACCGCCGTGCCGGTGCCGCGCGGACCGGGCGGCCGCGGCTGGGCGACGTTCGGCGACGGGTCCAACGCGGTGCTGGCGCAGGGCAAGAACCAGGAGGCGGCGTGGAAATGGGTCAGCTTCCTCTCGACCGGCGCGCATAACGTGCTGTTCAACAAGCTGTCGGGCCAGCTGACGGTGACCACGTCCGGGGCGAAGGACTGGAACCTGCATCCCCAGCGCTTCGTGAAGGCGACGACGGATTCGCTGCCGATGGCCAACGTTCTGCCCGCCTCGCCGCAGACCGCGGACTTCACCCGCGCGATCTGGCCGCAGACGACGCAGAAGGCGCTGCTCGGGCAGATCACGCCGGATGCGATGATGGAGACATTCGAGAAACTCTATTTCGGATGAAGCACGGCGAAAGGGCACTGCCCTGGCTGCTGCTGGCGCCGGCGCTGGCGGCCACCGCGCTGCTGGTGCTGGCGCCGGTGGTGCAGACAATGTGGCTGTCGCTGCACGAGGTGATCCTGTATCGCCCGCGCAGCCGGCCCTTCGTCGGCCTCGCGCATTACGTGGCGCTGGTGCAGGACCCGGAGTTCTGGGCCAGCCTGGGG
>CAMFLK010000395.1 GCA_945957135.1 uncultured Rhodospirillales bacterium
GTCGCCGTGCAGGAGGGCTGATCCATGCCGGTCGTCCAGCAGGGCAGCATCAACACCACGGCGCTGGTGGTGCCCGATCTCTACGTGCAGATCGTGCCGCCGCAGAACCTCGTCATCAACGGCGTGCCCACCAACATCCTCGGCGTGGTCGGCACCGCGTCGTGGGGGCCGGTGGGCCAGCCGGTGATCGTCGCCACGATGTCCGACTACGCGCGCAACTTCGGCCCGGTGATGGCGCGCAAATACGATATGGGCACCCAGGTCGCCACCGCCGTGCAGCAGGGGGCGTCGAATTTCCGCTGCGTGCGCGCGACGGACGGCACGGACACCGCCGCCTCGTTCCTGCTGCCCAACACGAGCTTCCTGTTCACGGCGCTGTACACCGGCAGCCTGGGCAGCGCCATCAACGTGGCGATGACCACCGGTTCGAAGGCCGGCAGCTGGAAGCTCACCATCACCCTCTCCGGCCTGACGCCCGAGGTGTTCGACAACATCACCGGCACCGGCGCGGCCTTCTGGCAGGCGCTGGCGACGGCGGTGAACAGCGGGCAGGGGCCGCAGCGCGGGCCCAGCCAGATTGTGGTGGCCAATGCCGGCACCACCTCCATCGCCCCGGTCGGGTTCAACTGGCCGTTCACCACGGGCACGCCGGGCACCGATGGCGCCGGCGTCTCCGCCGCCACGCTGGTGGGGGTGGACACCGTTCCGCGCCGGGGCATGTATGCCCTGCGCGGCCAGGGTTGCAGCATCGCCGTGCTGGCCGACAGCGACGATTCCACGAGCTGGACCACCCAGGCCGGGTTCGGCCTGTCCGAGGGCATCTACATGGTGCTCGCGGGTCCCGCCGGCGACACCATCACCAACGCCGTCACCGTCAAGCAGACCGCCGGGCTCGACAGCTACGCGGCCAAGCTGATGTTCGGCGACTGGGTGTGGTGGAGCGATCCGGTGAACCAGACGCTGCGCCTCGTGAGCCCGCAGGGCTTCGTCGCGGGCCGGCTCGCCAATCTGTCGCCCGAGCAGTCGAGCCTGAACAAGCCGCTCTATGGCGTGGTCGGCTCGCAGAAATCGGGCACGCCCGGTTCCGGCCAGGCCACCGCCTATTCGGCGGCGGAGCTGACGGCGTTGCTTGGCGCGGGGATCGACGTGATCGCCAACCCGCAGCCCGCCGGCAATTTCTGGGGCGTGCGCGGCGGCCACAACGCCAGCTCCAACGCCGCCACCAACGGCGACAACTACACGCGCCTGACCAACTACATCGCCGCGAGCCTGGCTGCCGGCATGGGCCAGTATGTCGGCCAGGTGGTCAACGCGGCGCTGTTCCGCCGCATCCGCGCCACCCAGCTCGCCTTCCTGCAGAACATGCTGAGTCAGGGGCTGCTCGGCTCCACCGATGGCCAGCTTCCCTTCAGCGTGATCTGCGACCTCTCGAACAACCCCGCCAGCCGCACCGGTCTCGGCTACGTCCAGTCGGACACGCAGGTGCGCTACCAGGCGATCGTCGAGAAGTTCATCGTCAACATGGAAGGCGGGCAGACGGTGCAGGTGCAGCGGCAGACCCTGCCCACCACGCCCGGCTCGCTCAGCGCGTAAGGAAAAGACGCAATGCCCAGCAACAACTTCTCGGTCGGCCGCGACTGCCAGCTGGTGGTCATGGGCCCGTTCGGGCGGGTCGATCTCAGCCACGTCACCGGCTTCGAATCGCGCCAGCTCACCGCCCCGGTGCGGGTGGACCGCATCGACGGTACTCAGCTCGCCGCCGAACTTCCCAAGGGTTGGGAAGGGTTTTTCGAGCTGGAGCGCGGCGGCCCGGCGGCGGACGACTTCATCGCCCGCGTGGAGGACGCCTATGTCTCCGGCAATCCCGTGCCGGTGGGCACGCTGTACCAGTACGTGGCGGAGACCGACGGCTCCACCAGCACGTACCAGTACGACAACGCGGTGTTCAAGCTGGCCAATGCCGGCACATGGCGGGGTGACCAGAGCGTGAAGCAGCGCCTGGAATTCTTCGCGGCACGGCGGCGGCGCATCTGATGGACACGCCCTCTGCCCGGCTGATCGCCGCCGCCCAGGCGGCGGACGAGGTGACCGACGCGCGAGGCCGCCGCCTGTCCCTGCGCCGGCTCACGGCATTGGACAAGCTGCGCCTGTTCGAGGCCGCCGGCCCCGCGCTGGCGGCCAACGACCGGTGGCTGGGCATGGCCGTGCTGGCCTGCTCCGTCACCGCCATCGACGACATTCCCGTGCCCGCGCCCGCGAGCAAGGCGATGATCGAGGCGATGGTGCAGCGGCTGGGCGATGACGGCATCGCCGCCGTCTCCGCCCATCTCGCGCCGGACCGCCCGGCGGAGGCGGACGCGGCGGGAAACTGAGCCGGCACCCCGATCTGCTCGATTGCCTGTTCCTGTGCATGAACGGGGTGCCCTTCGACGTCGCCTTCAGCCTCGACCGCACAACCCGCCTCGCCTTCGTCGTCGCCATCGGCACGCTGAAAGGTGAGGTGTACGACTGGAACGAGCGCAAATGGCAATCCAACGCGACATCGCCGAGTTCACCCGCGCCCTGGCGGGGCTGAACCTGGCGGAGATCCAGCGCGCGGCGCTGGCGGAGCAGGGGCGTCACCTGGCGGAGGCGGTACGGGACAACCTCGCCCATCCGCCGGGTGGCGACCACCGCTTCCCCTGGCGCCATAGCGGCGCGCTGGCCGAGAGCATCGGCGACAGCGCGGACGAAACCACCGCGCTGGTCGGCTCCACCTCGGAGATCGCGCCATTCCTGGAGCATGGCACCGCCGCCATGCCGCCGCGCCCATTTCTCGCCCCCGCCGCGATGGCGGGGGCGGGAGAGGCCGCCCATTCCGTCGCCGCCGCCATCGTCACCGCCATCCGGAGCCTGTGATGGAAGACGCCTACACGATCGGTATCCGCCTCGCGCTGGACAACGAGGTTTCCGCGGGGCTCGCCACGATCGGCGCGGAGCTCGCGCAGCTCGACCGCTGTC
>CAMFLK010000396.1 GCA_945957135.1 uncultured Rhodospirillales bacterium
TTCGTCGGCAGCGTCAGATGTGTATAAGAGACAGGTTCCACCCCACCGGCATCTTCCCCGCGGGCTGCCTGATCACCGAGGGCGCGCGCGGCGAGGGCGGCTACCTCACCAACAGCGAGGGCGAGCGCTTCATGGAGCGCTACGCCCCCACCGCCAAGGACCTCGCCAGCCGCGACGTGGTCAGCCGCTCGATGACGCTGGAGATCAATGCCGGGCGCGGCTGCGGGCCGAACAAGGACCACATCATGCTCCATCTGGAGCATCTGGGGGCCGACATCCTGCACGAGCGCCTGCCGGGCATTTCGGAGACGGCGCGGGTGTTCGCCGGCGTCGATGTCACCAAGGCGCCGATCCCCGTGCTGCCCACCGTGCACTACAACATGGGCGGCATTCCCACGAACTTCCACACGGAGGTGCTGCGCCCCACGCCCTCCGACCCGGACGCGGTGGTGCCCGGCCTGATGGCCGTCGGCGAGGCCGCCTGCGTCTCCGTGCATGGGGCCAACCGGCTCGGCACCAATTCGCTGCTCGACCTCGTGGTGTTCGGCCGCGCCGCCGGCCATCGCGCCGCCGAGGTGGTCAAGCCCGGCGCCACCCAGCCGCCGCTGCCCGCCGGCGCCGGCGAGGCCGCGCTGTCGCGGCTCGATGCCACCCGCCACGCCAGGGGCGCCACCCGCGTCGCCGCCCTGCGCGACGAATTGCAGCGCACCATGCAGGCCCATGCCGCGGTGTTCCGCAACAGCGAGAGCCTGACCGAGGGTGTCGCGAAGATGCACAAGGTCTGGCAGGGCCTCGGCGATATCGGCGTGTCCGACCGCAGCCTGATCTGGAACTCCGACCTGATGGAGGCCATGGAGCTGCAGAACCTGATGGGCAACGCCATGACCACCATGGTGGGTGCCGAGGCCCGCACCGAGAGCCGCGGCGCCCAGGCCCATGACGACTTCCCCGACCGCGACGATTTGAACTGGATGAAGCACACGCTGGCCTGGTGCGACGATGCCGGCAACGTGCGGCTCGACTACCGGCCGGTGCGCATGCAGACCCTCACCAACGAGGTCTCCGTGTTCCCGCCGAAGAAGCGCGTGTACTGATCGAAGGCAGCCCCCATGGCCGAATTTGTCCTGCCCGCCAACAGCCGCATCCAGCCGGGCGCCACGCACAAGGCGCCGGCCGGGGCCAAGCGGGTGCGCGCCTTCAAGATCTATCGCTGGAACCCCGATGACGGGAAGAACCCGCAGACCGACACCTACGAGATCGACCTCGACGCCTGCGGCCCGATGGTTCTCGACGCGCTGATCAAGATCAAGAACGAGGTCGATTCCACCCTCACCTTCCGCCGCTCCTGCCGCGAGGGCATCTGCGGCAGCTGTGCCATGAACATCGACGGCACCAACACGCTCGCCTGCCTCAAGCCGATCGACGAGGTGACGGGCGACGTGCGCATCAGCCCGCTGCCGCACATGCCCGTGGTGAAGGACCTGGTGCCCGACCTCACCCTGGCCTACGCCCAGCTGCGCAGCATCGAGCCCTGGCTGAAATCCGACACCCCCGCCCCGCCCGATGGCGAGCGCCGCCAGAGCAAGGAGGAGCGCGCCAGGCTGGACGGGATGTGGGAGTGCATCCTGTGCTTCTGCTGCACCACCTCCTGCCCCAGCTACTGGTGGAACGGCGACCGCTACCTCGGCCCCGCCACGCTGCTCGCCGCCTATCGCTGGATCGCTGACAGCCGCGACGAGGCCACCGGCGAACGGCTGGACGCGCTGCAGGACCCGTTCAAGCTGTATCGCTGCCACACCATCATGAACTGTACCCAGACCTGCCCGAAGGGTCTGAACCCGGCCAAGGCGATCGGCGAAATCAAGAGCCTTATGCTTGAACGCCAGGCCTGAACTGTACGACCTCGCCACGCGGGGGGGCCGCACCGCCGCCTGGCTGAACAGCCTGTTCGTGGACCACGCCGTGTTCCGCCTGGTGTGGGACAACATGGCGGAGGTGATTCCCGGCAAGCTGTATCGCTGCAACCACCCCACGCCGGGGCGGCTGGCACGGGCGGCGCGGCGCTTCGGCCTGCGCACGCTGATCAATCTGCGCGGCCAACGGCAATGCGGCTCCGACCAGATGTCGCGCGACGCCGCCAGCCGGCTCGGCCTCGACCATATCGACATGGCCTTCGAGAGCCGCGGCGCGCCGCATCGCGAGCGCATCCTGCGCTTCCACGGCATCTACACCAGCATGCGCACGCCCGCGCTGATGCACTGCAAGTCCGGCGCCGACCGCGCGGGCCTCGCCTCGGCGCTGGCCGTGATGTTCGAAGGCGGCGACACCATCGCGGCGATGCGCCAGCTCTCCTGGCGCTTCGGCCATTTCAACCGCTCCCCCACCGGCATCCTCGACGCGTTCTTCCTGCACTACCGCGCGGTGGCCGAAGGGAAGAAGCCGTTCCTCGACTGGGTGCGCGAGGATTACGACGAAGTGGCGCTGCGAGCCAATTTCCGCGCCCACGGCCTGTCCAGCTTCATCAACGACCGGGTGCTGCGGCGGGAATAGGCTGCGGCGTTGTCATAAGAAGGAAGTAAGAAAGGAAGCGCTTCTTTCTTGAAAGAAAGAAGCAAAGAACTTTTGATTTTTGCTGCGCATTTTGTTTCTCTATCGTCATGGACGGGCTTGACCCGTCCATGACGATTTTGCAATGAAATTCCTATCGTACACGCGCCATCGCCTCGGGAATCGACCCAAGGGGATGCCGGCCCACTTGTAGAAACCCCCGGCTATTCGATCTGCGGCGGAACCACGTCCCTCCGCCACAGGTCACCCTGCCGGCGATAGGGGCCGGAGTCCTCGGACGACCGGGGCGCCGGCGGCAGGACGGGCGCCGCCTCGGCGGCCACCGCCGGAGCACGCGCGGCCTGGCCGGCGTCGAGCCAGGCATGCCGCACGCCGAGCATGCGCAGGATCGGCCGCAGCAGCCGCGCGGCCTGGGGGCAT
>CAMFLK010000397.1 GCA_945957135.1 uncultured Rhodospirillales bacterium
GTGCTGTGGCTGGCCGGCCCGCTCGGGCCGGTGGGCGCGGTGCTGGCGGTGGCCGGGGGCGACCTGCTGATCGCCGCCCTGCTGGTGCTGATCGCCGCCCGCTCCGTCCCCGGTGCGATGGAGGCGGAGGCGCGCGGGCTGCGCGACAGCGCGCTTGCCGAGCTGCGGCGCGAGGCCGAGCCGGCCCGCATCGCCACGCGCCTGCTGCCCACGCTGATCGCCTGGTTGCTCGCGCGCCGCCGCTAGCGCAATTTCCGCCCATGTCCGACCCCACCATCCGCACCAGCCGCCAGGGCCGCATCGGCCACATCCTGATGGACCGGCCGAAGGCGCTGAACGCGCTCGATCTCGGCATGATCCGCGCCATGCACGCCGCGCTCGACGCATGGCGCGACCAGCCCGCGGTGCAGGCGGTGGTGATCGAGGGCGCGGGCGGGCGGGCCTTCTGCGCGGGCGGCGACATCCGGGCCATCCGCACCCACGCCCTGGCCGGCGAGCGCGAGGCCGTCCACGACTTCTTCCGCGCGGAATACGCGCTGAACGCCGCCATCGCCGCCTACCCGAAACCCTATGTCGCGCTGATCGACGGCATCTGCATGGGCGGGGGCATCGGCGTGTCGATCCACGGCGACATCCGCGTGACGACGGAGGCCGGGCTGTTCGCCATGCCGGAAACCGCCATCGCCATGTTCCCGGACGTGGGCGCCACCCACGCCCTGCCCCGCCTGCCCGGCGCGCTCGGGATGTATCTCGGCCTGACCGGCGCGCGGATGCAGGGGGCGGATGCGGTGCATGCCGGGCTCGCGACGCATTTCGTGCCGCGCGAACGGCTGGCCGACCTCGCCGCCGCCCTCGCCCGCGACGGCGCGGCGGTGGTGGCGGAATTCGCCGCCCCCCTGCCGCAATTCTCCCTCGCCCCCCACCGCGCGGCGATCGACCGCTGCTTCGCAGCGGAGTCGGTGGCGGGCATCCTCGCGGCGCTGGACGCCGAAGGCACCGCCTGGGCGGGCGAGACGCTGGCCACGCTGCGCGCCATGTCGCCCTCCGCCGTGCTGTGGTCCTTCGCCGCCATCAAGCGCGGCGCGGGGCTGAACCTGGACGAGGCCCTGGCGGCCGAACTGCGGCTCACCGCCCATGTCACCGCGCATCCCGATTTCCACGAGGGGGTGCGGGCCATGGTGGTGGACAAGGACCGCTCGCCCCACTGGTCGCCGGCGCGGATCGAGGAGGTCGATCCGGCCGCCATCGCCGCCATGCTGGGCTAGATGCTCACCGCCAAGGGCAAGTACGGGCTGAAGGCCATCGCCCATCTCGCCCGCCTGGCCCCGGGCGAGACCGCCCCGGTGGCGGTGATCGCGGTGGAGAACAACATCCCGCGCAAGTTCCTCGACAGCATCCTGCTCGACCTGCGCAAGGCCGGGCTGCTGCGCAGCCGCAAGGGGCCGGGCGGCGGCTACGGGCTGGCGATGGCGGCCGAGGCGATCAAGCTGGGCGACGTGGTCAGGGCGCTCGACGGCCCGCTCGCCCCCATCGCCTGCGCCAGCCGCACCGCCTTCCAGCCCTGCCAGGACTGCCCGGACGTGGCCGCCTGCGACGTGCGCCGGCTGATGAGCCGGGTGCGCGACGCGATCGCCGCGATCCTGGACGGCATGAGCGCCGCCGAATTGGCCGCGCCGAATTTTCTAGAAAATCTATAGACTATACTGGATACTCCGTCCGAGACCCCATGCAAAGGACGGTTGCGATGCACGTGGTGATCATCGGCGGCGGTGCGAGCGGCGTGCTGGCCGCCGCCCAGTTCGCGCGGACCGGGGCGCAGGTCACGATCCTCGATCCCGCGGAAACACTGGGCCAGGGCGTGGCCTACGGCACGCACGACCCCGCCCATCTGCTCAACGTCGCCGCCGGCAACATGAGCGCCTTCGCCGACCAGCCCACCCACCTGCTGGACTGGCTGGGCCGCACCGGGCTGGAGGGCGCGGTCACACCCGGCACGTTCATCCGCCGGCGCAGCTACGGCACCTATCTCGCCGCCATCGCCGGCGACCTGGCCAACCTCCGCCACCTGCGCGACCTCTGCGTCGATCTCGCGGAGGAAGCGGGCGGGGTGACGCTGCGCCTCGCCTCCGGCCAATCACTGGCGGCCGATCGCGTGGTGCTGGCCACCGGCAACGACACCAAGCCCACCGTGCCCGACCTGCCGGCGGTGCAGGCCTGGTCGGGCGACGCGCTGGAGGGGCTGGCCATGGATGCCCCGGTGCTGATCCTCGGCACCGGGCTGACCATGGTGGACATGGTGCTGTCGCTGGACGGGCGCGGCCATCGCGGGCCGATCCTCGCCGTCTCCCGCCGCGGATTGCTGCCGCTGCCCCACGCCACCCCACCCCGCCGGCCAGTGGAGGCGGAGGCGGTGCCGTTCGGCGCGCCGATCTCCGCCCTGCTCGCCTGGCTGCGCCGCCGCGCGGCCACCATGGTCGCCGAAGGCGCCGACTGGCGCTCGGCCATCGACGCGCTGCGCCCCCACACCACGCGGCTGTGGCAGGCGATGACCCCCGACCAGCGCCGCCGCTTCCTGCGCCACGCCCGCGCCCCCTGGGACATCCACCGCCACCGCATGCCCCCCGCCGTCCACGACCGCCTCACCGCGCGACAGGCCGAGGGGCGGCTGACCGTGCTGGCCGACCGGCTGACCCGCGCCGAACGCCATGCCGGCGGCATCACGGTCTGGCTCGGCCGCGAGAGCCAGCCGCGCGAAATGGCCCGCATCATCGACTGCACCGGCCTGGCCGACGACCCGCGCCGCACCACCAACCCGCTGCTCGCCACCCTCCTCGCCCGCGGCGCCGCCCGCATCGACCCCATCGGCCTCGGCTTCGACTTCGCCCCCGACGGCGCCCTGATCGACGCCACCGGCCGCCCCTCCCCCCGCATCCACGCAATCGGCCCCGTCACCCGCGCGGCGTTCTGGGAAATGGTGG
>CAMFLK010000398.1 GCA_945957135.1 uncultured Rhodospirillales bacterium
CGGCAAGGCTCCGTCGGCCCAGCCTGTTTCCCGCGAAATGCGCCGACATACGGATCAGGAGTCAGAAGTTTTTTGGTTCTTTTTTTCAAAAAAGAACCGCTTCCTTCCTTCCTGTCTTCCCCCCGGTGCATCCCCGGTTGTCTTCCGTGCGCGAGTAAGGGAAACTGTGGTTTCGAGCGGCCGGAGGGCCGGTGCGCAACGGGGGGAAACACATGGCTCAGGTCTCGATCCGCAAGGTCGTCAAGGAATACGAGGGCGGCGTGCAGGCGGTGAAGGGGATCGACCTGGAGATCGCCGACGAGGAGTTCGTCGTGCTGGTCGGCCCGTCCGGCTGCGGCAAGTCCACCACCTTGCGCATGATCGCCGGGCTGGAGGAGATCAGCCGCGGCGAGATCTGGATCGGCGGCGACGTGGTGAACGACGTGCCGCCGCGTGACCGCGACATCGCCATGGTGTTCCAGAACTACGCGCTCTATCCGCATATGAGCGTGTTCGACAACATGGCCTTCGGCCTGAAGCTGCGGAAATTCGCCAAGGACGAGATCAAGCGCCGGGTGGACGAGGCGGCCAAGATTCTCGACATCCAGATGCTGCTGGAGCGCAAGCCCAAGGCGCTCTCCGGCGGCCAGCGCCAGCGCGTGGCCATGGGCCGCGCCATCGTGCGCAACCCCAAGGTGTTCCTGTTCGACGAGCCGCTGTCCAACCTCGACGCCAAGCTGCGCGTGCAGATGCGCACCGAGATCAAGAAGGTGCACCAGATCGTTCCCACCACCACCGTGTACGTGACGCACGACCAGGTGGAGGCGATGACGCTGGCCGACCGCGTGGTGGTGATGAACCACGGGGTGATCGAGCAGGTCGGCCCGCCGCAGGAGCTGTACCACAACCCCGCCACCCGGTTCGTCGCCGGCTTCATCGGCAGCCCGGCGATGAACTTCCTGCCGGCTTCGGTGATCGACGATGGCGGGCTGAAGGTGAAGCTCGCCAACGGCGCCGCCCTGGCCATCCCGCCCCAGCGCGTCGATCGCTACGGCCCCTACAAGGGCAAGCAGGTGACGCTGGGCGTGCGCCCGGAGCACATGACCGAGGTGCAGGCGGTGGAGAAGCCCGGCGTGCAGCACATGGACGCGCTGGTCGATGTGGTGGAGCCGATGGGCATGGAGACCCTGGTGCACTATTTCATCGACGGCGTGCCGGTCTGCGCCCGCGTCGATCCCAATACCCCGTGCGGGCCGGGGGAGACGCTGAAGCTGGCGCTCGACATGAACAACATGCACCTGATCGACAACGACTCGAACAAGGTCGTCTGACCCGCCTTCTCCATTTTCGGCCGGGCTGATACGGGCTGCCCCCTTTCAATCGGGGCAGCCGGCGGTGGGGCGCGGCCATCCCCCCGAGCTTGCCCTCATCGAGGTTCCCATGGCCGAACTGCCCACCCACACCATCGCCGCCGAGGCGCTGACCAGGCTGGTCGCCGACATCTTCGTGCGCGCCGGCACCAGCGCGGAGGAAGGGGCACACATCGCCCATCATCTGGTGTCGTCCAACCTCACCGGCCATGACAGCCATGGCGTGATCCGCGTGCCGCGCTACGTGCTGAATTTGCAGCAGGGCGACGTGTTCGCCGGCCAGACCATCACCGTGGCGGTGGAGGGGCCCACCCATGCGGTGATCGACGGCAATGGCGGGTTCGGGCAGACCATCGGGCCGCTGGCGGTGGATTACGGCATCGCCAAGGCCCAGGCCGCCGGGCTGTGCGTGGTGGCGCTGCGCAATTCCGGCCATATCGGGCGCATCGGCGACTGGGGCGAGCGCGCGGCGGCGGCCGGGCTGGTCTCCATCCATTTCGTCAATGTGCGCATGGGCCAGATCGTCGCCCCGTTCGGCGGCGTGGACCGGCGCTTCTCCACCAACCCGTTCTGCGTCGGCATTCCCGGCGACCCGCCGCTGCTGCTGGATTTCGCCACCTCCATCGTGGCGGAGGGCAAGGTGCTGGTGGCCTCCAACGGCGGCAAGCCCCTGCCCGAGGGCGCGCTGATCGACCCGGACGGCGATTTGTCCACCGACCCGCAGACGCTCTACGGCACGCTGACCCAGAACGGCCCGCGCGACCCCGGCAACGGCCAGGGCGCCATCCGCGCCTTCGGCGACCACAAGGGTTCGGGCATCGCCTTCATGTGCGAAATCCTCGCGGGCGTGCTGACCGGGGGCGGCACCTCCGGCCCGATTCCGCCGGCCACCACGCGGCGGCGGGTGACCAACGGCATGCTGTCGATCTATCTCAGCCCCGACCATTTCGGCGCCCAGCATTTTGTGGCGGAGGCCCGCGCCTACGCGGACTACGTGAAATCCTCCCGCCCCGCGCACGCGGGCGGCGAGGTGCTGGTGCCCGGCGAACCCGAGGCGCGCACCCGCGCCGACCGGCTGGCGCACGGCATTCCGCTGCAGCTGGACACCTGGGCGAGCATCGTCAGCACGGCGCGGGAGCTGGGGATTTCGGTGTAGGGCACCCGCCCTCGAAGAAGGCCGCGCAGGAAAGCGGCCGTTTTCAGCTGAACGACAAAGCTGAAAAAGGCACGATCAGTTCAATTCATTATCGTCATGGACGGGCTTGACCCGTCCATGACGAGGAAGGGTGTGTAATACCGGCGGCGCGAAGCGATGACTCTTCCATCGCTGAGCGGCGGCGGTATCCGCGCGCCGGGTTGGCGGGCGGCGGCGCGCCAAACGAAGACTCATATCAACGGTCATTCTTCATGGCCGTTGATATAAGCGGCTCATTTTTCATCATTCTTATGCATTCCCCAGCGCGGACGGGGATGGCGGAAAAAAAATTTCGCCGAACGCGTTTTTTATGCTTGCCAACCATCGGCGGGGTGCGTAAACACACTCACGAACCCCTTTTTGCAGGAGACCGCCCCGATGAACCGCCCCAGCCCCTTCACCCAGATCGTGCAGATGC
>CAMFLK010000399.1 GCA_945957135.1 uncultured Rhodospirillales bacterium
CTCTATCATACTCACTACATAACTACCATCACCCGCTGAGTCAACAAACTACCCATCCTTATTTCTTATCAAATTGTAACTGTTTTCCTTCGGGCCGAAGGCCCATCAACCCCCTCGCCATCCCGCACACCCGAAGGCGTGGCGACGCGGATGCCTGAACGAATGGGGTCTGGGGCCTAAGGCCCCAGCGGGTCCAGGGCAGAGCCCTGGCCTTTCTTCGGGGTCGAGGGGCGAAGCCCCCGCCTTGCCTCCCTTTCCTGTTGCACTTCGCAACGCAAAAAACGTCGCCTCAATGCGTGAAAGGCATTGTTAAGGGATGTCATCGTAAAGGAGACTTCGTCGAGCATTCCTGTACGGAGATGCGTTTTGGGTTCCGCGGTTCATCTTGGGCGACGGGGGTTTCTGGCGGGGGTGGCGGCCGGGGTGGCGTTGCCGGCGGTGGCGCGGGCGGGGGTGGCGCAGGAGCGGCAGGCGGCGGCGTGGCAGCGGATGGAGTTGTTGGACCCGGCCGGGCGGCGGTTCACGGTGGGGGAGTTGGGTGCCAAGCTGGTGCTGGTGCATTTATGGGCGCATTGGTGCCCGCCCTGCCTGGGTGAGTTGGCGCCGTTGCAGCGTCTGGCGGATCGGATGGGTGGGGACGGGCTGGCGGTGCTGATGATCAGCGACGGCCGGTTCTGGGCCGCCGACCGGGCTTATGCGGCGCGGGCGGGGTTGCGGTTGAGTCTGGCCACGCCGCATCCGGACATGCCCGACAGTCTGACCAATGTGGCGTTCGGGGCGGAGGGCGGGGGGTTCCGGCTGCCGCAATCGCTGTTGATGGCGCCGGCGCGGCGGCAGTTGCTGGGCGCGCAGGGTGCGACGGACTGGACGGATGCGGCCCAGATCGGCCGCATCCGCGCAGGCCTGACGGTCAGCTAAGGCTTATCCAACGATATCGGTGCCGGCGAAGAAATAGGCGATTTCCGTCGCGGCGTTCTCGGCGCTGTCGGAGCCGTGGACGGAGTTGGCTTCGATGCTTTCGGCGAATTCCTTGCGGATGGTGCCCTCGGCGGCGTTGGCCGGGTTGGTGGCGCCCATCACCTCGCGGTTGGCGGCCACGGCGTTCTCGCCTTCCAGCACCTGCACCACCACGGGGCCCGAGGTCATGAAGGTGACGAGGTCGCGGAAGAACGGGCGTTCGCGGTGCACGCCGTAGAATTGCTCGGCCTGGGCGGTGGTCATCCACACGCGGCGCTGGGCGACGATGCGCAGCCCGGCGCCTTCCAGCTTGGCGTTGATCTTGCCGGTGAGGTTGCGGCGCGTGGCGTCCGGCTTGATGATGGAAAACGTGCGTTCGATCGCCATGTGATGGCCCCTTGAAACCCTGTATGGATGCGGCGCGGGGGCTTTAGATCACCCTCCGCCCCCCGGCAACCCCTTCCCGCGCCGCCGCTGGTCCGGCACAACCGCCCGCCATGAGCCTTCTCATCCTCCGCGACATCACCATCCGCATGGCCGGGCGCCTGCTGCTCGACCAGGCGGCGCTGACCATCGACCCCGGCAGGCGGGTGGGGCTGGTGGGGCGCAACGGGGCGGGCAAGTCCACGCTGTTGCGCGCGATCGCCGGCGATCTCGCGCTGGATGGCGGGGAGATCCGGCTGGCCAGCCGCGCCCGGCTCGGCCGGGTGAAGCAGGAGGCGCCGGAGGGGGCGGCGAGCCTGGTGGAGGTGGTGCTGGAGGGCGACCCCGAGCGGCTGCGCCTGCTGGCCGAGGCGGAGACCGCGCCGGCCGACCGGCTGGGGGAAATCCACGACCGGCTGCGCACCATCGGGGCGGATTCCGCGCCGGCGCGGGCGGCGTCCATCCTGGCCGGGCTGGGGTTCGACGCGGCGGCCCAGGCGCGGCCGGTGAACAGCTTCTCCGGCGGCTGGCGCATGCGCGTGGCGCTGGCCACCGTGCTGTTCGCCCAGCCCGACCTGCTGCTGCTGGACGAGCCGACCAACCATCTCGACCTGGAGGCCACGCTGTGGCTGGAATCCTGGCTCGCCAAGTTTCCGGGGGCCGCGCTGATCGTGTCGCACGATCGCGGGCTGCTGGATCGCTGCGTCGATTCCATCGCGCATCTCGACCGGATGAAGCTGACGCTGACCCCTGGCGGGTATGACGAGTTCGTGCGCATCCGCACCGAGCGCGCGGCCCAGCAGGAGGCGGCGGCCAGCCGCATCGCCGCGCAGCGCGCGCATATGCAGGCCTATGTCGATCGGTTCCGCTACAAGGCGAGCAAGGCGCGCCAGGCGCAGTCCCGCCTGAAGGCGATCGCCAAGCTGCCGCCGCCGGAGGTGACGATCGAGGCGGCGCCGACACGGTTCGACTTTCCCGAGCCGAAGCAGATCGCCCCGCCGATCCTGGCGCTGGACCGGGTGTCGGTGGGTTATGGCGGGCCGCCGATCCTGCGGGACATGTCGCTACGGGTGGACATGGACGACCGCATCGCCCTGCTGGGCGCCAACGGCAACGGCAAGTCCACCCTGGCCAAGCTGATCGCCGGGCGGTTGAGCCCGGATGCGGGGGAGGTGCGGCGTGGGCCGAAGCTGGGGGTGGGCTATTTCGCCCAGCACCAGACGGAGGAGCTGGTGGCGGGGGAGACGCCGGTGGATCACATGGCGCGCGCCCAGCCGCGGGCGACGCCGCCGCAGCTGCGCGCCCAGCTGGCCCGGTTCGGGCTGGACGCGGATCGGGCGGAGACGCGCATCGCCAACCTGTCGGGCGGCGAGAAGGCGCGGCTGCTGCTGGCCCTGGCCACGCGGGATGCGCCGCAGCTGCTGATCCTGGACGAGCCGACCAACCATCTGGACATCGACGCGCGCGAGGCGCTGGTGCGGGCGCTGGCGGAGTTCTCCGGCGCGGTGCTGCTGATCACCCATGATCCGCACCCTGTCTCTTATACACATCTCCGAGCCCACGAGACGGACTCCTATCGCGT
>CAMFLK010000400.1 GCA_945957135.1 uncultured Rhodospirillales bacterium
CGTGGTCCTGGGTCATGCCGCGCTGCTCGCGGCCGCACGCGGAGCGGCGCCCTTGCTGCTGCTTGATGAGCCGATGGTGCATCTTGATGTTGCGCATCGTGCTGCACTGGCGCAGGCATTGCGACACCTACCGGCCCAGGCGGTGCTCACCGGTACGGATGGTGAGGCGTTCGCAGGGTTGCGCGGGTTGGCGGAGGGCGTGCTGGCCGGGGGCGGCACTTTGCGTGCCGACCCCGATTTCCCCCCCCCGGACGTCCCCTGGCCACCGCCCGCGGGGTAGCGAATTTCCCGCTTGTCTTTTACAATATCGCAAATCCCGTACCGAAGCCTGGAGTACTCACCCGGCAATGAGTGACAACGCCGCGCCGCAACCCGATTCCGCCGAGAGCTACGACGCCGATTCCATTTCCGTGCTGAAGGGGCTGGACGCGGTGCGCAAGCGACCGGGCATGTATATTGGCGACACCGATGACGGTTCCGGCCTGCACCACATGGCCTTCGAGATCATCGACAACGCGGTGGACGAGGCCCAGGCGGGCTTCGCCCACAACGTCACCCTCACGCTCAACGGCGACGGCAGCGTGACGGTGCGCGACGACGGGCGGGGCATTCCCACCGGCATCCACCCGGAGGAAGGGGTTTCGGCCGCCGAGGTGGTGCTGACGCGGCTGCATGCCGGCGGCAAGTTCAACCAGAATTCCTACAAGGTCTCCGGCGGCTTGCATGGCGTGGGCGCGGCCGTGGTCAACGCGCTCTCCGAATGGATGGAGGTGCGCATCTGGCGCGACGGGCAGGAGCATTTCATCCGCTTCCGCCATGGCGATGCCGAGGCGCCGCTGTCCGTGGTCGGCGCGTCGGACGGGCCGGCCGGCACGGAGGTGACGTTCAAGCCCAGCCCCGCCACCTTCACCCGCGTGGAGTTCGACTTCGCGGTGCTGGAGCGCCGGCTGCGCGAGCTGGCCTTCCTCAATTCCGGCCTGCGCATCGTGCTGCGCGACGAGCGCCACGCCCAGCCGGTGGAAGCCGACCTGCATTACCAGGGCGGGCTGGTCGCCTTCGTGGAGTATCTCGATCGCGGCAAGACCCCGGTGTTCACGCCGCCGATCAGCGTGATCGGCCGCGATGCGCCCGGCCCGAACGGCGACATCCGCGTGGAATTCGCGCTGTCGTGGAACGACAGCTTCCACGAGAACATGCAGTGCTTCACCAACAACATCCCCCAGCGCGACGGCGGCACCCACCTCGCCGGCTTCCGCGCGGCGCTGACCCAGGCGGTGACGAAATACGCCGAGGGGCTGGGCAAGAAGGACAGCCTGTCGCTGGCCGGCGACGACATGCGCGAGGGCATGACGGCCGTGCTGTCGGTGAAGGTGCCGGACCCGAAATTCTCCTCCCAGACCAAAGACAAGCTGGTGAGTTCGGAGGTGCAGCCGGTGGTGCGCGCGGCGGCCGCGGACGCCATTGCCCATTGGTTCGAGACGCACCCCAAGGAAGCGCGCGCCGTGGTGCAGAAGGTGATGGACGCCGCCGCCGCGCGCGAGGCGGCGCGCAAGGCGCGTGAGCTCACCCGCCGCAAGGGCGTGCTCGACGTCTCCACCCTGCCGGGCAAGCTGGCCGACTGCCAGGAGCGCGACCCGGCGCAGTGCGAGCTGTTCATCGTGGAGGGCGACAGCGCCGGCGGGTCGGCCAAGCAGGGGCGCGACCGCAAGTTCCAGGCGATCCTGCCGCTGAAGGGCAAGATCCTGAACGTGGAGCGCGCCCGGTTCGACCGCATGCTGGGCAGCGCGGAGATCGGCACGCTGATCACCGCCATGGGCACTGGCATCGGCCATGGCGAGCCGGAGCAGGGCGGGTTCGATCTCGGCAAGCTGCGCTACCACCGCATCGTCATCATGACCGACGCGGATGTGGACGGTTCGCATATCCGCACGCTGCTGCTGACTTTCTTCTTCCGCCAGATGCGCGAACTGATCGAGCGCGGCCATCTCTACATCGCCCAGCCGCCGCTGTACCGCGCCAAGCGCGGCAACGACGAACGCTACCTGAAGGACGACGCGGCGCTGGAGCGCTTCCTGCTTGACAAGGTGCTGGCCGAGGCGCGGCTGACCTATGCCAGCGGTGCGGTGCTGGAGGGTCCGGAGCTGGAGGCGGAAGTGGCCTTCCTGCGCGAGGCGACGCTGCGCCTGCGCCACCTGTCGGAGGCGGCGCCGGTGGCGCTGCTGGAGCAGGCGGCGATCGCCGGGGCGCTGACCCCCGACCCCGCCCGCGCCACCGGCGTGGCGCAGGAGCTGGTGCAGCGGCTGAACGCGATCTCCCTGCCCGCCGAGCGGAGCTGGGTGGTCGAAGCCGATGGCGGCGTGCTGCGCATGGCGCGCACGGTGCGCGGGGTCGCGGAAATCCACCGGCTGGACGCCGCCGCGCTGCGCAGTGCCGAGGCGCGCTGGCTGAACGAGCGGGCGGAGGCGCTGCGCACCCGCTTCGCCGAACCCGCCCTGCTGAAGCTGGACAGCCAGGAAGTCTCCGTCGCCGGCCCGGCCAGCGCCTTCGACCGCATCCTGGCGCAGGGCCGCAAGGGGCTCTCCATCCAGCGGTTCAAGGGGCTGGGCGAGATGAACCCCGACCAGCTGTGGAAGACCACGCTGGACCCCGCCGCGCGCACCCTGCTGAGGGTGGACGTGGGCGACTTCACCGACGCCGACGCCATCTTCTCCACGCTGATGGGCGACGTGGTGGAGCCGCGGCGGGAGTTCATCGTGGGCAATGCGCTGAAGGTGGCAAACCTGGACGTGTAGCGAGGCCCGCCTTTTCTGAGGGTTGCGCCGTGCTCGCTGTCGTGAAGGGTCGTTTCGCTCAAGTCCCTTGACGGCATCTGCGCGCGGCGTCTGTTGACTCTCAGGCCGGGTCGGGAAAACGACCCTTCAACCCGATCAGGAAAACGG
>CAMFLK010000401.1 GCA_945957135.1 uncultured Rhodospirillales bacterium
TCTTCAACCTGCGCCGCCTGAAGGGCCAGATGCAGGCGATCGACGAGGGCGATCTGAAGCCCGAGCAGGTCGCCAAGATCGCCCATGCGCTGGACGTGCCGGAGCAGGACGTGATCAACATGAACCGCCGCCTGTCGGCGCCCGACAACTCGCTGAACGCCCCGGTGCGCGCGGACAGCGAGGGCGAGTGGCAGGACTGGCTGGTGGACGATGCCGAGAGCCAGGAAACCGAGCTGGCCGAGCGCCAGGAACTCACCGGGCGCAAGAAGCTGCTGAACGAGGCGCTGAAGACGCTGAACGAGCGCGAACGCCACATCCTCATCGAGCGGCGGCTGAAGGACAACCCGACCACGCTGGAGGACCTCTCCCAGCACTACAACATCTCGCGCGAGCGGGTGCGCCAGATCGAGGTGCGGGCCTTCGAGAAGCTGCAGAAATCCATGCACAACCAGGTGCTGGAGCAGCGCCGCGCGGCCCGGCCGGAGGCCCGCGCCGGGGCCTGAGCGAAGCGGGCGAAGCATCAGGGCCGGGGAGCGATCCCCGGCCCTTTTCGTGTCATATCAACGGCCATGAAGAATGACCGTTGATATGAGTCTTTGTTTGGCGCGCCGCCGCCGGCCAACCCGGCGCGCGATACCTGCGTCCCTCAGCGATGGAAGAGTCATCGCTTCGTGCCGCCGGTATCAGCCGCGCCGGCGGCGCAGCATGCCGAACAGGCCCAGCCCGGCCAGCAGCAGGGACGCGCTGACCGGCTCCGCGACCGCGGTCACCGGCGGGGGCGTCACGTCCGGCAGGGTCAGCAGCAGGGAGACCCCACCGGAATTGTCGCCGTACTGCCCCACGCCGTCATCGACGACGAAGCGCACGTCGGTCAGCCCGGACAGGGTGAAGGCGATGGTGCCGACGGTGGTGGTCGCGCCCACGCTGTTGTCGGCGCCCCGGGCCTGCGCGACCAGCGTGCCGTTGGTCTCGGCATCCTGGAACGCGGCGAGCGCGCCCTCGGCGGTGCTCCAGTACGGCGTGGCCCAGAACACCGTGGGCTCCGTCATGGAGTAGGTGGTGTAGGAGCCGTCGCCGGCGGTGTAGAGCTTGAGCTGCGCGGTCCAGCCGAAGCAGTTGACCTGCGGGCCGGCCCCCTGGCAGCTCGTGTACGACCACGGATTCCAGGCCGTGAAATCGCCCGTGGTGAAGCTCACCGTATAGCTGCCGGCGCCGAGGCTCAGGGTGACGCCGGACTCGTTGGGGGCGGCCACGTTGACAATCGTGGTGGCGGCACGGGCGGCGGGCACGGCGAAGGCGGCCAGCGCCCCCGCGAGACCGAGGGCGCGCAGGCTTCGTGAAAAGGTCATCTTTCAAAACTCCTCGTTGGATGAGATTCGGTGTAGCCGTCGATATCCTGTCCATCGCCATGGACCGCGAAAATCCTCGGTTTTGAGGAGATGGAGGAACTTTGCGCGCGCCGATCCATTCCTCCGCCGTGCCGTCCCCCATGAAACGATCCGGCCTGTGGCCGCTGCGCCTGCTCAACTTCTTCATGGCCGACGTGCAGGCCGGGGTGGGGCCGTTCCTCGGCGTGTTCCTGCTCGCCCATTCCTGGCAGGCCGGCAGCATCGGCACGGTGATGACGATCGGCGGCGTCGCGGGCATGCTGCTCACCGCCCCGGCCGGCGCGCTGGTGGACGCCACCACCCGCAAGCGCGCCTATGTGGCGATCTGCGCCGGCTTCACCGTTCTGGCCTCGGCCATCATCCTCGTCTCGCAGGAATTCTGGCTGGTGGCGGCCACCCTGGTGGCCACCGCCATCGCGGGGGCGGCGATCGGCCCGGCGATCACCGGCATCACCCTGGGCATGGTGAAGCAGAAGGGATTCAACCGGCAGAACGGCGAGAACCAGGCCTTCAACCATGCCGGCAACGTGGTGGGCGCCGGGCTGTCCGGCCTGCTCGGCTGGTGGTTCGGGTTGGAGGCGGTGTTCGTGCTGGCCGCGGTGTTCGGCGTGCTCGCCATCCTCGCCGTGCTCGCCATTCCCGCCGACGCGATCGACGACGCGGCCGCGCGCGGGGCGGAGGCGGAGGATGGCAGCGCCACCGAGATCGGCGGCATCGGCGTGCTGCTGGCCAGCAAGCCATTGCTGGTGCTGGCCGCGGCGCTGGCCTGCTTCCATCTCGGCAACGCGGCGATGCTGCCGCTCTACGGCATGGCCGTGGTCAGCGCGAAACAGGGCGACCCCGCGAGCTTCACGGCGCTCACCATCGTGGTGGCCCAGGCGGTGATGATCGTCACCGCGCTCGTGGCGATGCACATGGCCGAGCGCGGCGGATCGTGGTGGGTGCTGCTGATCTCCTTCCTCGCCCTGCCGCTGCGCGGGGTGATCGCCGCGCATTTCATCAACCATTGGGGCGTGTGGCCGGTGCAGGTGCTGGACGGCATCGGCGCCGGGCTGCAGAGCGTGGCGGTGCCGGGGCTGGTGGCGCATATCCTGAACGGCACCGGGCGGGTGAATGTCGGCCAGGGCGCGGTGATGACGGTGCAGGGGGCCGGCGCCGCGCTCAGCCCGGCGCTGGGCGGCTGGATCGCGCAGGATTTCGGCTACGGCCCCGCCTTTCTGGTGCTCGGCGGCTTCGCGCTGATCTCCGTGGCGCTATGGGTGGGCTTCGCCGGCGTGATGGCGCCAACCCGCCGGAGCTGACGAAGCGCGCCGTTCAGGGCGCGTCCACCCGCGCCACCCCGCCCCGCCCGATCGCCTGGGCCGTGACATGGATCTGCTCGCGCGGCACGCCCAGCCCCTGGAGGGCCTGGGCGATGGCGTTGGCGCGTTCGAAGGCCAGGCGCATGGCGGCGGCCTGCACTTCCGGGTCACTCGAATCCGCATCGCCGAACCCCACCGTGCCAAGGGGCGCGCCGCCGCGCGTCTGCGCCAGCTTGGCCAGCAC
>CAMFLK010000402.1 GCA_945957135.1 uncultured Rhodospirillales bacterium
TCAGGCGGCGGCGCGGGCCGGCCGGGTCGGGCAGGCGCGCGTCGAGCGCGTCGCAGATCGCGTGCACCACCTGCAGGTTGCTGCGCGGCTGGCGGGCGCTGATGGCGTAGGTCGCGCCGGCCTCGCCGTGACGGAGAACCTGGAGCAGCGCCTCGGCATGGTCGTCCACGAACAGCCAGTCGCGCTGGTTGGAGCCGTCGCCATAGACCGGCAGCGTGCGGCCCTCCAGCGCGTTCAAGGTCACCAGCGGGATCAGCTTTTCCGGGAATTGCCAGGGGCCGAAATTGTTCGTGGTGTTGCTCACCAGCGTCGGCAGCCCGTAGGTGTGCCACCAGGCGCGCACCAGATGGTCGGAGGCCGCCTTGCTCGCGGAATAGGGGCTGCGCGGATCGTAGGGCGTGGCCTCGGTGAAGGCCGGGTCGGCGGGGCCGAGGGCGCCGAACACCTCGTCGGTGGAGACGTGGTGGAAGCGGAACGCGTCGCGGCGGGCTCGCGGCAGGCCCTGCCAGTATTCGCGCGCCACGTCGAGCAGGATGTAGGTGCCCACCACGTTGGACTGGATGAACGGCCCCGGCCCGTCGATCGAGCGATCGACATGGGTCTCGGCGGCGAGGTGCATCACCGCGTCGGGCTGGTGGGTGGCGAAGGCGGCGCGCATCGCTTCGGGGTCGGCGATGTCGGCCCGCACATGGATGTGGTTGGGGTGGCGCTCCGCCTCCTCCAGCGCGGCGGGCGAGGCGGCGTAGGTCAGCTTGTCCACGTTCACGATCACGTCGTCGCCGGTGCGGATGGCGTGGCGCACCACCGCCGAGCCGATGAAGCCCATGCCGCCAGTCAGCAGGATTCGCATCACGCGCCTTTCCGATCGCCCTTCGCCAACCCTATAGCATGGCCAAGGCGCGTTTGCGGGTGGGTGGCGGGAAGGCCGCGTCGATCGCCGCCAGATCCGCCGCCTCCAGCACCAGCCCGGCGGCCGCTGCGTTGTCGTGGACATGGGCGGGCGTGCTCGCCTTGGGGATGGCGATCAGCCCCGCCTGGCGCAGCGCCCAGGCCAGCGCCACCCGCGCCGGGCTGCATCCATGACGCGCGGCCACCGCGCGCATCGTGGGATGGGCCAGCAGCCTGCCGCCCTGGCCGACCGGGGAATAGGCCATCACGGGCACGTCATGGGCGGCGCACCAGGGCAGCAGGTCGAACTCGATGCCGCGATGCTCGGGGTTGTAGAGCACCTGGTTCACGGCGCAGGCGGACCCGCCGGCCGCCAGCAATTCCTCCATGTCCGACACGTCGAAATTCGACACGCCCCAATGGCGGATCTTGCCGTCGCGCTGAAGCCGCTCGAAGGCGGCGATGGTGTCGGCGAGCGGCACGCCGCCGCGCCAGTGCAGCAGATAGAGGTCGATGCGGTCGGTGCCCAGCCGGGCGAGGCTGCGCTCGCAGGCCGAAACGGCGGCGGCGCGGCCGGCATTGTGGGGATAGACCTTGGAGACGATGAAAACCCGCTCGCGCAGTCCGGCGAACGCCTCGCCCACCACCTCCTCCGCCCCGCCATCGGCATACATCTCGGCCGTGTCGATCAGCGTCATGCCCAGCTCGGCGCCCAGGCGCAGGGCGGCGATCTCGGCGGCGCGGCGGTCCGTCCGCTCCCCCATATACCAGGTGCCCTGGCCGAGGCACGGCACGGACTCGCCGGCCGGCAGGGCGACGGCGCGCATCTAGCCGGCCCGCTCTTCCGCCAGGCGCAGCAGGCGCAGGAAGTTGCCGCCCCACAGCGCGTTGATCTCGTCGAACCCGTAGCCGCGGCGCACCAGCTCGGCGGTGACGTTCGGGCTCTCGCCGGCATCGTGCCAGCCGGCGAAGCCGCCGCCGCCGTCGAAATCGGAGGAGATTCCGACATGGGCGATGCCGATGCGGCGGACGGCGTAATCCACGTGATCGGCGAAGTCGGCCACCGTCACCTCCTCGGCCTTCTTCCCCGGCCGCAGGAAATGCGGCACGGCGGTGATCTGCACCACGCCGCCCACCTCGGCCAGCGCGTCGAGCTGCTCGTCATCGAGGTTGCGCGGATTGTCGGCCAGCGCCCGGATGCAGGAATGGGTGGACAGCACCGGGGTCGCCGACAGCCGGGCGGCCTGCAGCATGGTGGCCTTGGAGACATGGGCGATATCCACCAGCATGCCCAGCCGGTTGAGCTCGGCGATCGCCGCCCGCCCGGCCTCGGACAGGCCGCCATGCTCGGCTTCCTTGTCGCCAAGATCGGCGCGCGGGTTGGAGGAATCGGCGAAATCGTTGTGGCCGTTATGGGTCAGCGTCAGGTAGCGGGCGCCGAGATCGTGGAAATCCTTGAGCCGGCCAGGGTCGCCGCCGCAGGCATGGCCGTTCTCCACCGCCGGCACGATGGCGGTCAGCCCCGCCGCATGCGCGGCCTCGATGGCATCGGCCGTGGTGCAGATGCGCGACTGGTTGCCCGCCATGCCCTGGATGGCGCGCAGCATGGCGATCGCCCGGTCATAGGCCGCCTGCCGCCCCTCCGCGGTGCGCGGACCCTGCGGCACATAGGCGGCGATGCAGGCCGCGCCCACCCCGCCCCGCCGCAGCTTGGGCAGATCGACGCGGCGCTGCGTCTCCTCGAAGAAGTTCGGCCCCTCCGGCCAGGGAATGTCGATATGGGTATCGATGGCGAGAAGCTTGGCGTGCAGCGCGGCGGGATCGGTCATGCCGCAACGGATAGGCCACGGGGCGGCGCAGTCAAGTCCGTCGGCTCCTTCGCTTTGACGATTGTGCTTGCGTCGCGGTGGGCGCGGTCAAAGCGCGCGTAGCTCAAAAGCC
>CAMFLK010000403.1 GCA_945957135.1 uncultured Rhodospirillales bacterium
CGGAACAAGAGGTTCCGCGGAGGTCGAGGGGCGGAGCCCCCGCCTTGCCTTGCCTACTGCACGTCGATCCGCACGATATCGTGGATCGAGCGGCCGCCGCGGGTTTCGTCGGGCACGATCAGGCGTGGCAGGGGCAGGGGGGTGCCGTTTTCCTGCAGGGCGAGTTGGATGGGTTTGCCGGCGAAGGCGGGGGAGAGTTCGCCGGCGGAGAAGATGGCGATGTAGCCGTCGGTGGCGGTGATGCGGATGGACTGGTGTACATGGTCGGCGGGTTTGTCCGCCGCGATGGCGCCGGCGGCGACCAGCACGTTCCACAGCAGCGGGCCGGACCATTGCTTCGTTTCGTCCCCGTGCCCGGTGTGCAGGGTGGTGCGGCGGTCGAGCGTGGGGAGGGTGGCGAGGCGTTCGGCGGGCATGGGGGTGTTTTGCACCAGCAGCGGCTCGGCGGCACGGGCCGTTCGGCTGACCAGCAGGGGGCTGGCCAGAAGGGGGCCGGTCAGCAGCGGGAGCAGCAGCAGGGCGGCGCGCATGGTGCGTTATAGCGACACGGGAATGGCGCGGGCAAGCGGCGCGATCAGTCGAAGCGCACCACCAGCACCGAGAAATCGTCGTCCAGCGGCCCCGGCCGCGCGGCGGCGCGCACGGCCTGGTAGAGGCGTTGGGCTTCCGACAGGCCGGGTTGTTCGGGTTCGCGCATGATCTGGCGCAGATCCTCGATCACCCAGCGCTGGCCGTTGGCGGCGACCAGTTCGAAGGCGCCGTCGCTGAACACGTAGATGCGGCTGCCCGGCGGCAGTTCGGCGCGTCCCACCGCCCAGTTGGCGGTGGGCAGCATGCCGATGGCCGGGCTGCGCAGCCACAGCGGCACCGGCTCCGTCGCGCCGGGGGCGATGAGGTAGGAGGGGTGGTGGCCGCAGGCGCAGAAGCGCAGCAGGCGGGTGGGCAGGTGGTAGGTGAAATACCACAGGGTGAGCATCAGCCCGTTATGGTCTTCCATGGGGAACATGGCGTTGGTGCCGGCGGCGACCTGGGCGGGGTCGTGGAAGTCCACGCCGGGCAGGCCGCGCCGGCGGAGCACGTTGGCGACGTTGGCGGCGTGCAGCGCGGCGCCGATGCCGTGGCCGGACACGTCCAGCACGAAGCCGGCGAAGGTGTCGTCGTCGAGGAACTGGTAGCCGAACGCGTCGCCGCCGAGTTGGGCCGAGGGCACGAACCACCATTCCGTGCGCACCGGGCCGGTGGAGAGGGGTTGGGGCAGGATGGCGCGCACGTAGTCGGCGGCGCGGCGCAGTTCGGAGGCCAGTTCCGCCTCGCCGGCGGCTTCGTGGCGGTCGCGCCGTTCGTAGCGCAGCGGGAAGGAGCCGAGGCGGATCTGGCTGCCGTTGCGCAGTCGGGTGGGGTGTTGCACCCGTTCGCCGGCGAGGAAGGTGCCGTTGGTGGAGGCGAGGTCGGCGATGAAGGCGCGGTCGCCATCGACGTCGATGCGGCAGTGCCGGCGCGAGATCTCGGCCTGGGGGATGACCAGGTCGGCGGGTGGCTGGCGGCCGATCACCAGCCCGTCCGGACCGATTTCCACGCGATGCAGGGTGTCGCCCTGGCTGAAGGCCAGGTAGTGGCCGATATCCAGCGGCGCGGCGGCGGCCAGCGGCATGCGGGTGGCGATGGTGCGGTCGCTGGGGCGGTCGCCGTCGTCGTGTGTCATGCCGGGCTTGTCGTGGTTGCGGGCGCGCATGATGCACCGGCCTGTCGCGAAACCTTCACATGAATTTCGTGAAATCACGGTTTACGCACGTCCGTGCCTGCTTGTCGGTGGTCGTTCCGGCGGGCAGGCTGTTGCGAAACCGTTCATGATGAGGATGCGGCATGCCGATCGCGATCGAGGAGCTGGAGGGCGAGGTCACCCGTGTGGTGCTGTCCGGCCGGGTGGATGTGGCCGGCGCGCATGAGATCGACATGCCCATGGCGGTGGTCGCGGGGTCGCGGCGCGCGGTGGTGATCGACCTGACGCGGGTGGAGTTCATGGCCTCGATGGGTCTGCGCAGCCTGGTGGTGAGCGCCAAGTCGATCGTCAGCAAGCGGGGCAAGGTGGTGTTGCTGGGGCCGCAGCCGCAGGTGGAGGAGGTGATCGTGGTCAGCGGCATCGACGAGCTGATCCCGATCCATCACGACGAGGCGGCGGCGATCGCGGCGGTGCGACCCGCCGCCGGTTGAGCGGGGCCGGATCGTTCATGTCCGCGGTCCTGTCGATCGGCACGGGGCCGGAGGAGCTGGCGCGGCTGTATGGCTGGCTGGAGGCGGAAGCCGCGCCGTTCGGGCTGCCGCCGGCGCTGGGCAACGCGATGCATGTGGCGCTGGAGGAAGCGGTGCTGAACGTGGCCATGCATGCGGGGGCGCCGGGCGGCGTCACCGTGCGGCTTTCGGTGTCGGACGCGGTGGCGGAGCTGGTGGTGGAGGATCGCGGCGAGGCCTTCGATCCGCTGGCCGCGGCGCCGCGGGCGTTGCCGGCCAGCCTGGAGGCGGCGCGGCCCGGCGGGCTGGGGCTGCGGCTGCTGCGCCACTATTGCCGCGACATCGCCTATGCGCGCGAGGATGGGGTGAACCGGCTGCGGTTGCGGTTTGCCCTGGATAAGTAGGAAAGACGGTTCTTCTTAAAAGAAGAACCAAAAATCTTTTGTCCGGTGAAGACGATTCTCGAAATCGCCACGCGAAGAACAACGGATAAAGTCTTTTTGCTTCTTTTTCTTCAGAAAAAGAAGTTCTTTCTTATAC
>CAMFLK010000404.1 GCA_945957135.1 uncultured Rhodospirillales bacterium
CCCGCCCCCCCCCCCACTATTTTCCCCCCCCCAATCTTTGGGGGGGGGGGCCCCCCCGCCCCCGGGGGGTTGGGGGGGATCCGCCCCCCGCCTTCCTTATCAATCCCAAGCCGGGCCCCATTCGGGGCTCACAATACGTCCATCCTTGGGGAGCGCGGCGATGGCGGTGCGGTCGGCGTCGGTGAGGGTGATGTCGAGCGCGGCGAGGTTGGCTTTCTGGTTGGCGGCGCTGCTGGCTTTGGGGATGGCGGCGACGCCGGGCTGGTCCAGCAGCCATTTCAGCGCCACCTGTTCGGCGGTGGCGTTGTGGCGGGCGGCGATCTCGGCCAGGGCGGGGTAGCTCGCCAGCCCGCCGCGGGCCAGCGGGCAGTAGGCGGTGACGGCGATGTCGTGGGTGCCGGCATAGGCCAGCACCGGGGCCTGGTTCAGCAGCACGTGGTATTCAATCTGGTTGCAGGCGACGGGCACGCCGATTTCCTCCACGCAGCGCCGCATCAGCGCCACGGTGAAGTTGGAGACGCCGATGGCGCGGATCAGCCCTTCTTCCTTCAGCTTCGCCAGCGTGGCCAGGGCGGCTGGCAGGTCCATGGAGGCGTGGGGCCAGTGGATGAGGTAGAGGTCCACATGGCTGAGCCGCAGCTTGGCGAGGCTGGTCTCCAGCGCCTGGCGCAGGGCGGCGGGGGCGAGGTGTTCCCACCACACCTTGGTGGTGACGTGGATGTCGTCGCGCTTCACGCCGGTCTGGGCGAGGGCGGCGCCGATCTCGGCTTCGTTGCCGTACATCTCCGCCGTGTCGATATGGCGGTAGCCGAGGTCGAGCGCCCGCAGCACGCTGTCGGTGCAGTCCGCCCCGCTCATCTTCCAGGTGCCCAGGCCGAGCTTGGCCATGTGCATGCCGCCATTGGTCAGGATGTCCATCGGTGGGTCCGTTCAGCGTTTGGTGAAATCGACGATGGCAGCGAAGCCGGTTTCCGAGCCGAAGGCCAGATGCGTGCCCGCCGCGTTCCAGGCAAGCGCCGAGACCGGGCCGCGCCCGGTGCCGCAGACCGGCAGGATGCGGGTGGAGGCGATGTCGGCCAGCACCACCAGCCCGTCGTTGAATCCGGCGGCGATGGAATCGTGCGTGGGATGGGCGGCGACCTGGGTGCACAGCACATTGTCCCCACCCGCCAGTTCGGTGGGGGCCTTGCCCATCGGCCCACCGCCATGGAAGGGCCACAGCACGATGGATTCGGCGCCGGAGCTGGCCAGCCATTTGCTGTTGCGGGTGAAGGAGAGCGCGTGCGTCTTGCTGGGATAGCCGGACATGCGCATGTGCTGCCCGTCGGACAGCCGCCAGCCATGCAAGGCGTTCTCCTGCATGGCGGTGACGACGTTGTCGCCGTCCGGGCTGAAGGCGATGGCGATGTGGCTGCCCTTCCATTCCAGCCGGCGTGGATTGTCGGTTTTCGAGGCGGCGTACCACAGGCTGGCGCCGTTGTAGTGGGCGGTGGCGATGCGCTTGCCCTTGGCGTCGAAGGTCAGGCCGGTGACGGTGGAGGGGTGGTCGAGTGCCTTCAGCTTCTTCCCGTCCGCGCCGAACACATGCACCTGTTTGCCGACGGCGCAGGCCAGCAGGCCGGATTTGCCCGCGCCGAAGCTGGCCGCGTGCTCCACCCATTTCATGCCGAACCGGGCGAGGTCGGACACCGTGCCGTCGGCGCCGATGCGGGCCAGACGGCCGTCGTCCCCGCCGCTGATCCAGCCGGCGGGCGCGGTGTCCGCCGCCAGGCACAGCGCGGCCCCCTCATGCACCGGCACTTCGTGCCAGCCGTCGGGGCGAGCGAGGTGCAGCGTTCCGTCGCCGAGCGCGAAGGCGCAGTTGCCCGCGCCGTCGAACCGCGCCGCGACGACGAAGGCGCCGAGCTCGCGCGACGCGCCGCGGGTTTCCAGGATGTGGTCGGCGGAGGCGATCTGGCTCATGCCTCAGTCGGCCAGGGTGGATTCGAAGCCGCGGCGCAGCTTCGGGCGGTTGAGGTTGCGGCCGATGAACACGATGCGGCTGGTGCGCGGCGCGCCTTCGCGCCACGGGCCGATGAAGTCGCCGTCGGCGATCATGTGCACGGCCTGGAAGGCGAAGCGGCGGTCCTCGCCCTCATAGGCCAGGATGCCCTTGGTGCGCAGCAGGTCCTGGCCCTTCTCGGCCAACAGCGCGCCGATCCAGGCGTTGAACTTCTCGGCATCGATCGGCTTGTCCAGCTCGAAGCTCATCGAGCCGACATCGTCGTTGTGCTCGTGCGATTCGTCCTCGAGAAAATCCGGGTCCCGGGCCAGCACGCGGTTGAGGTCGAAGGCGCCCTGGTCGAGCAGCTCGGTGATCGGCACGTCGGCCCGCGTGGCGTGGTGGATGCGGGCGAAGCGGTTGATGGCGCGGATGCGGCGTTCCACCTCGGCCAGTTCGGTACCGCTGACGAGGTCGGTCTTATTCAGCACGATCACGTCGGCGAAGGCGATCTGGTCCTCCGCCTCGTGGCTGTCGTCCAGACGCTGCAGCACATGCTTGGCGTCCACCACGGTGACGATGGCGTCGAGCCGGGTGCGGGCGCGGACGGTCTCGTCCACGAAGAAGGTCTGGGCCACCGGGGCGGGGTTGGCGAGGCCGGTGGTCTCGATGATGATGCCGTCGAACTTGTCCTTGCGCTTCATCAGCCCGCCGACGATGCGGATGAGGTCGCCGCGCACGGTGCAGCAGATGCAGCCGTTGTTCATCTCGAACACTTCCT
>CAMFLK010000405.1 GCA_945957135.1 uncultured Rhodospirillales bacterium
TGCTCGGTGTCGTCAAGGGACGCTTCGCTCAAGCCCTTGACGACCCCTGCGCGCGACGCCTTGCGGGTGGAAGGCCGGGACGAGGAAACGGCCCCTTTCAGCCGAACAAAGAAACGGGAAAGGGCTCACGTCCGTCCCTTCTTCGCATGTCAGCCCTCGCTCGCGTTTCGCCGCGCCCTGTCAAGGCCCTTGAGCGAAGCGTGCCTTGACAGGGCGCGGCGAAACGCAAGCACAATCACGCAAGCGAAGGAGCCCACCGAACCTTAGACAGGCGCGTCGTTGGTGATCTGCACGAAGCTCGGCGGCTCCTGGTTCAGGGCGCGGTAGCTGGTCATCGGGCTCTCGATGGCCTTCTCGTCGAAGCGGTATTTGATGCGCCGGTTCATCTCCCGCCCCACCGCCCAGCGCTGGTCCGGCGGCGTCTTGATGCGGGCGCGGATGACGTAGGCGTTGGTCAGGAACTTGTCCACGCCGAGCACCTCGATGTCGCCGAGCATCGCGCTGTCCCAGCGCGGCTCCTGGCGCATCTCGGCGCTGATCTCGCGCAGGATGTCCGCCACCCCGTCCGGCTCCTCGTTCAGCCCCACCTGCACGTCCAGCACCGCGTAGCCGAAATCGCGGGTCATGTTGGTCACCGTGGTCACCGCGCTGAACGGCACGATATGCACCGACCCGTCCAGCGAGCGCAGCCGGATGGTGCGGATCGACAGGTTCTCGACCGAGCCGGACATGCCGCCCAGCGTCACCACGTCGCCCACCTGCATGGTGTTCTCCAGCAGCAGGAACAGGCCGGTGATGATGTCCTGCACCAGCTTCTGGCTGCCGAAGCCGATGGCCAGGCCGATCACCCCGGCGCCGGCCAGCAGCGGCGCGATGTTCACCCCCACCTCGCTGAGCACCATCAGCCCCACCACCAGCAGGATCGCCCCCAGCAGGGTGGTGCGCACCATCGGCATCAGCGTGCGCAGCCGGGCGGAGCGCGCCACCTGCGCCTCGCGCGACAGCCGGGCGAGGTGGCGCTGGATGGCCGCGTTGCTCATCTCCCACACCGCGAAGGCCACCACCACCGTCACCCCGATCGTGCCGAGCGAGGAGACCAGCCGCACGCCCAGCGCGCCGCCGGTGAACCAGCCGATCGCGTCCAGCCCCCAGGCCTCGCACAGCGCGACGATGGTCAGCGCCAGCATCAGCGTCTTCATCCCCGCCCGGGCCAGCGGGTGGTAGTTGGCCATGCGCACGTCCAGCCCGGGGAAGCGGCTGGCGATGTCGGGCGGCACGGTCAGCGCCCGGTCCGTCACCCGCAGCGCCAGCATCGTCAGCACGCGGGCGACGGCGAGCACCGCGACGGTGAGCAGGAAGGTGCGCAGCAGCCGGGCGAACCCGTCCGACACCTCCAGCGCCCACACCGTCCACAGCGCCAGCAGGTAGAAGATCGCCAGCACCGGCCAGGCCGCGGCCAGCCGGTTGCGGAACATCGCCACCGTGCCGGAGGCGCCGGGCTTGGCGCGGATCACCGCGGCGACGGCGCCGTTGCATTCCAGGATGATCACCACCAGGCACAGATCGACCACCAGGGCCACCAGCTTCAGGATCGCGTCGTGCGCCAGCCGGTACATGCCGAAGGCCACGCCGATATCGGCCAGCGTCGAGCCCACCACCGCGATCAGCATGATCCGCCGCACCCACCGCACGACATATTGCGCCGTGGCCGGGGTGACGGTGAGCAGCCGCAGGTTGGGATGGTCCGGCTCCACCAGGATGGTCGCGGCCGACATCGCCACCCGATACAGCACATAGCCCTGCAGCACCGACAGGATCACCGCATGGGTCACCGGCTCCGCCCCCAGCCGGCTGCGGGCGAGGGCGAAGGACACGGCGAGCATGGCCAGCACCGGCGCCATGCCCAGCAGGAAATGCAGCGCGGCCACGGCGGCCCGGCGCAGCTGCGCCCGCCAGGGCGGGCGATGCGCCACCCGCGCGGCCTCGCCATCGGCGAAGGCGTCGTCGTCGTCGGTCGGCGCCGGCAAGGCATGGGCGGGGGCGAGGCGCACCACCGCGGCCAGCGGCCGGCGCAGCAGCCGCAGCATGCCCTGCTCCACCGCGAGACCCGCGCCCACCACCACCAGCAGCTTCCACCCCGCGTCGATCAGCTCGCCGCGCGTTTCCGGGTCGGTGACCAGATGCACCAGGAAGCGCCAGATCAGCGGGAAATCGGTCACCGCCTTCACCGCCGCCACCACCTCGTCGGCCGCGTGGCTGATCGTGTCGATGGCGTCGTTGGCGATCTGGGCACCCAGGCTGTCCGGGGCCAGCGGGATCGGCAGCTTCGGCTCGCCGGCCGGCGCGGCGGCCGCCGGGCCGGCCTTGGCGATCGCCTCCAGCACGGTGACGATCTGGGCGCGCTTGGCGTCGTCCTTCAGCACGTCCAGCGCCTGCTGCGCCTGTTCCGGCGTCAGCGCGGTGGTGGGGGCCGCGGCCGGGGCCGGGGCCGCGGCCGGCTTGGTGGCGGCCACCTCGGCGGCGATCAGCCGCGCCACCTGCGCGTGGGCGGGCATCCAGGCCGCCGCCAGCATCAGGGTCAGCACCAGGAGGAAGCGCATCATGCCCCTCCCGGACCATGCCCGCCCCACGCTGTCAACCGAAAGGGCTGCCCAAGGCGGCGTATCGGGTCTATCAACCGGCCATGGTCACCTTCGTCGCCATCCTCCTCGGCCTCGCCATGCTCGCCACCCTGGGCACCCTGTTCGCCTGTCTCTTAT
>CAMFLK010000406.1 GCA_945957135.1 uncultured Rhodospirillales bacterium
GCGCAGCGCCACGCGCATCTGGTGCACGGGCTCGATCGCCTGGCCGGCAATGGCGCCCGGCGCGTGTTGCAGCATCACGTCCGCCAGGTGCGCCAGGATGCGCGCGAAGCCCGCGCTCACCGAATCCGTCCGCTCCAGCACCGGCGCGCCCAGCCGGCGCGGCGGCTGCGGCCGGCCGGCGACCTGCATCGCCTCGGCGGCCAGGGCGAGGCGCGGGATCGCCGCATCCGCCCGCAGCGCCAGGACGCGGGCGAGCGCCAGGGTGGGCGCCGGCGGGCCGGACAGCAGCACCCGGCAGGAAGGGGCGGTGCCGTCCAGCGCCACCAGCCGCCCCTCGTGCAGCGTGACGGACACCGCGGCCTCCGGCGGGGTCAGCACGCGCCGGCTGCCCTCGAACCGCGCGAGGGCGACCAGCGGGCCGGGCAGGTCGCGGCCGAGTTCCTCGCGCGCCGGCGCCTCCGCCAGCACGGGGCAGGGGGCGCCGGGGGGCCAGATCGCGGCCTCCCCGTCCGGGCGCATGCGCGCCAGCACCACCTGGCGCTCCCGCCCCAGGCCCCGTTCGGCCAGGGACAGGCCGCGCGCCGCCAGCTCGCCCGCCGGCGTGTCCAGCCAGGTGACCGAGAGCGGGCTGCCGCGCCGGCGTGGTGGCTTGTCGGGCAGCAGCCGGGCCAGGCGGTCCGGCGCGACCGGCGGCAGGTCCAGTTCCAGTTCCAGTTCCAGCACCGGCCCGGCGGAATCGGCGGGTTCGGGCGCCTCCAGCGCGGCGGGGGCGGCCTCCGCCTCGCTCATGTCGTCGCGCATGCGATCAGCTCGACATTTCCGGCAATTCGCGCGGCGTGAGGAAGCGGGTGAGGCGGCCGCCGCCCTCGCCCAGTTCGCTCCAGGCGCCGGCGACGGTGAATTCGGCGAGCGCGGCGGTGGGGTAGCCCTCCGCCAGGCTGCGCATCATCGGGTTGGCCGGGGTCATGGCCTGGGGACCCACCAGCATCACCGCCAGCTCGTGCAGGCCGGGGTTGTGGCCGATCACCATGGCGCTGCGCACCGTGCTGGCGATGGCGTTCAGCAGCTTCATCATCTGCGGCGCGCCGGCCAGGTACAGCGCGTCCATCGGCTCCACCAGCGGGGTTTCATCCCACGGCTCCAGCGCCTCCAGCGTCTGCAGGGTGCGCCGGGCGGAGGAGACCAGAACCAGGTCGGGCGCAAGGCCGAGCTCGGCCATCACCCCGCGCATCGCCGCCGCCGCCCGGCGGCCGCGGGCGTTCAGCGGGCGGGCGTGGTCCGGCACCTTCGGGTCGTCCCACGACGATTTGGCGTGGCGCATCAGCAGCAATTGGCGCAAGGCGATTGTCCGTCGTTGTCCCAGGCGGCCATCTTGCCAGCTTGCGCCGCACTTGTCCTGCCCCGAGGCATGGTTCTATCATCATACAAATGGCGCCCGCAGAGGCGGCCATCGGGGGAACGCGGCATGAAGATCACGGCGCTGGTGCCATGGTTGGTGAAGACCAGCGGATCCGGTTGGGGCGAGTATTTCTTCGTCGAGGTGCGCACCGACCAGGGCGTGACGGGCTGGGGCGAGATCACCACCACCACCCGCACCGCCAACCGCGCCGTCGCCGGCATCATCCGCGGGTTGAACGACCTGCTGGTGGGCGAAGACCCCGCGCGCATCGAGCATATCTGGCACAAGGTGGTGCGCTCGTTCACCTATATGGGCACGCGCGGGGCGGCGAGCCTGGCCGCCAGCGCCATCGACATCGCGCTGTGGGACATCCGCGGCAAGGTGCTGAACCTGCCGATCTACGAGCTGCTGGGCGGCAAGGTGCGCGACGACATCCTGCTCTACACCCACCCGCTGCGCCGCCTGCTCGACAACGACGAGACGCTGGTCCAGGAAATCCGCGCCATCGTCGAGTCCGGCCACACCGCGCTGAAATTCGACCCGTTCCCGCACGCGCCGGGCCAGTCGCCCAACAACGACGACTATCTCGACGGCGGCATGAGCAAGGAGGGCGAGAAGGCGGCCGCGAAGATGTCCGCGCGCATCCGCGAAGTGGCCGGCCCGGACATCGAGATCCTGATCGACGCGCATGGCCGCTTCAACGTGCCCACTGCCATCCGCCTGTGCCGCTCGCTGGAAGATGCGGCCGGCATCGACTGGTTCGAGGAGCCGGTGCCGGTGGAGAGCTACCCGGCGCTGGCCCAGGTGCGCGAGAAGGTGAACGCCGCCATCACCGTGGGCGAGCGGCTGCACATGCGCTGGGAGTTCGCGCCGATCCTGGCCCAGCGGCTGGCCGACTACATCATGCCCGACGTGACCTGGGCCGGCGGCATCTCCGAGCTGAAGAAGATCGCCACCATGGCCGAGGCGTACTACATCCCCGTCTCGCCGCACGACGCCAGCGGGCCGATCAACATCCTCGCCGGCGCGCATGTGATGATGACCACGCCGAATTTCTACCGGCTGGAAACCTCGCGCTACGACCTGGGCAAATACAACGACTTCATCGAAACCCCGCTCGACAACAGCAACGGCCGCCTGCACATGCCCGCCGCCCCCGGGCTGGGGATCGCGATGAACATGGAATACATGCGCGCCAACGCGCTCGACGGCTTCGGAGGCTGATCAACAGGCGCCACGCGCGCCGGCAAGAAATGGAGGACCGCCATGCGTGACTTCCGTGCCGACAATCCCGCGCCGCATCTCACCCGCCGCACCCTGCTCGCCGGCACCGGAGCGCTCGCCTCCGGCCTGCTACTGC
>CAMFLK010000407.1 GCA_945957135.1 uncultured Rhodospirillales bacterium
CTGAAGGAAGATGAACGCTCCATGAACATAAGGAAGATGTCTAACGGAGGTCGATGCCCGCCGCAAGGGGTAAAATACATTTTTTCAAAAAATTTTTGAAGAACATCCTGGGCTGATCCCGCCCGCTGGCCGCGTGTCCCGGCTGCCGCGAAAAGGGGGCGCGTGCCAAGCACGGCCAAGACGACAGGCGTGTTGGCACAATGGCGCCGACGCACGGTTCCAATAGATAAAAAGTTCTTTGCTTCTTTCTTTCAAGAAAGAAGCGCTTTCTTCCTTCCCGACCGTTCTCTTTCTTGCTCGCATTGCACCGCAGCACGACCCAGCCTAAACTCGCGCCTACCCAGAGCCCGAGGTCCGGCATGCCCGACCAGATCGATGCGCTGTTTCTCGCGCGGTTGCAGTTCGCCTTCACCGTTGGTTTCCACATCATCCTGCCGGCTTTCTCCATCGGGCTCGCCAGCTATCTGATGGTGCTGGAGGCGTTGTGGCTGCGCACCGGGCGGGAGGTGTATCTCGATGTCTTCCGTTACTGGCTGAAGATCTTCGCGGTCGGGTTCGCCATGGGCGTGGTGTCCGGGCTGGTGATGTCCTACCAGTTCGGCACCAACTGGTCCGCCTTCTCCGACAAGGCGGGGCCGGTGATCGGGCCGTTGATGGGGTATGAGGTGCTGACGGCCTTCTTCCTGGAGGCCGGGTTCCTCGGCGTGATGCTGTTCGGCTTGAACCGGGTGGGCAAGGGGCTGCATTTCCTGGCCACCTGCCTGGTGGCGTTCGGCACGGCGCTGAGCGCCTTCTGGATTCTCGTCGTCAATTCCTGGATGCAGACGCCGGCGGGGCATGTGGTGGCGCCGGACGGGCGGTTCCTGCCGGGGGATTGGGGGGCGATCATCTTCAACCCGTCCTTCCCCTATCGCTTCGCGCATATGCTGCTGGCGTCGTACCTGTCGGTGGCTTTCGTGGTCGGCGCGGTGGGCGCGTTCCATGTGCTGCGCAACCGCGCCAACCCCGCGGCGCGGCTGATGTTCTCCATGGCGATGTGGATGGCCGCCTTCGTGGCGCCGTTGCAGATCGTGGTGGGCGACATGCACGGCACCAACACGCTGGAGCACCAGCCGGCCAAGGTGGCGGCGATGGAGGGGCATTGGGAGAGTGGCGGGCCGGTGCCGCTGATCCTGTTCGGCTGGCCGAACATGGCGACGGCGACGACGGATTACGCGATCGAGCTGCCGCATGTCGGTTCGATGATCCTCACCCATAGCTGGGATGGCGGCATCAAGGGGCTGAAGGACTGGCCGGCGGAGGACCGCCCGCCGGTGCCGGTGGTGTTCTGGGCCTTCCGCATCATGGTCGGACTGGGCTTCATCATGGCCGCGCTCGGCATCGCCGGGCTGGTGGCGCGCTGGCGTGGCGCGCTGTACGACACGCCCTGGCTGAAGCGCGCGATGATCGTGATGGGGCCTTCGGGTTTCGTCTGCGTGCTGGCCGGCTGGACGGTGACGGAGGTCGGGCGCCAGCCCTACACCGTATATGGCCTGCTGCGCACGGCGGACAGCGTCTCGCCGGTGGGCTTGCCGGGGGTGGCGACCTCGCTGGTGGCCTTCGCGGTGGTCTATCTCATCGTGTTTGGCGCGGGGCTGCTGTACCTGCTGCGGCTGATGGCGGCGACGCCGGTGCCGGGCGAGAGCGGGCCGCCGCCGGGCGTGCCGGTGCGCAGCGCGGGCACCACGCCGATCGCGGCGGTGGACCCGGACGCGGCGGTGGGGGGCTAGGGACATGGAATTCCTCCACGCGCTCGATCTGCCGCTGATCTGGGCCGGACTGATCGCGGTCGCCGTGCTGGCCTATGTGCTGCTGGACGGGTTCGATCTCGGCATCGGCATCCTGTTCGCCGTGGAGCACGAGGACGAGGATCGCGACGTGATGGTCAACTCCGTCGCGCCGGTGTGGGACGGCAACGAGACCTGGCTGATCCTGGGCGGCGGCGGGCTGCTCGCGGTGTTTCCGCTGGCCTATGCCACCATATTGCCGGCGCTGTACCCCACCATCATCGCCATGCTGCTGGCGCTGGTGTTCCGCGGCGTGGCCTTCGAGTTCCGGTTCCGCGCCGCCACCCGCACCGGGCGGCGGTGGTGGGACATCGCGTTCCTCGGCGGCTCGGCCGTCGCCGCCTTCGCCCAGGGGCTGACGCTGGGCGGGCTGTTGCAGGGCATCAAGGTGGTGAACCGCGCCTATGCCGGCGGGTGGTGGGACTGGCTGACCGGCTTCACCATCCTGTGCGGCATCGCGCTGGTGGTGGGCTATGCGCTGCTCGGCGCGTGCTGGCTGATCTGGCGCGCGGAAGGCGAGTTGCAGCGCCGCGCCCGCCGCCATGCCCGCGCGCTGGGGGTGGGCACGCTGGGGCTGATCGTGGTGGTCAGCCTGTGGACGCCGATGCTGAACCCGCTGTTTGCCCAGCGCTGGTTCGGCTGGCCGGGCATATTGCTGACCAGCCCGGTGCCGGTGCTGGTGGCGCTGCTGGCCTGGGGGTTCTGGCGCGGGCTGTCGCTGAAGCACGACGTGACGCCGTTCCTGTGCGTGGTCGGCTGGTTCGTGCTGTGCTTCCTGGGCCTGGGCATCAGCGTGTGGCCGATGATGGTGCCGCCCTCCATCACCATCTGGGACGCCGCGGCCCCGCCGTCCAGCCAGGCCTTCCTGCTGGTCGGCGCGGTGGTGCTGGTGCCCATGGTGCTGGGCTACACCGCCT
>CAMFLK010000408.1 GCA_945957135.1 uncultured Rhodospirillales bacterium
GCAGGAACTCGGCCAGGCCCAGGCCCGCGCCGCCACCGCCCGCGCCGCGGTGCAGGCCGCCACCGAACGCCGCGCGGTGGAGGAACGCCGCCTCGCCACCGAAATCGCCGTCGCCGCGCAATACGCCATCCGCGCCCCGTTCGACGGCGAGGTCACGCGCATCGAGGTCGCCCCCGGCGCCAGCCTGTCGCGCACCGACCACCCGCTGACCGTCGCCGACCTGTCGATGCTGGAGGCGGTGCTGTTCGTCCCCGCCCGGCTGGTCCACCTGCTGCACGAGGGCGACATGCTCACCCTGCATCTCGGTGCGCCGGTCGGGCGCGACGTCCAGGCAAGGCTGCGCCATATCGACCCGCAGATGGAGGGCGGCTCCGCCCGCTTCCGCTGCGTCTTCGTCATCGACAACCCCGGCAGCACCATGCCCGCGGGCATGGAGGCGCGGCTGGACCTGCCGGGCATCGGCGGATGAACACGGCCCTGCACCCCCCGCCCACGCTGCCAACCGCTCCCACCGCCGCGGATGGCCTCGGCGAAGCACTCCGCCGCCTGCGCGCCGCCCGCACCGACGCCGCCTGGCCCGCCCTGCTGGCCGCCATGGCCCGCGACCTGATGGCCGCCAGCCACGCCGCCCTGTTCGCCGACACCCCCGAAGCCACCGCGCCCGAGGACTGGACCCCCGCGCCGGACTGGCTGGCCGCCGCCCGCATGGCGCTGATGGCCCCCGTCGCCGCCCCCAACGAAGCCGGCGTGGTGCTCCTCGCCGCCCCCCTGCCGCTGCCCCGCCGCGCGCCCGCCATTCTCGCGGTCGCCATCCCGGCCCGCAGCGCCCTGCAGGTGGCCCTGGCCCGCGAACGGCTGCAAATGCTCGCCGCCCTCGCCACCGCCGAGGCCGAGGCGGCGGAAGCCGGCCGGCTCGGCCTGACCGCCATCGCCGGCCAAGCCGCCGCCGCCCTGCTCGACGCCGAACATCCCGAGGACGGGCTGCACGCCGCCGCCGCCCGCCTCGCCCTCGGCCTCAACCTGCCGCGCGTCGCCCTCGGCCTCGCGCGCGGCGGCCAGATCCGCCTGTTCGGCGATTCCGCCAGCCGCGAGATCGCCAAAGGCTCGGACCACGCCCGCCGCATCGCCGCCGCCCTGGCCGACGGGCTGGACCTGACCAAGCCGATCGCCGCCACCACCCCCACCGAAGCCCCGCCCGGCGTCGCCCAGCTGCTGTCCCATCACGAAGCCCGCGCCGTCGCCCTCGCCCCGGTGCCGGAACGCCACGGCCACGCCGCCACCCTGCTGCTCGACGCCCCCGGCCTCGCCGACCCCGAAGGCCTCGCCGGCGCCCTGGCCAACGCAATCGGCCCCGCCCTGCGCCAACGCGCCGCCGCCCTCGGTCGCGACCGCCGCGCCGCCACCGGCCACCGCGCCCGCCGCCTCGCCCCGGCCATCCTCGGCGGACTCGCCGTGCTGGTCGCCGCCCTCGCCCTCACCCCATGGCCCGACCGGGTCGAGGCCCCCTTCGTCATCGAGGCGCAAACCCGCCGCACCGTGACCGCACCCTTCGACGGGCTGCTCGCCGCCTCGGACATCGAACCCGGCGCCGTGGTCGCCGCCGGCACCGTGCTCGCCCAACTCTCCACCCGCGAAGCCGAACTCGAACTCGCCGCCGCCCAGGCCAAGGCCCGCTCCGGCCGCATGGAAGCCGAAGTCGCCCGCGCCAAGGGCGCCCCGGCCAACGAACAAGTCGCCCTGCTCGCCGCCCAACGCGACGAAGCCCAGGCCGCGCTGCTCGCCGAACATATCCGCCTGGCCACCATCACCGCCCCCACCGACGGCGTGGTGCTCTCCGGCGACCTGCGCCGCCAGATCGGCCAGGCCGTGCAACGCGGCCAGACCCTGTTCGACATCGCCGCCCGCCAAGGCGAACTGGAAGTCGACGTGCTGGTCCCCGACGCCCGCGTGGTGGACATCGCCCCCGGCCAAACCGGCCAACTCGCCCCCGCCGCCTTCCCCGGCCGCACCATCGGCTTCACCGTGCTGCGCGTCGCCCCCGCCGCCGAAGTGGTGCAAGGCCGCAACATCTTCCGCATCCGCGGCCGCCCCGACATCACAGACCTCGCCACCATGCCCGCCCGCCCAGGCATGGAAGGCATGGCCCGCATCAACGTCGGCTCCACCTCGCTGCTGGACCTGCTGCTGCGCGAACCGGTACGCATCGTGCGGAGCTGGCTGTGGATTTGAAGGGGAGGCATAGGGAAGGCAAGGCAAGGCGGGGGCTCCGCCCCTCGACCCCGCTGGGGCCTTAGGCCCCAGACCCCATTCGTTCAGGCCACCGCGCGGCGACACCTTCGAGCGCGTGGAGGTGGCAGGTGGGGTTTGATGGGCCTTCGGCCCGAAGGGAAAAATAAGAGGTCAGCGCATTTTCCTGTTGCGTCGGAGAACATGGTTCCGGTAGAACGGAACTTATGTTGAACCAGGAGCCCAACCCCACCTACCCCCAACTCAAGACGCCCCTGGCGCGTGCGCTCTCCTGGCACATCCACCGCGTCCGCCAGACGCTCAATCTCCACAACCTCCTCCTCTGCCTCATCTACGGCCGCCTCGGCTGGCTCCTCAACCGCCTCGATCGCCTCGTCCTGCGCTGGCAGGAAGGCAAGCTCTTGAAGCCCAGGCCCTCCCGCGCCGGGCAGCCGCGCAAGCCCAAACCCGATTGGGACAGCCTGACGCCCGAGGAACGCATCC
>CAMFLK010000409.1 GCA_945957135.1 uncultured Rhodospirillales bacterium
GGTCTGGGGCCTGAGGCCCCAGCGGGGTCGAGGGGCGGAGCCCCCGCCTTGCCTTTCTTCCTCCTATGATCTCCAACAACATCATGCACTTCGCCCGCCTTCTGCGCCGGGCCGGCCTGCCGGTCGGGCCGGCGGATATGTTGGCGGCGCAGGAGGCGATGACGCGTGTCGATATAGGTTCGCGCGAGCAGGTGCGCACGGCGTTGCGGGCGACGATGGTGCACCGGCACGAGCATGCGGATTTGTTCGACCAGGCGTTTCGCCTGTTCTGGCGCGATCCGGAGGGGGCGAAGGCGGCGGCGGCGATGGCGTTGTTCGAGGCGGGGGCGCCGCCGCCGGAGAAGCCGCCGCCGGGCAGCCGGCGGTTGGCCGAGGCGTTCACGGCGCCGCGCGAGCGGCCGCGAGAGGCGGAGGAGCGGCATGAGCTGGATGCCGTGCTCACCGTTTCGGAGCGCGAGCGGTTGCAGACCATGGATTTCGAGGCGATGAGCGCCGCGGAGATCGCCGAGGCCAAGCGCGAGATCACGCGGCTGACCTTGCCGCTGGACGAGCGCCGCACGCGGCGGCGGCGGCCGGACCCGGCGGGGCCGCATATCGATCTGCGCGCCACGTTGCGGGAGAGTTTGCGTGCGGGCGGGGAGATCCTGACGCTGGCGCGCAGCCGCAAGGTGACACGGCCGCCGCCTTTGGTGGTGCTGTGCGACATTTCCGGCAGCATGGCGCGTTACGCGCAGATATTGCTGCATTTCCTCCACGCCATCGCCAATGACCGCGACCGTGTCTCGGTGTTCCTGTTCGGCACCCGGCTGTCCAACATCACCCGCCAGCTGCGCCATCGCGACCCCGAGGCGGCGTTCCAGATGATCGCACAGGTGGTGCCGGACTGGTCGGGCGGCACGCGCATCGGCGAGGCGCTGGCCGCTTTCAACCGGCACTGGGCGCGGCGCGTGCTGGGCCAGGGCGCGGTGGTGCTGCTGGTGACGGATGGGCTCGATCGCGACGGCGCGGCCGGCCTGGCGGAGAACATGGAGCGGCTGCACAAATCCTGCCGCCGGCTGATCTGGCTCAATCCACTCTTGCGATGGGACGGTTTCGAGCCAAAATCCCAGGGCATCCGGGCGATGCTGCCGCATGTCGATGAATTCCGCACCGTCCACAACATCGCCAGCCTGCGCGCCCTGGTGGAAACCCTCTCGCGCCCCGCGCCATCGCGGGGCGGCGATGCCTGGAGGCCAGCCGCATGACCGCACAGACCGAAGACGTGTTGACCACCGCCGCCGGCTGGATGGCCGAGGGCGAGCGCGTGGCGCTGGCCACCGTCACGGAGACCTGGGGCAGCTCGCCCCGCCCGCCCGGCAGCCAGCTCGCCGTCACCGCCTCCGGCCGGATGGCCGGCAGCGTCAGCGGCGGCTGCATCGAGGGCGCGGTGGCCGAGGCGGCGCGCGAGACCATGGATAGCGGCATCCCGCAGCTTCTCGATTTCGGCGTGACCGACGAGCGCGCCTGGGAGGTGGGGCTGGCCTGTGGCGGCAAGCTGAAAGTGTTCGTGGAGAAGCTTTCGTGACACCCGCCCTGTTCGCCGCCCTGGCCGCGGCGCGGGCGGCCAAGCGGCCGGTGGTGCTGGCCACGAAGCTGCCGGCCGGCGACCAGCTGCTGCTGCCCGACCCCGCCGCCCCCCCGGCGCTGAACGAGGCGGCGCACCGCGCGCTGTCCCGCGACGAGAGCGGCACCGTGACGCTCGATGGCCAGGACTGGTTCCTGCACGCCCACAACCCGCCGATGCGGCTGATCGTGATCGGCGCCGTACACATCGCCCAGGCGCTGGTGCCGATGGCCGCCCAGCTGGGCGTGGCGGTGATCGTGGTCGATCCGCGCCGCGCCTTCGCCACCGACGAGCGCTTCCCCAACGTCACCGTCATGACCGACTGGCCGGACGAGGCGCTCGACGTGCTGGCGCCGGATTCCCGCTCCGCCGTGGTGGCGCTGACCCACGACACCAAGCTCGACGACCCCGCGCTGGATCGCGCCCTGCGCAGCGAGGCGTTCTACATCGGCGCCCTGGGCAGCCGGCGCAACCACGCCAAGCGGCTCGCCCGGCTGGCGGAGCTGGGCCATGGCGCGGCCGATCTCGCGCGTATCCGCGGGCCGATCGGCCTCAATATCGGCGCCGTCACCGCGCCGGAGATCGCGCTGTCCATCCTGGCCGAGTTCGTCGCGGTGTACCGCAACGCGCCGATGGTGGCGGCCCCGAAGGAAACGGTGGCCGCGTGATCTTCGCCAGCTTCAGGCTGGAGGACGCGCTGGGCGCGGTGGTCGCCCATTCCCACCGCCTCGGCGCCCGCGTGCTGAAGAAGGGCGCGGTGCTGGACGAGGCCGCCATCGCCGCCCTGCGCGAGGCCGGGCGCAGCGAGGTGATCGCCGCGCGGTTCGAGCCGGGCGACGTGGCCGAGAACGACGCCGCCGAGCGCCTGGCCGCCAGCCTGGACGCACCGGGACTGGCCGGCGGACGGGCGGGCACCGGACGGGTGAACCTGCACGCCGAGGCCGCCGGCCTGCTGAGCGTGCATGCCGATTGCGTGGACGCCATCAACGGCATCGACGAGGCGCTGACGCTGGCCACCCTGCCGGATGCCAGCGTGGTCTTCCCGCGCGACATGGTCGCGACCATCAAGGTGATCCCCTTCGCCGTGCCCGGCGCGGTGCTGGAC
>CAMFLK010000410.1 GCA_945957135.1 uncultured Rhodospirillales bacterium
TGTCAAGGCTCTTGAGCGAAGCGTGCCTTGACAGCCTCCAGCGAAACGCAAGCACGATCCTCCAAGCGAAGGAGCCCACAACCCGATCTCGCTTGCATCACATTGCGAAATGCTTCATACGTCTTTTCAGGGAGCTACCGACCGCAGCTCCATCGAATTATCAACCCTCTCGCCTGGAGGCGATCCTATGCTGTTCTCGCGCCGCACCCTGCTGGCGTCAATCGGAGTGGCCATTCCCGGCGCGGCGCTGACCGCGGCGGCGGAGGCCAAGACCAGCGGCACCGGCACGCCCGGCAGCACGACGAAGAAGAAGGGCTCCGGCAAGCACGCCCATAGCGGCAAGCCCAGCCACCGCCGCACCGCCGCCGCCAAGAAGCCGCCCGCGGCCGGCTGATCGCGGGCAACCGGTCGCGGCGAATTCGCCGCCCGGTTGCTTGAGACTTCCCGAACACCGCTCTACCCTTGCGGGGCGAGAGGAGACGGAACGGGATGCGCCGGGCAGGAACGATGCTGCGTGGATGGGCCATCGCCACGGCCCTCTGCGCGTCGCTGCTCACCCACCCCGCCCTCGCCCCAACCGCCTTCGCGCAAAAGAGCGCCGACACGCTGCGCGTCACCTGGCGCGACGGCGTGCCCAATGTCGATCCCTACTACAACCAGCTGCGCACCGGCCTCGTGCTCGCGCACCAGACCTTCGACACGCTGATCCACCGCGACCCGGAAACCTTCGCGGTGCGCCCGCTGCTCGCCACCTCGTGGAAATATGTCGATGACACCACGATCGATTTCGAGCTGCGGCGCGGCGTGACCTTCCACGACGGCAGCCCGTTCAGCGCCGACGACGTGGTCTATACCTTCAACGCCATCCGCACCGACCCCACCGTCGCCGTGCCCAGCAACTTCGCCTGGCTGGCCGGCGCCGAGAAGCTCGACGACTACAAGGTGCGGGTGAAGCTCAAGCGCGTGTTCCCCGCCGCCATCGAATACCTGGCCATGGTCATGCCGATCTGGCCGCAGGCCACGCGCGAGCGCATGGGGGCGGACGCCTATGCCCGCGCCCCCGTCGGCGCCGGCCCCTACCGCTTCGTCGCCGTGGACGGCACCAGCCGCATCGAGCTGGAACGCTACGAGGGCTACTATCGCGACAGCCCCAAGGGCCGCCCGGCCATCCAGCGCATCGTCATCACCGAGGTGCCGGACGCCGACGCCGAGCTGGCCGATCTGCTGGAAGGCCGCGCGGACTGGATCTGGAACTTCGTGCCGGAGAAGTTCGACACCATCGCCCGCATGCCCGCGCTGCAGGCGCTGCGCGCGGAAAGCATGCGCCTGGGCTACATCTCGCTCGACGCCGCCGGGCGCACCGGCGCGGGCAATCCGCTGACCAGCCAGAAGGTGCGCCAGGCGATCTGGCACGCCATCGACCGCCAGGCGATCGCCCGCCAGCTGCTCCAGGGCGGGGCCAGGGTGCCGGACGCGCCCTGCTTCCCCACCCAGTTCGGCTGCGACGCCACCGCCGCCACCCGCTACGAATACGACCCCGCCCGCGCCCGCGCCCTGCTGAGCGAGGCCGGCTACCCCAACGGGTTCGAGACGGAACTCGTCAGCTATCAGCTGCCGCAATACGAAACCGCCGTGCAGGCCTACCTCAAGGCGGTGGGGATCGAGGCGCGGATCACCCATCTCGTGGTCGGCGCCGCGGTGCGCCGCTCGCTCGAGGGACAGAACCCGCTCGATTTCGGGTCCTGGGGCAGCTACTCGATCAACGACGTCTCGGCGATCCTGCCCTATTTCTTCACCTTCGGCCCGGCCGACTACGCGCGCGACCCGGAGCTGAAGCGGCTGGTGGAGGCGGGCGGCGCCAGCACCAATCCGGACGAGCGGCGCAAATACTACGGCCAGGCCATCCGGCTGGCGACCGAACAGGCCTACTGGCTGCCCATGTTCACCTTCCTCACCAATTACGGCATCTCCCGCCAGCTCAACTTCAAGCCCTCGGCCGACGAGATCCCGCGCTTCTACCTGTCGAGCTGGAAGTGAAAGGGTTCGTCATGTCCCGCCGCAAGCCGGCCCTGGCCGGAACGCTCGCCATCCTGCTGTCGCTCGCCCACGCCCCGTCCGCGCTGGCCCATGCCCATCTGCGCGGCGCGGTTCCCGCGGAGGGCGCCACCGTCGCCGCCGCGCCCGAGGTGATCCTGACCTTCTCCGAGGCGCTGGAGCCGAAATTCTCGCGCATCGAGGTACGCGACGCCACCGGCCGGCGCCTGGACCAGGGGGCACCCATCGTCACGCCGGGCAACGCAAGGCAGGTCCGCATGGCGCTGCCGCTGCTGCCCGCCGGCCGCTACTCCGTGCTGTGGGTGGCCGTGTCGGTGGACACGCATCGCACGGAAGGAAGCTTCAGCTTCACCGTGGCGCCATAGGCCACCCGGCCGCCATGGCCGCGCTGGCCGCCGCCCGGTTCCTGCACCTCGCCGGCACGCTGTCGCTGGCGGGGCTGCTGGTCTTCCGCGCGGCGATCGCGCCGGCCGATCCGCGACACCTGCGCCGGGCCAGCCTCGCCTGCGCCTGGGCCGGCGGGGCCGCCTGGCTGCTGTGCCAGGCCGCGGTGTTCGCCGGCGGCTGGGACGGCGCGGCGGCGGCGGTGCCGGCGCTGTCTCTTATACACATCTGACGCTGCCGACGAACTCTAGGG
>CAMFLK010000411.1 GCA_945957135.1 uncultured Rhodospirillales bacterium
CCCCCCCCCGCGGGTCCAGGGCAGCGCCCTGGCCTTTCTTCCGGGGTCGAGGGGCAAAGCCCCCGCCTTGCCTTAGCCTTTCCCCCGCCAGATGAAATTTCCGCGTCGGTCGGCATGGCCTGGCGTGGCGGTCTAAAGGACCGTTGCGAAAGACTATGGAAGCGAAGGGTTTTCTCATGCGCCTTTGGTGCCGGCTTGGATTGACCACCTGCCTGATGTTCGCATCCGTCGCGGCGGGTGCGCAGACCATTTATCCCATCGATCGTGCGGCGATATTGGCGGGTAGCCGGTTTGACCTGAAGGTGGAGTTTGCCGGGGTGGTGGAGGTTGGCAAGGCGCGTCTGACCGTCGATGGGCGTGATGCCGCCGAGGTGTTCGGCCGTGCCCCGGAGTTCATCGAGCGTGAGGATGGGCAGCCGGCGAGCGCGTTGATCCTGCGCGATGTCAGCCTGACCGCGCTGGGCAACCACACCGTTTCCGCCAGCGATGGCGAGCACACGCGCAGTGTGGCGTGGGAGGTGTTCGCCGGGGGCCAGCGCCAGGCGCGCAACGTCATCCTGTTCATCGGCGACGGCATGTCGGTGGCCAATGTCACCGCGGCGCGCATCCTGTCGCGCGGCATCGAGCAGGGCAAGTATCGTGGCCGGCTGACCATCGACGAGTTCCCGGCGATGGCGACGATCGGCACGTCGGGCGTGGACAGCATCGCCACGGACAGCGCCAATTCGGCGGCCGCCTACAACACCGGCCACAAATCCTCGGTGAACGCGCTGAACGTCTATGCCAGCCGCGCCAAGGACACGCTGGCCCATCCGCGGGTGGAGACGCTGGCCAGCTATGTGCGGCGCACCCAGGGCATGGCCACGGGGGCGGTGACCAACACGGAAATCCAGGATGCCACCCCGGCCGCGGTGTTCGCCCATACCCGCCGCCGGGCGGACTACATCCCGATCACCCAGCAGATGCTCGACAGCGAGGTGGATGTGCTGATGGGCGGCGGTTCGGCCTCGCTGCTGCCGCAGGCCACGCCCGGTTCGCGCCGGCAGGACGAGCGCAACATGATCGACGCGTTCCGCCAGCACGGCTACCAGTTCGCCGACACGGCGCAGGCGATGGCCGATGCCGCCGCCAAGCCCGAGACGACCCGGCTGCTGGGCCTGTTCGCGCTGGGCAACATGGATGGCGCGCTCGACCGTTTCTTCCTCAAGAAGGGCAATGTCGCGCGTTTCCCCAACCAGCCGGACCTGACCGAGGAGGTGCGCGCGGCGCTGGCCGTGCTGTCGCGCAACCCGAAGGGGTTTTTCCTGATGGTGGAGAGCGGGCTGATCGACAAGGCCAACCACCCGATCGACTGGGAGCGGTCGGTCTATGACACGATCATGCTCGACAACGCGGTGAAGGTGGCGCGCGACTGGGCGGCGGGGCGTGACGACACGCTGATCATCGTGGTGCCCGACCACACCCATGCGGTGTCGCTGATCGGCACGGTGGACGACGACAAGCCGGGGCCGATGCGCGAGCGGGTGGGCGTGTACCAGGAGGCGGGGTTCCCCAACTACCCCGCGCCCAACGCGCAGAACTATCCGGAGAAGGTGGATGTCAGCCGCCGCCTCGCGGTGTTCTATGGCTCCTTCCCCGATTATTGCGAGACCTTCCGCCCCAGCATGGACGGGCTGCGGGTGCCGGCGGTGAAGAAGGGCGACATCTACGTGGCCAACGAGAAGCTGTGCGAGCAGGAAGGCGCGCAGCGGCGCGAGGGCATCCTTCCGCGCAGCGCCGACAGCGGCGTGCATGCGGTGGACGACGCCATCCTGCGGGCCTGGGGGCCGGGCAGCGAGCGTTTCCACGGCTTCATGAACAACACCCAGGTGTTCCGCGTGATGGCGGAGACGCTCGGGCTTGGGCGTTGAGGTTCCTCGCCCCGGCCGCCGGCGCGTGCTGCTGGCGGCCCGGGCGAGCGTTGGGGCGATGCTGCTGGGCGGTGCCGGCGGGCCGGAGCGGATCGGCTTCGACCAGCTGTATGGCGAATGGAGCGTCACCGGGCTGCGCTTCTCCGACACGGTGCGGCGGCTGACCGGCCAGATGGTGGCGCTGCGCGGCTACATGGCGCCGCCGCTGACCGCGGAGGCCGGGTTCTTCGTGCTGACGCGCGAGCCGCTGTCGATCTGCCCGTTCTGCTCCTCCGACGCCGAATGGCCGCCGGACATCGTGGTGGTGTATCTGCGCCGCCGTGCCCTGCCGCTCGATCCGTCGGTGCGGATCGAGGTGACCGGGCGGCTGGAGACCGGGTCGTGGACCGACCCGGACAGTGGCTTCGTCAGCCAGTTGCGGATTCGCGATGCTGGATTCACGGCACTCTGAACCGGGCGCGCTGGCGCTGCGCGACCTGCGCGTGGGGGTGCGGCCGCGCGGCGGGCCGGCGCGGGTGCTGCTGACCGTTCCGGAGCTCGACCTCGCGCCCGGCACCATGGCGGGCATCCAGGGCGGGTCGGGCAGCGGCAAGACCACGCTGCTGCACACGCTGGCCGGCATCGGCCGCGCGCTGGGCGGGGAGGTGGCGTGGGGCGGCACGGCGCTGGGCGCGCTGAGCCCGGCGCGCTGCGACGACTGGCGCCGCCGCCATGTCGGGCTGGTGTTCCAGGACGTGCATCTGCTGCCCGGGCTGGACGCGATGGAGAACGTGCTGC
>CAMFLK010000412.1 GCA_945957135.1 uncultured Rhodospirillales bacterium
CAAATCCATCCTCCGCGGATGGAAACTCAGAGAAGTTGTGTGAATCCCGAAGGATCAAGTCCGGCCATGACGATGCGGGCTTTCCCGTTCAGCTGAAGCGGGCCCCTCCAAAAAGGCCGGACCCCCCGAAAAAGCACAAGCTTTCCGCCCAACCGTCCAATTGCCCGCCGCCCCGCCCCGCGCCTAGTCTCCGCCATTCCGATCGCCCGCGTCACGGGCGGCGCTGGGGAGGCTGGGCCGATGTTCGTGCGGGCAGGCGATCTGAACGTGAACCTGCGCGTGGACGGGCCCGCGGGCGCCACGCCGCTGATCCTGCTGCACTCCCTCGGCACCGACCTCAACGTGTGGGAGCCGCAGGCCCTTGCCCTCTCCACCGCCTTCCGGGTCATCCGGCCGGACATGCGCGGCCACGGCCTGACCGGAATCACCCCCGGCCCCTACACGATCGAGGGCCTGGCGCGCGACGTGCTGGCGGTGATGGACGCGATGGGCGTGCACCGCGCCCATGTCGGCGGCCTGTCGATCGGCGGCATGATCGCCCAGGCCGTGGCCTCCCTCGCCCCCGAACGCGTGCTGTCGCTGGTGCTGTGCGACACCGCCATGGCCATCCCGCCCGCCACGAGCTGGACCGAGCGCGCGGCCATCGTGCGCGCCCAGGGCACCGAAGTGCTGGCGGACGCGGTGATGGCCCGCTGGGTGACCCCCGGCTTCCAGTCCGCCCCCGCCGCGCTGGGCCTGCGCGCCGCCCTGCTGCGCACGGCACCCGAGGGCTATGCCGGCGCCGCCGAGGCCATCGCCGCCGCCGACCTCACCGCCAACACCGCCCGGCTGCGCCTGCCCACCCTGGTGCTGGTGGCCGACGGCGACGTCGCCACCCCGCTGGCGAGCGCCGAGGCGATGCGCGACGCCATCCCAGGCGCCACCCTCACCCTCATCGAGGCCGCCGCCCACCTGCCCACGGTGGAGAAGCCGGACGCCGTCACCGCCGCGATGCGCGGCTTCCTGCAACCCGCCATCGACTCCCATTACGAGGCCGGCATGGCCATCCGCCGCCAGGTGCTGGGCGAGGCCCATGTCGCCCGCGCCGGCGCCGCCATCACCGATTTCGACCGCGACTTCCAGCACTTCATCACCCGCACCGCCTGGGGCGGGGTGTGGACGCGCCCGGGGCTGGACCGGCGCACCCGCTCGCTGCTCACCATCGCCATGATGGCCGCCCTCGGCCATCACGAGGAGCTGAAGCTGCACGTCCGCGCCAGCCGCAACACCGGCGCGACCGCCGAGGACCTGGCCGAGGTGATGATCCAGGTCGCCGCCTATGCCGGCATTCCCGCGGCCAACAGCGCCGTGCGCATCGCCAAGGAAACCTTCAAAGAAATGGACACGAAATGAGCGAGATTATCGGCTTCCGCCCGCCGCTGCCCGGCAGCCAACCGGCCAATGACAGCCCGGAATACGGCAGCACCCACCGCCGCCACCCGCTGCAACCCCTGCTGCGCTTCGCCCATACGGTGACGGAGGCGACCGGCCCGCAATTCTCCCCCAGCCAGTTCCCGCCGCTGGTCGATCTGTCCGTGGTGGACGGCAGGATGGCCCAGGGCGAGCGCATCATCGTGCGCGGCCGGGTGACCGACGAGGACGGCCGGCCGGTGCCCAACACCATGGTGGAGGTGTGGCAGGCCAACGCCGCCGGCCGCTACGCCCACCCGCGCGACCAGCACGACGCCCCGCTCGATCCCAACTTCAAGGGCAACGGCCGCGTGTTCACCGACGCCGATGGCTGGTACCAGTACCAGTCGATCAAGCCCGGCGCCTATCCCTGGGCCAACCACTACAACGCCTGGCGGCCCAACCACATCCACTACTCGCTGTTCGGCGCCGGCTTCGCCACCCGCCTGATCACCCAGATGTATTTCCCCGGCGACCCGCTGCTGGACCTCGACCCGATCTACAACACCGTGCCGGACGAACGCGCCCGCAAGCGGCTGGTCTCGCAATTCGACATCGAGGTGACCCGGCCGCATTTCGCCCTCGGCTACCGGTTCGACATCGTCCTGCGCGGCCGCGACGCCACGCCGATGGAGGAGTAAGACCATGCCCTTCGCCACCGCCGCCCAGACCATCGGCCCCTACTGGCACCTGATCGAAGACCCCAGCTTCGCCGACCTCACCCGCTTCGGCGCCGAGGGCGAGCGCGTCGTGCTCACCGGCCGCGTGTTCGACGGCGACGGCGAGCCGGTGACGGATGCCTGCGTGGAACTCTGGCAATCCAGCCCCGAAGCCGGCGAACGCTTCCCCGGCTACGGCCGCGCCGCCACCGACGGCGAAGGCCGCTACCGCCTGACCACCGTGAAACCCGGCCCCGTCCCCGGCCGCGGCAACACCATGCAGGCCCCCCATTTCGCCATCAACCTGCTGATGCGCGGCGTGCTGACCCGCCTCTACACCCGCGCCTATTTCGCCGGCGAACCGCTGAACCACAACGACCCGCTGCTCGCCCTGGTGGAAGACCCCACCCGCCGCGCCACCCTGATCGCCCAGCCGGGCGAACCCGGCGTGTGGACGCTGGACATCCGGCTCCAGGGGGATGGGGAGACGGTGTTCATCGAGGTGTAGAAGGGAAGAAGGAAGGAAGCGCGTTCTTTTTTGAAAAAAAGAACCAAAAAACTTTTGATATTTG
>CAMFLK010000413.1 GCA_945957135.1 uncultured Rhodospirillales bacterium
AATATGGCCTGACTGGTTGACGATTTTTCATGCTGAATCGTTCCTGTGCGCTATGAATGAGTATAAAACAAGAAAAAATCTTGAAAAAAATGACGAAGATTGTTTCAAAAAATGCACACAAATTTTTTCTATTCTGCGAGCGAGGTCGTCCCGTGATGCAATTGACGATCTCGACTGCGATAGTCCACTCGACGGTGACAGAGCGTGGAAAATCGCCTACAGTGGTATCCGTTATCTGCGAAGCTCGAAAATTAGGGATAAAGTCAAGAAACGTTCCAAAGGCAGGTGCGAAATAAGCGAATGCGCAAAGGAGGGATTCGTTCAGCGAGACGGGTCTTTCTATGTCGAATGCCATCACATTATTGCGCTGGCAAAAGAGGGCAAAGATAGCCTGTCAAATGTCATAGCTTTGTGCCCTGAGCATCATCGCGAGGCGCATTTCGGCAAGCGGGCCGATGAGTTGGAAAAGGAGATGATCCGAGCTCTGGAAAAGCTTCGCGTTCGGCGGGTTTCAAGCCGCGTGAGGTAGGCCGGATATAGGAGCGACAGTAGCTCGCTCGATCTTGCCCGGGAAATATCGTTCCGCACCAAACGAATGGGGTCTGGGGCCTGAGGCCCCAGCGGGGTCGAGGGGCGGCGCCCCTCGCCTTGCCTTGGGGTCCAGGGGCAGCGCCCCTGGTCTTTCGTCCCTGCCCCTTCCTTCCCCCCGTTCTTCGCCCTAAATCCCGGACCATGACGCTGCGCCTCACCGATATTCGTCTTCCGCTCGACCATCCCGAGGCTGATCTTCAGGCCGCGATCGAGGAGCGGTTGGGGGCCGGAACGACCGGGTTTTCCGTGCATCGCCGGGCGGCGGATGCGCGGCGGCGGGGGGCCATACAGCTCACTTATACGGTGGATGCGCGGGTCGCGGACGAGGCGGCGGTGCTGGCGCGATCGCCGCGGGGGGTCGGCGTCTCGCCGGACATGGGGTATCGCTTCGTGGCGCGGGCGGTGCCGGGCGGGGAGCGGCCGGTGGTGGTCGGCACGGGGCCGTGTGGGTTGTTCGCGGGGCTGGTGCTGGCGCAGATGGGGTTTCGGCCGATCATTCTGGAGCGTGGCAGGAGTGTGCGGCAGCGCACGAAGGATACCTGGGGGCTGTGGCGGCGCGGGCAGCTCGATCCGGAGTCCAACGTGCAGTTCGGCGAGGGCGGTGCGGGCACGTTTTCGGATGGCAAGCTGCACAGCCAGATCAGCGATCCCGAGTGGCGCGGGCGCAAGGTGCTGACGGAGTTCGCGGCGGCCGGGGCGCCGGAGGAGATTCTGTGGCTGGGCAAGCCGCATATCGGCACGTTCCGCCTGGTGTCCATGGTGGAGCATCTGCGGGCGAGCATCGAGGCGCTGGGCGGGGAATACCGGTTCGGCGAGAAGGTGGTCGATCTCGACATCGCCGAGGACGAATCCGGCCGCGCGGTGCGGGGTGTGGTGCTGGAGAGCGGGGAGCGCATCGCGGCGGGGCATGTGGTGCTGGCGGTGGGGCACAGCGCGCGGGACAGTTTCGCCATGCTGCACAGTCGCGGCGTGGCGATGGAGGCCAAGCCGTTTTCCATCGGCGTGCGCATCGAGCATCCGCAATCGGTGATCGACGCCGCGCGTTTCGGCCCCAGCGCCGGGCACGCGCTGCTGGGGGCGGCGGACTACAAGCTGGTGCATCACGCGGCGGGTGGGCGGGACGTGTACAGCTTCTGCATGTGCCCCGGCGGCACGGTGGTGGCGGCGACGTCGGAGCCCGGAAGGGTGGTGACCAACGGCATGAGCCAGTATTCGCGCGCCGAGCGCAATGCCAATGCCGGCATCGTCGTGGGCATCACGCCGGCGGATTATCCCGGCGGCCCGCTGGCCGGCATCGCGTTCCAGCGGCATTGGGAGGAGCGGGCCTTCGCGGCCGGTGGCGGCGGCTATGCGGCGCCGGGGCAGCGCGTGGCGGATTTCCTCGCCGGCCGGCCGTCCACTTCGCTCGGCGCGGTGGTGCCGTCGTACCGGCCGGGGGTGACGCCCACCGACCTCTCCGCCTGCCTGCCGGATTTCGCGCTGGCCGCGATCCGCGAGGCGCTGCCCGCCTTCGCCCGCAAAATTCCGGGCTTCACCATGGACGACGCGGTGATGACCGGGGTGGAGACGCGCACCTCCGCCCCGCTGCGCATCGGACGCGGGCCGACGCTGGAGAGCCTGAACACGCGCGGCCTGTATCCCGCGGGCGAGGGGGCCGGTTATGCCGGCGGCATCCTCTCGGCCGGGGTGGACGGCATTCGCGTGGCGGAGGCGGTGGCGCTGAACATGGTGGGGCAGGGGGCGTGATGCTGGAAGACATCTGGTCGGGCCTTGGCGGCGGGGCGGTTCCGCCGGTGGCGGTCTCGGGCACCGGCGTGCTGCCGTCTGTTTTTGCCGTCACCGACCTCGCGGCCTCGGCCATCGCGGCCGCCGGGCTGGCGGCGGCGGAGCTGGTGGCCGAACAGGGCGGCGGCCGCCCCGAGGTCGCGGTGGACCGCCGGCGGGCCGGGCTGTGGTTCGGCATGTCCCTGCAACCGCAGGGCTGGGCGCTGCCGCCGGCCTGGGATGCGGTCGCCGGCGACTACGAAGCCGCGGATGGCTGGATCCGGC
>CAMFLK010000414.1 GCA_945957135.1 uncultured Rhodospirillales bacterium
CCCGTGGCCTTTCCCGGCCCGCGCGCCGAGTTCCGGCCGGAGCCGCCGCGCCTCGACTCGCGCCAGCCCGCGGCGCGACTGCCCGCCAGGCCGGAGCCGCGCGCCGACCGGCCGATGGAGGCGCGCGGGGAAGGCCAGCATGTCAGCCGCGGCGGCACCCGCATCGGCGTGCTGCCGCTGCAGATGATCGGCACCGGCGACAACGAGCTGCATCTGTCGAGCGGGCTGGCCGAGGAGATCACCTCGGCGCTGGCGCGGTTCCGCTGGATGTTCCTGGTCTCCTCCAGCTCGCTGGCGCGCTACGCGACGCAGACGCGCGACGAGACCGCCATCCGCCGCGCCTTCAATATCGACTTCCTGCTCGACGGCACCATCCAGCGGGTGGGCGAGCGGCTGCGCGTGGCGCTGCGCCTGCTCGACCTGCGCGCCGGCAACCAGGTGGTGTGGTCCAACCGGTTCGACCGCGACAGCACCGACCTGCTGCGCCTGCAGGACGACATCGCCGCCGAGGTGGTGGCGCAGATCGACCCGGAAATCCTGCTGATCGAGGCCCAGCGCGCCGCCTCGCGCCCACCGCTCGATTCCACCGCCTACGACATGGTGCTGCGCGCCATGCCGCTGATCTCACGCATGGAAAAGTCGCTGTACCTGCAGGCGGGCGAGCTGCTCGCCCAGGCGATCGCGCTGGAGCCGGACTACGCGGCGGCGCATGCGTGGTACGCCTATTGGTACATCTTCCTGGTCGGCCAGGGCTGGGCCACGGACACCGCGGCGAGCATGGCCGAGGGCGAGCGCCACGCCGAACGCGCCATCACGCTCGACCCGCAGGACGCCAAGGCACTGACCATCGCGGGGCATGTGCGCGCCTTCTTCCATCACCGGCTGCGCGAGGGGCTGGCGCTGCATGAACGCGCGCTGATGCTCAACCCGAACCTGGCGATGGCCTGGCTGTTCTCCGGCACCACCTGCGCCTATATGGGCAATCTGGAAGAGGCGGAGCGGCGGGTGGACCGCTACAAGAAGCTGTCGCCGCTCGACCCGCAGGCCTTCATCTTCGACACCTCGATCATCACCGTGGCGCTGCTGAAGCACGATTACGAGCGGGCGGTGAAGGTGGGGCGCGAAGTCAGCCAGATGAACCCGGCCTTCTCGGCGGCGTGCAAGCCCTATCTGGCGGCGCTCGGGCATCTCGGGCTGAAGCAGGAGGCGGACGACGTGCGTTCGCGCCTGCTGACCATCGAGCCGGATTTCACCATCCGCCGCTTCCTCGCCAGCTCGCCGTTCGAGCGGAACACGGACCGCGACCACTACATCGCCGGGCTGCGGCTGGCGGGGGTGGCGGAGGAGTAGGCGGCGGGTCTATTCGCCGCGATCCTCGGCCTTGCGGCGCTTGCGCGCGGTGGCGGCGTATTCGCCGCGCTGCCGGTCGGGGGCCACGTTGGGGCGCACGACGGTGTCGTAGAAAAAGTCCCATTCCTCGTCGCGCAGCGAGTCGAGGTCGGGCACCACCTGATAGTTGTTCATGCCCTTCTCGTCCAGCGCCTCGCGCGGCAGGGCCTGCACCTGGAGCATCGGGTAGTCGGCGCGGAATTCGATGGGCGTGTTGGTCTTGGTCAGGCGCATGTTGGTGATCAGTGGGCCGAACCAGTGGTCGGTCTCGATCACGCCCTCGAACAGCTCGTAGGCACCCTGGCGCGGCAGGTTGGCGCAGGCCCGGACGAGCAGGCTCCAGCCCGGCGCGGTGCGGGCGACCAGGCCGCTCCACATCTGCACCAGGCCCGGCTCCTGCAAGGCGCCGAGGAAGGGGGGGGAGAAGCCGCGGATGTCCTCGGGCGCGCGTTCGTCGAAATGGGCGACGTAGCCAGGGAACTGGGCGGTCTTCAGCGGCAGCCAGCTGCCGGCGCCCTCGAAGGTCCAGGAGATCTCGTTGCCGTCCCACATCAAGGAGAAATCCATCGGCGGGAAGACGTAGTAGCCGAAGGAGGAGGCGGTGACGGCGGGTTCGCAATAGCGGAAGGCGCGGGTGGGCAGGGTGCCCGCGGCGGCGCGATCGGCGCGCTGGGGCATGCGGGCCGTGGGGATGAAGCGATAGAAGGTCACGCGCGGCACAAGCGGCGCGGCCTGGGCCGCCGGCTGCGGGTTTGGGATCGCATCGTCCGCCATCATCGGTCCTTCAAGCGCAGGGAACCGGGCAAGCGCCCGGTTCCAAGTCGGATCAGCAATCGGGATGGTTCAGAGCGCGGGGGAGAGCCCGCCCAGGCGCACCTTGCCGGAGTCCTTGACGGCCAGAGCGGGGGACAGGCCGCCGAGACGGACCTTGCCGGCGTCAGCCACCGGCAGCGCCGGGGACAGGCCACCGAGGCGAACCTTGCCGGCATCGCTCACCGGCAGCGCCGGGGACAGGCCGCCGAGACGGACCTTGCCGGCATCGCTCACCGGCAGCGCCGGGGACAGGCCACCGAGGCGAACCTTGCCGGCATCGCTCACCGGCAGCGCCGGGGACAGGCCGCCGAGACGGACCTTGCCGGCATCGCTCACCGGCAGCGCCGGGGACAGGCCACCGAGGCGAACCTTGCCGGCATCGCTCACCGGCAGCGCCGGGGACAGGCCGCCGAGACGGACCT
>CAMFLK010000415.1 GCA_945957135.1 uncultured Rhodospirillales bacterium
GGGCGCGAGGCCGTCGCGCTCCAGCACGTCGTCGTTCAGCCGGGTGGGCGCGCGGGGCGAGCAGGCCGCGATGGCGCGCGCCACGCCCCGGCGAAGCCATGGCAGAACCGCCAGCCGCTGCGCATAGTACAGGCCGGCCCGCATCGGCGCGAAGCCCGGCCCGGGAGACATGGGCGCGTAACGCAGCATGACCACGGTTCCCCTCGTGACGGAACCGTTCTAGCAGCATCGGCCGCGGTTTACACGGCCGTGGCGGGCAGGGAGGGCCGCGGCGTGGCCTTCTTGCGGAAGATGTCGGCGATGCCCGTGCCGCGCTTGGCGTCGATGCCCCGCGTCACCCGCTCGGCCAGCAGCGACAGCGGCCAGCACATCACGAAATAGGCCAGCGCGACCGTGCCGAACACGCGCACCGGCTCGAAGGTCACGGTGTTCACCATCACCGCCGTGCGCGTCAGCTCGGCGATGCCGATCAGCGAGGCCACCGAGGTGCCCTTGATGATCTGCACCATGTAGCCGATGGTCGGCCCGATCATCGGCCGGACGGCCTGGGGCAGGATGATCAGCCACAGCGTGGCGGGGAAGCGGAAGCCCAGCGCCTTCGCCCCGTCCCACTGCCCCACGCCGATCGACTGGATGCAGCCGCGCCAAATCTCGCCGAAGAAGGCGCTGGAGCCGAGGGTGAAGGTGAGCGAGGCGGCCAGCCACGCATCCGGCCGGAAGCCGAGGAACGAGGCGCCGTAATACATGATGAGCAGCTGCACCAGCGTGGGCGTGCCCTGGAAGGCGCGGATCCACACGATGGCCGCCTGGCGGGCGAAGCGGTTGGGCGCCACGCGCAGGGCGGCCACCAGCAGGCCCAGCACGCCGCCGCCGAAGAAGGCCATCAGCGACAGCAGCAGCGTCCAGCGCGCCGAGAACAGCAGGAAATAGAGTTCGTTCCAGCCGAATTCGCGAAGCCCCATCTCACACCGTCCAGCGGAACAGCCGGCGGTATCCGGCGTCGAACACGGTCTGGAAAACCTGCACGAGGGCGAAATAGATCAGCCCGATGATGACGAACACCTCGAAGTTGCGGAAGGTCTGCATCATGATGTTGTTGGCCACCGCCGTGAGTTCCTCGGCGGCGATGGCCGACACCAGGCTCGACCCCAGCAATTGCAGCACGAACTGGCTGCCGAGTGCCGGGTAGATCGCCCGCAGCGCCGGCACCAGCACGATCAGCCGGATGATCTGCATGCGCGTCAGGCCCAGCGACAGCCCCGCCTCGATCTGCCCGCGCGGCGTCGCCTCGATGCCCGCGCGGATGATCTCGATGGCGTAGGCGCCGAGATTGGCCGACAGCGCCACGATCGCCGCCTGGTCGCTGGTGAGTTTCAAACCCAGGCCCGGCAGCACGAAGAACACCACGTAGAGCTGCACCAGCAGCGGCGTGTTGCGGATCAGCTCCACATAGGCGCCGATCAGCCAGCGCAGCGGCGCCGGGCCGAAGGTGCGCGCCACGCCGCCGATCACCGCGATGATCAGGCCGAACACCATCGAGGCGATGGAGATTTCCACGGTGAGCATCGCCCCGCGCAGGAACTGGTCCCAGCGGTCGAGGATCGGACCGAAATGAAAGATGTAGTCCATGAATGGGAAGATCGGGCGGGGCGCGGTGGCGCCCCGCCCTTCGCCTTACAGGACGGGCAGCGCCGGCAGGGGCGCGTTGCGCCATTTCTGCGACAGCGCCTCCAGGTCGCCATTGGCCTTCAGCGTGAAGATGAAGGTGTTGATCCACTGGCGCAGATCGGTCTGGCCGCGGCGCATGCCCACGCCGAAATAGAAGCAGCGCAGCCGGAACTTCATGTCGAAGGCTTCGCCGGCGGCGCTCTTCTTCAGGTAGATGTCGCCGTAGTCGCCGCCGCCCATCACATCCACCTGGCCCGAGAGCATGGCCGAGGCGGTGCTGGGATAGTCGTCGAAGCGCAGGATGTTGATCGAATTGTTATGCGTCTTGCTGTACTCGCTGATGATGCCGTCCTCGGCCGCCCCGCGGGTGACCGCCACCTTCAGCCCTTCCAGGTCCTTCAGCGAGGCCACGGTCTTGCTCTTCGGCCCGACGATGGCGGCGCATTGCGCGGCGTAGGGGGTGGAGTACCACACCTGCAGCGCGCGCTCGGCGGTGATGGAGAAGATCGAGATCACCACATCGGCCCGGTTGGTCAGCAGCGCGGGAATGCGGCCCGGCGAGTTCACCGTCACGAATTCCAGCTTCACGCCGAGCGCCTTGGCCATCAGCCCCGCGAGGTCGATGTCGAACCCGCTGGGCTGCATGGAGGAATCGAGCATGCCGTAGGGCGGCGTGGTGGTGTCGATCGCCACCGTCAGCGTGCCCTTCTTGATGATGTCGTCCACCGTCTGCGCCTTCGCACCGGCGGCGAGGGCCAATGGCAGTACCAGCGCCATGGCCGCGAGCAGTTTCTTGAACATGGTCTCCCCCTTTGTTTCGATCACATCATGTAGCCGGCAGTCCAACCCCCGTCCACGCAGAGGATGTGGCCGTTGATGTAGCTGTTCTCGGGATCGGCGAGGAACAGCGCGGCACTCGCGATCTCCTCCGCCTCCGCCGGCCGCCCCAGGGC
>CAMFLK010000416.1 GCA_945957135.1 uncultured Rhodospirillales bacterium
CCTCTTGAAACTCGCCCTCACCTGGCCGATCGCCCCCGAGGTGATCCGCGACTTCGCCGCCGGGCTCGACGAGATCATTGTCGTCGAGGAGAAATCCCCGCTCATCGAGCAGCAGATTCGCGACGCGCTCTATCGCCGCGCCAACGCCCCGCGCGTGCTGGGCAAGCGCGACGACGAGGGCGCCACCTTCCTCAAGCCCAATGGCGAATTCTCCTCGGCCGAGATCGCGCTCGCCATCGGCCCGCGCATCGCCCGCTTCGCCGACAACGAAGACCTGCGCCAGCGCCTCGCCTTCCTGCAATCGCGCGGCGAGGCCATCGCCCGCACCGAGGTCGCCGCCCTGCGCCGCCCCTATTTCTGCCCCGGCTGCCCGCACAACACCTCCACCAAGGTGCCCGACGGCAGCCGCGCCCTGGCCGGCATCGGCTGCCACACGCTGGCGCTCTGGATGGACCGCCGCACGGATGTGGTGAGCCAGATGGGCGGCGAGGGCGCCATGTGGTTCGGCCAGGCGCCGTTCACCGAGGAAAACCACGTCTTCGCCAATCTCGGTGACGGCACCTACTACCATTCGGGATCGATGGCCATCCGCGCCGCCATCGCCTCCGGCACCAACATCACCTACAAGCTGCTGTTCAACGACGCGGTGGCGATGACCGGCGGCCAGCCGGTGGACGGGCCGATCAGCGTGCCCCGCATCACCCGCCAGCTCGCCGCCGAGGGCGTCGCGCGCCTCGCCATCGTCACCGACGAGCCGGAGAAGTACGACGAGGTCACCGACCTCGCGCCCGGCGCGACCATCCACCATCGCCGCGACCTTGAAGCGGTGGAGCGGCAACTTCGCGAAACACCCGGCACCACCGTGCTGATCTACGACCAGACCTGCGCCAGCGAGAAGCGCCGCCGCCGCAAGCGCGGCAGCTTCCCCGACCCGCAGAAGCGCGCCTTCATCAACACCGCCGTCTGCGAAGCCTGCGGCGACTGCTCGCGCAGCTCCAACTGCCTCTCCGTCCAGCCGGTGGACACGGCGTTCGGCACCAAGCGGCGCATCGACCAGTCCACCTGCAACAAGGATTTCTCCTGCGTCGAGGGGTTCTGCCCCAGCTTCGCCACCGTGCATGGCGGCCGGCTGCGTCGCCGTGCCCCGGCCGAGGCCAGCGCCGACGGCCTGCCGATGCCCACGCTGAAGCCGCTCGACCACCCGTTCAACCTGCTGGTCACCGGCATCGGCGGCACCGGCATCGTCACCATCGGCGCCCTCGTCGGCATGGCCGCGCATCTCGACGGGCTGCATGTCAGCGTGCTCGACCAGATGGGCATGGCGCAGAAAGGCGGCGCCGTCACCTCCCATATCCGCATCGGCAAGGACGAAGCCGCCCTGCACGGGTTGCGCATCGGCCGAGGTGCGGCCGACCTGCTGCTGGCTTGCGACATGGTCGTCGCCGCCGGGCGCGACAGCCTGGCCACGCTGCGCGAGGGCGTGTCGCACGTCGTGCTCAACACCCATGAAGTGCCCACCGGCGATTTCGTGCTGCACCCGGACACGCGCCTGCCCGCCGCCCGCCTGCGCCGCGGCATCGCCGACGCCGCCGCCACCGACGCGCTCGACGCCACCGCCATCGCCCTCGGCCTGCTGGGCGACACCATCGCGGCCAACCCGCTGCTGCTCGGCTTCGCCTGGCAGCGCGGGCTGCTGCCGCTGTCGCTCGACAGCCTGCTCGGCGCCATCGCGCTGAACGGCAATTCGGTGGAGGCCAACACCGCCGCCTTCACCTGGGGCCGCCGCGCCGCCATCGATCTCGCCGCCGTGCAGGAAGCCGCCGGCCTGTCCACAACCCCGCGCGAGGACCCCGATCTCGACGCCCTTGTCGAATCCCGCGCCGCCCACCTTACCGCCTACCAGAACCGCCGCCTCGCCCGCCGCTATCGTGCGCTCGTCGCCCGGGTGCGCGAGGTGGAGGAACGCCAATTCTCCGGCGGCACCGCGCTGACCGAGGCGGTCGCCCGCAACTACGCCAAGCTCCTCGCCTATAAGGACGAATACGAGGTCGCCCGCCTCTACGCCGCCCCCGCCTACCGCGCCGCCCTCGCCGCCGAATTCGAGGGCGACTACAAGCTGCGCTTCCACCTCGCCCCGCCGCTGCTCGCCAAACGCGACCGCCGCACGGGCGAACTGCTGAAACGCGAATACGGCCCGTGGATGATGACCGCCTTCCGCCTGCTCGCCCCCCTCCGCTTCCTGCGCGGCTCCCGCCTCGACCCGTTCGGCCGCACCGAGGAACGCCAGGCCGAACGCGCCCTGATCGGCGAATACGAAACCACCGTGGACAGGCTGCTGAAATCCCTCTCCGCCACCACCCTGCCCACCGCCGTCTCCCTGGCCCGCCTGCCCGAACGCATCCGCGGCTACGGCCACATCAAGGACCGCGCCATGCGCGAGGCCGCCCAGGAACGCACGCGCCTGCTGGAACGGCTCGATTCGCCGCGGCCGGCGGCGATGGCGGCGGAGTAGGGAAGGAAGTCGAAGGAAGGAAGCGCGTTCTTTTTTGAAAAAAAGAACCAAAAAACCGCAGTGGCCGGGCGCTTGTCCCGGCCATCCACGCGG
>CAMFLK010000417.1 GCA_945957135.1 uncultured Rhodospirillales bacterium
GCCGGCGACCTGCCGCTGCCCCCGCCGCCGCCGCCCGATGCCGGGCCGCCGCCCGCTCCCCCGACCGCCGCCCCAGCCGCGAGGAAAACATGAACGACATGTCGCGGCGCCTGGCTCCCCCCACGCCCCCCCGGATCGACGAGCCGGACGCCCCGCCGCGCGGGCGGCCCCGCCAGTCCGGCCCGTTCGGCGTGCTGGATATCGGCTCCACCAAGATCGCCTGCGTCATCGGCCGCTGCGAATCCGATTTCAGCCTGCGCGTGCTGGGCTTCGGCTGGCAGATGGGCCGCGGCGTGCGGGCCGGCGGCATCGTCGATGTGGAGGAGGCCGAGCGCGCCATCCGTGCCGCCGTGGGCCATGCGGAGGAGGAGGCCGGCACGCGGCTGCGCAGCGTGACGGTGAACCTGTCCTGCGGCCAGCCGCGCAGCCAGCAGTTCAACCTGCAATGGCCGGTGGGCGGGCGGGCGGTGACCGAGCAGGACATCCGCCGCCTGCTGACCGAGGCGCGCAACCGCGCGGTGACGGAGGGGCGCAGCATCATCCATGTGCTGCCGCTCGCCTTCGCCGCCGACGACGCGCAGGGTGTGGCCGATCCGCGCGGCCTGCATTGCGAGACGCTGGTAGCCCGGGTTCACGTGGTGGATGCCGCCACCACCACGCTGCGCACGCTCGATGCCTGCCTCGCCCGCTGCGACCTGGAGATCGCCGAGTTGGTCTCGGCACCGATGGCCTCGGGCATGGCGGTGCTGGTGGAGGACGAGCGCATGCTCGGCGCCACGGTGCTGGACATGGGCGGCGGCACCACGGGCATGGCGGTGTTCGCCGACGGGCAGTTGCAGCATGCCGAGCAGCTCTCGCTCGGCGGCATGCACGTCACCAACGACATCGCCCGGGTGCTCACCACGCCGGTGAAGGACGCCGAGCGGCTGAAGGCGATATACGGCAGCGCCCAGGCCAGCCCGGACGACGAGCGCGAGATGCTGCCGGTGCCCCAGGTGGGCGAGGACGAGCACGCGATCACCAAGATCCCCCGCAGCATGCTGGTGAGCATCATCAAGCCGCGGCTGGAGGAAACCTTCCAGATCGTCGCGGCGCGGCTCGAGGAAACCGGGCTGCTGCGCGCCGCCGGCCACCGCATCGTGCTGACCGGCGGCGCCGCGCAGCTGTCGGGCGTGCAGGAAATGGCCAACCAGGTGCTGGGGCGGCAGGTGCGCATCGGCCGCCCCGCCCCGCTGCGCGGCCTGCCGGACAGCGCCGCCGGTCCCGCCTTCGCCACCGCCGTCGGCCTGCTGTCCTGGGCCGCCGGCCAGGGCCGCATGCTCGCGGATATCGACATCGAGAACGACCGGCCGGCCGGCTGGCTGCGCCGGGTGGTCAATTTTCTGCGTGAACGCGTGTGAGTCCGACGATTTGGGCTGGCGTGCGAATCGAATTGTCGGGCTATCAACCATCGCCCCCGGGGGAGTGAGCAAATGACCCTTAACCTTACCGTCCAGCACCAGACCCACACCGATTTCACGCCGAAGATCTGCGTGATCGGCGTGGGCGGTGGCGGCACCAACGCCGTGGACAACATGATCTCCATGAACCTCCAGGGCGTGGATTTCGTGGTCGCCAACACCGACGCGCAGCAGCTGATGCACAGCCGGGCCGACAGGCGCATCCAGCTCGGCCCGCACCTCACCCAGGGCCTCGGCGCCGGCGCCAAGCCGGAAGTGGGCCAGGCGGCGGCGGAGGAGGCGGCGGACGAGCTGTACCGCCATCTCGAGGGCGCGCACATGGTGTTCATCACCGCCGGCATGGGCGGCGGCACCGGCACGGGGGCGGCGCCGGTGATCGCGCGCATGGCCCGCGAGCGCAACATCCTCACCGTCGGCGTGGTGACCAAGCCCTTCACCTTCGAGGGCAGCAAGCGCGCCCGCGCCGCCGAATACGGCATCAGCGAACTGCAGCAATACGTCGATACGCTGATCGTCATCCCGAACCAGAACCTGTTCAGGGTGGCCAATGAACGCACCGGCTGGAAGGAAGCGTTCAAGATGGCCGACAACGTGCTCTACATGGGCGTGCGCGGCGTCACCGACCTGATGATGGTGCCGGGCATGGTGAACCTCGATTTCGCCGACGTGCGCACCGTGATGGCCGAGATGGGCAAGGCGATGATGGGCACCGGCGAGGCGGAGGGCGAGAACCGCGCCATCCGCGCCGCCGAGGCGGCGATCAGCAACCCGCTGCTGGAAGACACCTGCATGTCCGGCGCCAAGGGCCTGCTGATCAACATCACGGGCGGCGAGGACCTCTCGCTGTTCGAGGTGGACCAGGCGGCCAACCGCATCCGCGAGGAAGTGGACGAGGAAGCCAACATCATCTTCGGCTCGGCGATCGACGACGCGCTGGCCGGCAAGGTGCGCGTCTCCGTGGTGGCGACCGGCATCGAATCCGCGAACCAGCGCCAGGCCGAGCGGCCGGTGCTGGTGGCGGTCGGCGGCGGCATGCCCGCCTTCGCGCCGCAAGCCGTGGCGTCGGCACCGGTGCCGCCGGTCGCCGCCGGTTCCGGCCCGACGCTGGGCGTGGTGGGTGCGGCAGCCGCCGCCC
>CAMFLK010000418.1 GCA_945957135.1 uncultured Rhodospirillales bacterium
GAGGTTTTCGCAGAGTTGTGTCCTGAACGAAGGGGGTTGCGTTATATCCATGCGCGTCATATAACTACCCAAAATCCCCGATGGAACTGCTAATCCCGCATGGCTAGTTAGATTTTCTGCATAGCTCGCGGTGTGCCTCAACCTCGTGCGAAGCCATCACCGCCGGCGGCACGTCACGGCGTGGATGGACGGGTCAAGCCCGTCCATGACGAATTGGGTCGTTCGTACAATAATGCCGACGCACCGACTCAATATAATAAAAGTTTTTTGGTTCTTTTTTTCAAAAAAGAACCGCTTCCTTCTTAACCCTTAACCTTGCTCTTGTTCCCCCCGCACCGCCTCCGCCTCGCGTTTCAGGCGCATGAAGCTGCGGCGGCTGAAGGGGAGCATGCCGAGGTAGATCATGCCGCCCACTGCCAGTGCGGCCCAGGGGTCGGCGACCAGGATGGCGGCGAACAGGCCGGTGCCGAGCAGCACGGGCAGCACGTATTCGCTGGGCACCTTGAAGTTCTTGAAGCTCCACACCGGCAGGGTGGAGACCAGCAGCAGGGCGGTGCCGATCAGCACGATGGCGCAGAAGGGGGGGAACTGGGAGATGGTCAGCAGCCAGTCCCAGCCCATGCGTTTGGCTTCCAGGCCCAGGAACAGCGGGATGAGGGCCAGGGCCGCGCCGGCGGGGGCGGGCACGCCGGTGAAGAAATTGTATGTGTAGGCGGGGTGGGGGCCGGCATCGAGGGCGGCGTTGAAGCGGGCGAGGCGCAGCGCCATGCACACGGCGAACATCAGGCAGGGCAGGAAGCCGTAGCCATGCGCGGTTTGCAGCGACCACAGATAGAGGATGAAGGCCGGCGCCACGCCGAAGCACAGGAAGTCCGCCAGGCTGTCGAATTCCGCGCCGAAGCGCGAGGTGGCCTTCAGCAGCCGGGCCAGCCGCCCGTCCAGCCCGTCGATGCAGGCGGCCACGATCACCGCCACGGCCGCGGCGCCGAACCGGCCTTCGAGGGCGAAGCGGATGGAGGTGAGGCCGGCGCACAGGCCCAGCATGGTCAGCAGGTTGGGCAGCATCCGGTTGAAGGACGGGCCCTTGAAGCGCGGCCGCCGGCGCGGGCGGAAGCGGCTGCGCAGCCGGCGGATGGGGGAGGGGGCAGGGGCGTGGGGGGCGGGGTCGCTCATGCGAGCTGGGCGATCACCGTTTCGCCGCCGATCATGGTCTGGCCCTCCACCACCAGCGGCCGCACGCCCTCCGGCAGGTAGATATCCGTCCGGCTGCCGAAGCGGATGATGCCGAAGCGCTCGCCGGCGCGCACCGCGTCGCCTTCGTGAACGTCGCACAGGATGCGCCGCGCGATCAGCCCGGCGATCTGCACCACCGCGATCTCCCGCCCGTCAGCGAGGCGGATGGCCAGCGCGTTGCGCTCGTTGTCCGTGCTCGCCTTGTCCAGGCTGGCATTGAGGAACTTGCCGTGCCGGTAGGCGATGCGGGTGACGGTGCCATCGACCGGCACGCGGTTGACATGAACGTCGATCACGGAGAGGAAAATCGCTACCCGCCAGCGCGGTTCCGTGCCCATGGCGAGTTCCGCCGGCGGCGCGGCGGGCGCGACGGAGACGATGTGCCCATCCGCCGGCGCCAGCACCAGATTGGGCCGGTCCGGGGCCACGCGCTCGGGGTCGCGGAAGAAATAGAGGCAGAACAGCACGAAGGCCGCGCCCAGCCAGGCCAGCCAATGCGCCAGGAACAGCCCCACCACGAAACAGGCGGCACCGCCGATGAGAAACGGCGTGCCGGCCGGATGCGGCCGGGCGAGCACGAGGCGGAAGGAGGCGGCGAGCGACATGCGGATCCAAAAACCGGAGAAGCCCGCGTTATGGCCAGTTCGCCCGCGCGCAGCAAGGCGCGCGACCGCGCGGTCAGGACAGGCAAGGAAGGAAGCGCGTTCTTTTTTGAAAAAAAGAACCAAAAAACTTTTATCTATTGGTCTGCGTGGGGGCGAATGCTGTGGGGCTCACCGGCCGGCCGGCTTGGCCTCCTCCGGCGCGGCGGGGACGGTGAAGACCTGGCCGGGATAGATCAGCTTGGGGTCGCGGATCTGGTCGCGGTTGGCGGCGTGGATCACCGTGTAGCGCGCCCCGCGCCCATAGGCGGCGCGGGCGATGCGCCACAGATTCTGGTGCGGCTGCACGATAATGCGGTCATCCGCCGGCCCCGGCCGCGCGGCCTGCTGCGCCACGGCGGCGGGCTCCGCGCGCTGGAACGGCACGCCGGCGCGGGCGAGCACGGCGCCGTTGGGGCCGATCTGGTCGATGCGCAGCTGATGGTCGCCGGCGCTGACCGCCGCCTTGGGCGCCAGGGTCCAGCGGCCCTGGGCGTCCGCCACCGCGTCGCCGACCGGCGCGTTGTCCACGTAGCCGCGCAGCGTGGCGCCGGGCGGGGCGGCGCCGGCGAAGCGGATCTGGCCGGCGGTGTCGTAATCCACCAGGTCGATGCCCAGCCGCGCCTGCGGGCCGCTGGCGCCCGGCGCGGCCTGCAACACGCGCGGCGCGCCCTCCGACGGCACCAGCACCGCCATCGGCGCGGAGGGCGCCGCCGGGG
>CAMFLK010000419.1 GCA_945957135.1 uncultured Rhodospirillales bacterium
CCACCGCCAGCAGGCACAGCGCCACGGACAGGCCGATATTGGCCAGCGCCCACCCCACCCGCCCGTCGCGCATCAGGTCGAGCGTCTGCAGGCTGAAGGAAGAGAAGGTGGTGAAGCCGCCGCAGATGCCGATCATCACGAAGGCCCGGATATCCCCGGGCAGCGGATGGCGCCCGCCGGCCATCGTCATCATGCCGAAGAAGCCGATGACGAAGGAGCCGAGCACGTTGATGAGCAAGGTGCCCCAGGGGAAATCCGGCCCGGTGAGGCGGATCATCGCCACGGTCATCCAGGCCCGCGCCACGCTGCCGATGGCGCCGCCGATGGCCACGCCGAGATAGAAGATCACGCACACCTCCGCCCATCCGCCTGAACGATCGCGCTGCGGCCGGAATGCGGATGCACCACTCCCACCGCCGGCCATCCAAAGGGGGCCGCGCGCGGCAGGAGTCATCAGCCCTTGCCAGGGCGGTTTCGGGGGACCCCATCCCCCATCGGCGCCAAGCCTAGTCCGCGCCTTCCCCGCATTGCAACATGGCCGTCGGCTCCGGGGAAATCGCCCGGCTCACGCCGGGCGATCCCCCTACCGCCGGACTATCCTGACCTTGATTTTCACAACCAGAGTCACGATGATCCACGGCAGGAGATTGCGATGCTCCAACATCGCGGTCCTCCTTCGGAACGCCGGCCAGGCCCAATCCTGGCCGGCGCTTTTGGTTCTAGCGGCCTGATTCCGCGCGTCAAACGCGACCCAAGGAAACGCACCCATGAGCAGCAAAGTCGCCATCGTCACCGCCGGGGGCAGCGGCATGGGCGCCGCCGCCGCGCGCCGGCTCGCCGCGGACGGGTTCGCCGTCGCTATCCTCTCCTCCTCCGGCAAGGGCGAGGCGCTGGCCGGCGAACTGGGTGGGCTGGGCGTCACCGGCTCCAACCAGTCGGCGGACGATCTCTCCCGGCTGGTGGATGCCGCCATGGCACGCTGGGGCCGCATCGACGTGCTGGTCAACAGCGCCGGCCACGGCCCGCGCGCGCCGCTGCTGGAGATCACCGACGCGCAATGGCACACGGGCATGGACGTGTACCTGATGAACGTCATACGCCCCACGCGTCTGGTGACGCCGATCATGCAGGCGCAGAAAAGCGGCGCGATCGTCAACGTCTCCACCGCCTGGGCCTTCGAGCCGAGCCCGATGTTCCCCACCTCCGCCGTATTCCGCGCCGGCCTCGCCGCCTACACCAAGCTGTTCGCCGACCAGTTCGCCGCGGACAACATCCGCATGAACAACGTGCTGCCCGGCTGGATCGACTCCCTGCCGGCCACCGAGGAACGCCGCGCCGGCGTGCCGATGCGGCGCTACGGCACCACGGCGGAAATCGCGGCCACCATCGCGTTCCTGGCCTCCGACGGGGCGGGGTATATCACCGGGCAGAATCTGCGGGTGGATGGGGGGCTGATGCGGGGGATATAGAGAAGAAAGGAAGAGTCTTCTTTTTCTGAAGAAAAAGAAGCAAAAAGACTTTTATCGTTATTCTTCGCGCGGACAGTGCCGACGCAGTAGGTGGCCAGATGAAGTCGTGGATGGCCGGGACAAGAGCCCGGCCACTGCGGTTTTTTGGTTCTTTTTTTCAAAAAAGAACGTGATTTCTTTTTCCTATTGCACCGCAGCATGATCCGCGCCAAGACGGGCGCATGCAGGCATTGATCGACGGGTATCGGCAGTTCCGGGCCGGGCAATGGCCCGAGCGGCGGGCAGTGTTCGAGCGGCTGGCCGATCGGGGGCAGTCGCCGCGCGCGGCGGTGGTGGCGTGCGGGGACAGCCGGGTGGACCCGGCGATGATTTTCGGCGCGGGGCCGGGGGAGCTGTTCGTCATCCGCAACGTCGCCAACCTGGTGCCCCCCTACGCGCCGGACGAGCGGGCGCATGCCACCAGCGCCGCCATCGAATTCGCCGTGCTGGGACTTGAAGTGCGCGACCTGATCGTGATGGGCCACGCCATGTGCGGCGGCATCCGCAAGCTGCTGACCGGCACGCCGCGGCTGGATGGCGGGTTTCTGGAACCATGGCTCGCCCTGGCCGAACCGGCCAAGCGCCGCGCGCTGGCCTGCGATCCGGTGGATCTGCAGACGGAGACGGAATTCCAGGGCGTGAAACTGGCGCTGGAAAACCTGATGACCTTCCCCTTCGTGGCCGAACGCGTGGCCGACCAACGGCTGACCCTGCACGGCGCAAGCTTCGACATCCGCTCCGGCGTGCTGTCGGTGCTGCGGCCGGACGGAGTGTTCGCGCCGGCCTAGGACGGGGCGAGGGACGTTTTTGCTGGGCGCTTCCGCGAAGAAAGAAAGCAAGAAAGCGCTTCTTTCTTGAAAGAAAGAAGCAAAGAACTTTTTATCTATTGGGGCCGTGCGTCGGCACGATTGTGCCAACGCGCCTGTCGTCTTGGCCGTGCTTGATGCGGCCAGCGGGCGGGATCAGCCCCAGGATGTTCTTTAAAAATTTTTTGAAAAAATGTATTTTACCCCTTGCGGCGGGTATCGACCTCCGTT
>CAMFLK010000420.1 GCA_945957135.1 uncultured Rhodospirillales bacterium
GGAAAGGGAGGGGTAAGAAAGCGCTTCTTTTGTGAAAAAAAGAAGCAAAAAACTTTTTTACTGTTGGAATCGTGCGTCGGCGATATTGTGCGCCGCTCCCGACCCTCATGTCCAGTTCCCGAGATGTCGCCGCCGGTAAAAGCCAAAACGAATGAAAGTTTTTTGCTTCTTTTTTTCAAAAAAGAAGCGCTTCCTTTCTTCCTTCCTCCCCTGCCACCCTCCTGGATCGATTTGTCATCGTTCAGACACTGACCGCCGGCGTTGGGGCGGCTAGAACGCCGGGGCAATCCGTCGGGAGCAGGAAGGCGATGTCGGACACCACCATGGCCACGCACGGGCACGCGGGGCATCACCATGCCGGGCGGCCGCACATGGACGAGCGGCCGCATGCCGCCGGGGCCATCGCCTTTCTCGTCGCGCTGGCTGGCGGGCTGGCCTATGCGGCGTACAGCATCGCCACCGACATCAGCACGGTGGGCGAGCACAACCTGGCCATCGGCGCCCTGGTGCTGCTGGGCATCGCGCTGCTGATCGCCCTGGGGTTCGAGTTCGTCAACGGCTTCCACGACACCGCCAACGCGGTGGCGACGGTGATCTACACGCATTCGCTGCCGCCGCTGGTGGCGGTGGTGTGGTCGGGCACCTTCAACTTCCTCGGCGTGCTCACCTCCACCGGGGCGGTGGCCTATGCGGTGGTGACCTTGCTGCCGGTGGAGCTGATCCTTCAAGCCAGCAGCGGCGCGGGCTACGCGATGATCTTCGCCCTGCTGCTCGCCGCGATCATCTGGAATCTGGGCACCTGGGCGATGGGGCTGCCCAACTCCTCGTCGCACGCGCTGATCGGCTCCATCATGGGCGTGGGCGTCGCCAACCAGCTGTTGGCGCCGGCCGGCATGGCGACGTCGGGCGTGGACTGGAACCAGGCGATCGGCGTGCTGCGTGCCTTGCTGTTCAGCCCGGTGCTCGGCTTCGTGCTGGCCTTCGTGCTGCTGCTGCTGATGAAGTTCTTCATCCGCAGCAAGAAGCTCTACACCGCGCCGGAAGGCCGCCAGCCGCCGCCCGCGCCCATCCGCTTCCTGCTGGTGCTGACCTGCACCGGCGTGTCGTTCTTCCACGGCAGCAATGACGGGCAGAAGGGCATGGGGCTGATCATGCTGATCCTGATCGGCGCCGCCCCCACCGCCTACGCGCTGAACCGCGCCATGCCGGAAAGCACCACCCCCGCCTTCCTGCAGACCACCGCGGCGGCGCAGGCGGTGTTCCAGGCGCATGCCCCGAACGTCGCGCCGATGCCGGTGGAGCAGGCCCGCATCGTGGTGGGCAGCGCCTTGAAGACCCGCGCGGTGGCCGCGCCCGAGGTGTTCGGCGCGCTCTCCGTGCTGACCGGGGACATCGCGCGGCAGGTGAGGACCTACGGCTCGATCAGCATGATCGGCGCGGCGGCCACGCCGAACGTGCGCAACGACATGTACCTGGCCTCCGACGCGGTGCGCCTGCTGGGCAGCAGCCCGGACGGGTTCAGCCCGGCCGACATGGGCGCGCTCAAATCCTTCCGCACCGCGCTGGACGAGGGCACCCGCTACATTCCCAACTGGGTGAAGTTCTCGGTGGCGCTGGCGCTCGGCCTGGGCACCATGGTGGGCTGGAAGCGCATCGTGGTGACGGTGGGCGAGAAGATCGGCAAGACCCACCTGACCTACGGCCAGGGCGCGGCGGCGGAAATCGTGGCCATGGGCACGATCGGCCTGGCCGACGCCTACGGCCTGCCGGTCTCCACCACCCATGTGCTCTCCAGCGGCGTGGCCGGCACCATGGCGGCCAACGGCTCCGGCCTGCAATGGAGCACGGTGCGCAACCTCGCCATGGCCTGGGTGCTGACCCTGCCCGCCGCCATGGTCATCGCCGGCGCGCTGTTCGTGATCCTGCGCCAGGTCTTCTGAAACGCCGCCTGGCCGGCGGCCTCGTGGGGCCGCCGGCGGGCGAGGAAGGAAGCGCCTTCTTTTTCCGAAGAAAAGGAAGCGAGAAGACTTCGATCGTTTGTTCCCGGCGGTGGCTGGCCGGGCGGCTCGCGGGCGTTCGTGCGACGGTGCGGACGCCCGAAATCGCTATTTCAAAAGGTTTTGGCTCTTTCTTTCGAAAGAGAACCGGTTTCTTCCCTGCTTCCTTTTTCGCTCGGCTGGCCCGCGGCTGATTGCGGGGCCTTCGCCGGCGCCACCGCTTCCAGCCTGAATGCCGCCCAGCAAGCCTATGTCAACGACGCGATCGATTGGGCGCAGCGATTCCGTCCGCTGGTCATCGCCGGGACGAAAGGCGCTCCGTGACCCTCCCCCGATGGGATCGCGGCTGCCAGGGTATCGCGGGACGCTGTCCGGCACGCGTGCGTGCAGGAAGGGGCGCGAAAAAAATTTTGCGGATCGCGTTTTTTGTGCTTGCCAACCGTTGTTGGTCGAAGTAAATCACGCTCACGAACCATTTTGCAGGAGACCCCCCCGATGCACCCGCCCAGCCCCTTCACCCAGATCGTGCAGATGCTCTCTGCCCT
>CAMFLK010000421.1 GCA_945957135.1 uncultured Rhodospirillales bacterium
CACCAACCGGGCGATCAATTTCGGCCATGCGCTGAAGAACACGCTGGTGCCGGTCGTCACCATCGTCGGCCTGCAGATCGGCGGGCTGATGGCCTTCTCCATCGTCACCGAGCAGGTGTTCCAGTGGCCGGGCATGGGGCTGCTGCTGGTGCAGTCGATCGGGGTGGCGGACGTGCCGGTGATGTCGGCCTATCTGATGCTGATCGCGGTGCTGTTCGTCACCATCAACCTCATCGTCGATCTGCTCTACTACGCCGTCGATCCGCGGCTGCGCGTCGGCCGGGGGCACTGACCATGCTGGCACGCTTCATCGACAGCGACTTCTTCTACAGCTTCCGCCGCTCGCCGGTGGCGGTGATCTCGTTTCTCGTGGTGCTGATCTGCGTGACGGCGGCCGTGCTCGCCCCGTGGATCGCGCCGCACAATCCGTTCGACCTCGCCAGCCTCAGCCTGATGGACAGCTTCAAGCCGCCGGTGTTCGAGGCCGATGGCGAGATGGCCCATATCCTCGGCACCGACGACCAGGGGCGCGACGTGCTGTCGGGCATCATGTACGGCGCCCGCATCTCGCTGCTGGTCGGCGTGCTGGCCATCGCCTTCGCCCTCGTGGTGGGCGTCACCATCGGGCTGATCGCCGGCTATGCCGGGGGTGCCATCGATTCGCTGCTCATGCGCATCACCGACGTGCAGCTCACCTTCCCCTCCATCCTCATCGCCCTGCTGGTGGACGGCATCGCCCGCGCCGCCCTGCCGCGCGACCTGCACGACCGCATCCAGATCTACGTGCTGGTCTTCGCCATCGGCATCGCGCGATGGCCGCAATTCGCCCGCACCGTGCGCGGCTCCACCCTGGTGGAGCGCGGGCGGGAATACGTGATGGCGGCACGGGTGATCGGCATTCCCCGCCCGCGCATCATGATCAGCCACATCCTGCCCAACGTGCTCGGCCCGGTGCTGGTGATCGTCACCCTCAACCTGGGCCTCGCGATGCTGGACGAGGCCACGCTGTCCTTCCTCGGCGTCGGCCTGCCGCCCACCCAGCCCTCGCTCGGCACGCTCATCCGCATCGGCAACGACTTCCTGTTCTCCGGCGAGTGGTGGGTGACGATCTTCCCCGGGCTCACGCTCGCCATCATGGTGCTGTCGGTGAACCTGCTGGGCGACTGGCTGCGCGACGCGCTGAACCCGAGGCTGCGCTGATGTCGCTGCTCGATGTCCAGAACCTCACGGTCGAATTCCCAACCCGGCGCGGCGTGCTCCGGGCGCTCGACGGCGTGTCCTTCTCCATCGCGCCGGGCGAGGTGCTCGGCGTGGTGGGCGAGAGCGGGGCGGGAAAGTCGCTGACCGGCGCTGCCATCATCGGATTGCTGGAGCCGCCCGGCCGCGTCGCCGGCGGGCAGATCCTGTTCGACGGCAAGCGCATCGACAACCTCACCCAGGACCAGATGCGCTCGGTCCGCGGCAAGCAGATCGGCGCCATCTTCCAGGACCCGCTGACCACGCTGAACCCGCTCTACTCCATCGGCCGCCAGCTGGTGGAGACCATCCAGACCCATCTGCGCCTGTCCGACCGCGACGCGCGGGAGCGGGCGATCCAGTGGCTGGAAGATGTCGGCATCCCCGCCGCGCGCGAACGCATCGACGCCTATCCCCACCAGTTCTCCGGCGGCATGCGCCAGCGCGTGGTGATCGCGCTCGCCCTGTGCGCCGAGCCCCGCGTGGTGATCGCCGACGAACCCACCACGGCGCTGGACGTGTCGATCCAGGCGCAGATCATCGCCCTGCTCAAGCGCCTCACCCGCGAGCACGGCACCGCCGTCATGCTCGTCACCCACGACATGGGGGTGATCGCCGAGACCGCGGACCGGGTGGCGGTGATGTATGCCGGCCGCATCGCCGAGATCGGCCCGGTGGCCGAGGTGGTGCGCCACCCCCGCCACCCCTACAGCGAGGGGCTGATGGGCAGCATCCCCAGCCTGACCCATCGCGTGGACCGGCTGCGCCAGATCGACGGCGCCATGCCGAGGCTGAACGCCATTCCGCCCGGCTGCGCCTTCAACCCGCGCTGCCCGAAAGTGTTCGACCGCTGCCGGATCGACAAGCCCGTGCTGGAACCGGCCGGGCCGACGCTGGCCGCCTGCTGGCTCTACGACAAGGTTACCGCCCATGGCTGAGCCCCCAGTGCTTGTTGAGCCTGCGGTGCTGGAAGCGGTCGGCGTCTCCCGCCGCTTCGACGTCTCCAAGCCCTGGCTGCAACGCACCCTGGCGCGCGAGGGCAGGCGGGTGCTGCGGGCGGTGGACGGCATCGACTTCGCCATTCCGCGCGGCACCACCCTCTCCCTGGTTGGCGAGAGCGGCTGCGGCAAATCCACCGTGGCGCGCATGGCCGTGGGGCTCTACGAACCCAGCGACGGCGACATGCTGTTCGAGGGCCAGCCCCTCTCCTCCGCCCGCGCCCAGCCCGAGCTGCGGCGGCGGATGAACATGATCTTCCAGGACCCCTACGCCTCGCTCAACCCGCGCTGGCGGGTGCGC
>CAMFLK010000422.1 GCA_945957135.1 uncultured Rhodospirillales bacterium
TTGGGTCATTCCCGAGGCGATACCGCGTGTACATACGCCAACACCCGAAAATATCAGCCCAGATCACGCGATTTTCCAAATCCCAGTCATGGCCGGGCTTGTCCCGGCCACCCCGCAGCGACTTCTTGTCGCGGCAGCCGTGCCGTGCCGCCGGCGGTGAAAGAGATGCACGGCGCGTCGGCTTCGTGCGAAGCCATCACCTACTGGCAGAGCCTCACCGCGTGGATGACCGGGACAAGCCCGGTCAAGACGGTGATGGGGATGGGGGACGCTACGGCGGTGACGCGGGAACCGCCGCCGCGAAAACGATCAAAAGTTCTTTGCTTCTTTCTTCCAAGAAAGAAGCGCTTCCTTCCCCTTCACTTATTCCCCGCCAGATACGAAATCGCCGCCTGCACGCCTCCTTCGCTGTGTGGCACCCCCGCGCGCCGCAGGCCGATTTCCACGCCGCCGAGTGTGCCGATCAGGTCCAGATCGCCGAAGGCGCCGAGATGGCCGATGCGGAACACGCGGTCGTTCAGGCGGCCGAGGCCGTTGCCGAGGCTCATGTTGCAGTGTTCGAGGATGATGGCGCGCAGCGCGTTGGCGCTGTGCCCTTCGGGCACCCGCACGGCGGTGAGGGCCGAGGAGTAGTGGCGCGGGTCGGCGCATTGGATGTCCAGGCCCCAGGCGCGGACGGCGCGGCGGGTGGCTTCGGCGTGGCGGTCGTGGCGGGCGAAGACGTTGGCGAGGCCTTCCTCCAGCAGCATGGTGGCCGCGGTGTCGAGCCCGTAGAGCAGATTGGTGGCGGGGGTGAAGGGGAAGTAGCCGGTGGCGTTGGCGGCCAGCATCGGCCGCCAGTCCCAGTAGCTGCGCGGCAGTTTCGCGGTTTCGGCGGCGGCGAGGGCCTTGGCGCTGATGGCGTTGAAGCTGAGGCCGGGCGGCAGCATCAGCCCTTTCTGGGAGCCGGCGATGGTGACATCGACGCCCCATTCCTCGTGCCGGTAGTCGATGCTGCCGAGCGAGGAGATGGTGTCCACCAGCAGCAGCGCGGGGTGACCCGCCGCGTCGAGCGCCGCGCGCACCTCGCCGATGCGGCTGGTGCAGCCGGTGGAGGTCTCGTTGTGGACCACGCAGACGGCCTTGATGTCGTGCGCCTTGTCGCCGGCGAGGGCGGCGGCGATGCCGTCCACATCCGCGCAGCGCCGCCAGTCCGTCTCGATGAAGCGCGGCTTGAGGCCGAGGCGCTCGGCCATTTCCTGCCACAGCGTGGCGAACCAGCCGGTGCGGCACATCAGCACGGTGTCGCCGGGCGAGAGGGTGTTGACCAGCGCCGCCTCCCACGCCCCGGTGCCGGAGGCGGGATAGACGATGACCGGGCGGCTGGTCTGGAACAGCTTCGGCAGGCTGGCGAGGATGCGCTGGCCGAGTTCGCCGAAATCCGGGCCGCGATGGTCCATGGTCGGATTGTCCATGGCGCGCAGCACGCGGTCCGGCACGTTGGTGGGGCCGGGGATTTGCAGGAAGTGGCGGCCGATGGTGGGCCGGGACTGGTAATAGGCCATTGGATCCTCCCTATGGCGGCAGAATGCGCCCTCCCCTCGGCGCCGCCAACTTGGCAAGCCTCGCCGTCGCCAACTCGCCGGCCTATCGTGCGGCGATGAACATGCATGCCGACATCGCCACCTCCGGCCTCGCCGACCGCCTGCGCCGGGAGATCGCCGGCGAGGTGCTGTTCTCCGCCGCCGATCGCGGGCGCTACGCGACGGACGCCTCGATCTACCAGGTGATGCCGGTGGGGGTGATCGTGCCGAAGCGCATCGGCGACGTGAGTGCCGCGCTGTCCATCTGCCGCGAGGCGGGCGTGCCGGTGCTGGCGAGGGGCGGCGGCACCAGCCAGTGCGGCCAGACGGTGAACCGCGCGCTGGTGATGGACTGCTCCAAATATCTGCGCGAGGTGCTGGAGATCGACGCGGCGGGCCGGCGGGCCTGGGTGCAGCCGGGCATCGTGCTCGGGCATCTCAACGCGGCGTTGCGCAAGGACGGGCTGTTCTTTCCGGTCGATCCCTCCACCCATGCCCGCTGCACCATCGGCGGCATGGCCGGCAACAACTCCTGCGGCTCCAAGTCGATCCGCTACGGGCTGATGGCGGACAACGTGACGGCCATCAACGCCATCCTCGCCGATGGCTCGGCGCATCGCTTCGGCGAGCTGGGCGACAATCTCGGCGCCACCGCCGATGCCGGCTTCGCCGATCTGATCCAGCGGCTGCGCGCCCTGGGGGCGGCGGAGGCGGAGGAGATCGCGGCACGCTTCCCGCAACAGCTTCGCCGGGTGGGCGGCTACAATATCGACGCGCTGACCCCGGCCGCCCGCGAAGCCGGGCGCGGCAATCTCGCGCGGCTGCTGGTGGGCTCGGAGGGCACGCTGGCCTTCTCCGCCGCGCTGGAGCTGACGCTGCAACCGATCAAGCCGCGCAAGATGCTGGGCATCTGCCAGTTCCCGACTTTCCGCGCGGCGATGGCGGCGGCCCAGCATCTCGTCACGCT